>DASWRQ010000327.1:0-3512 GCA_036403095.1 Kutzneria sp. | reverse complement strand
TCGCGAGGGCTCAGCCGCGTTTGAAACGCTCGGCCAGGTTGGGGTCGGTCTCCCACCACGGGCGGTCGGAGTCCCCGCTGGCGGCCTCCTGCTCGTCCAGCACGCGGTCGATCTCCTTGGCCTGCTTGGCGTCTTCCTTGGTCATGCGGTTGACCAGCGCGCCGAGGAAGGGCAGGCCGGCCAGGTCGCCGACGATCCACAGCACGCCGGCGCCGAAGGTCTGGTCCAGCCGCAGGTCGGGACCCCAGGCGCGGCCGAGGGCCTGGTAGTAGTCCTGGGCGACGATGTGTCCGGAGAACCACAGGGTCAGGCCCAGGGCGGCGTCGCCGACGACCTCGACGAGAGTGATCCACACCGACACCAGGTGGTGGAAGCGCCGCGGCACGGGGTCGAGCTGCAAACGGCTCCAAAAGTAAACAAGACCGATCAGGACCAGCAGCAGCCGAGTGAGCTCGTCGACGACCGGCGACCGCAGCACGGTGGGGTACCAAGCGGTGAAGTAGAGCAGCCACGGCGTGGCGATGAGCAGCACGGACGCGGTCGCCGGAAAGGCGATGACCTTGCCGAAAGGGCTGTGCAGCAAGGAACGCAGCCGTACGACGACCTCGGCCGGCCCGGTGTCGCGCAGCAGCGTGAACGGCGCGCCGAGCGCGAGGCCGAGCGGGACGACCATCAACAGCAGGATGACCTGGGCCGCCCGCATGAAAAAGAGGGTGTCGGCGTAGACGCCGATGCTGGACATGGTCGCGATCGCGTACGTGCCGAGACCGGCGGCGTAGAAGGCGACGACCCGCGCCCGGGGCCAGCCGCCGACCCGGCGGACGGACCGCCAGTACCAGCCGCCGACGACCAGGATGACCAGCAGGGACACGGGATCGGCCGTCCACGCCGTGACGGCGGTGAGCAGCGTGAGAGGCTCCGGCACGGCCTCCAGTCTGACACTGCCGAAAGGGTGTCTGTTTTGGACCTGAATTGCATATTCTGTGCCATCGTGTCCGGTGCCGCGCCGGCCAGCGTGGTGCACGAGGACGAGCAGCTGATCGCCTTCTGCGATCTGAGGCCGATCAACCGGGGCCATCTGCTCATCGCGCCCAGACGGCACGCGACGAACCTGGCCGAGTTGCCGGCGGAGACGGGCGCTCTGATGTTCAAGCTGGCGCAGCGGCTGGCCGCACGCATCCGGCACAGCCCGATCCCGGCCGACGGCATCAACCTCTCCCTGGCGGACGGCGCAGCGGCCGGCCAGACGGTGTTCCACGTCCATCTGCATGTGATCCCGCGCCTGATCAAAGACGGCTTCGGGCCGCACGGCGGCGCCCGAGCGGTGACCCGGAGCGATCTTGACCAGGTCGCGCGGCTCTTGATCACCGACCCGTGATCGTCTTGTGACCGCCCGTCACCGAGCGGGTCCCCCCATGGTCAATTAGTGTGACCTTCCAACAAACACAACAGCTGGGTTTCGGCCGGTTCACCGCTCCGTGACTGTGCGGTAACGTTCGCTTCCGCCACATGGTGGTGAATGCTGTTCGGTGCTGTTCGATGTGTGGAGGTGGGGCTGGTGGACGTCCTGGCGGACGCGAACCTCCGGTTGGACGCCGGGCCCGTGGACTACGTCCTACTCGGCTTCTACTTCGTCCTGGTGCTGGGCATCGGCGCGCTGGCCCGCCGCTCGGTGTCCTCCAGCCTGGACTTCTTCCTGTCCGGCCGGTCGATGCCGGCCTGGGTGACGGGCCTGGCCTTCATCTCGGCCAACCTGGGCGCTGTCGAGATCTTCGGCATGACGGCCAACGGCGCGCAGTACGGCGTGCCCACGGTGCACTACTACTGGATCGGCGCCATCCCGGCCATGGTCTTCCTCGGCCTGGTCATGATGCCCTTCTACTACGGCTCGAAGGTCCGCAGCGTGCCGGAGTTCCTGCTCCGCCGCTTCGGCCGCTTCGCGCACCTGGTCAACAGCCTCAGCTTCGCGCTGGCCCAGGTGCTGATCGCCGGCGTCAACCTGTTCGCGCTGGCCACCGTGATCAACCTGCTGCTGGGCTGGCCGACCTGGGTGGCGATCATCGTGGCCGCCGCGGTCGTGTTGGTGTACACCACGCTGGGCGGCCTATCGGCGGCGATCTACAACGAGGTCATGCAGTTCTTCGTGATCGTCGCGATGCTGCTGCCGCTGACCATCGTCGGCCTGTACAAGGTGGGCGGCTGGAACGGCCTGGTGGCCAAGCTCACCGCGGCCAACTCCGACTCCTACGCCGAGCTGCACTCCTGGCCCGGCTCCAACCTGACCGGCATCGCCAACCCGGTGCTCTCGGTCATCGGCCTGGTCTTCGGCCTCGGCTTCGTGCTGTCCTTCGGCTACTGGACCACGAACTTCGCCGAGGTGCAGCGGGCGCTGTCGGCCAAGAGCATGTCGGCGGCCCGGCGCACGCCGCTGATCGGCGCGTACCCCAAGACCGTGATCGTGCTGCTGATCTTCATCCCGGGCATGATCGCCGCCGTGATCTCGCCGGAGCTGGCCGCGTTCAAGGCCAGCGGCGGCAAGCTGGCCAACGGCGTGACCTACAACAACACCATCGAGCTGCTGATCCGCGACCTGCTGCCCAACGGCATGCTGGGGGTGGCGATCACCGGCCTGGTGGCGGCGTTCATGGCCGGCATGGCGGCCAGCGTGAGCTCCTTCAACACGGTGTTCACCTACGACCTGTGGCAGACCTACGTCGTCAAGAACAAGCCCGACGAGTACTACCTGCGGGTCGGCCGGCTGATCACCATCGTCGGCTGCGTCATCGCCATCGGCACCGCGTTCATCGCCGGCCAGTTCAACAACATCATGGACTACCTCCAGACGTTGTTCGGCTTCTTCAACGCGCCGCTGTTCGCGACGTTCCTGCTGGGCATGTTCTGGAAGCGGATGACGCCGATGGCCGGCGGCATCGGCCTGATCGTCGGCACGCTGTCCGCGGTCACCGTCGACGTGCTCAACCGGGCCGGCGCGCTGTCGCTGTCCGGGCAGGGCGCGAGCTTCGTGGCGGCCAGCGCGGCGTTCATCATGGACATCGCGATCAGCGTGCTGGTCACGCTGGTGACCGCGCCCAAGCCGGACTCGGAGCTGGTCGGGCTGGTGTGGTCGCTGACCCCGCGGGACAGCCTCCGGCACTCCGACACCGGCGAGAACGCCGGCTGGTACCGCAAGCCGGTCGTGCTCGGCGCGGGCGTGCTGGTGCTCGCGGCCGTGCTGAACATCATCTTCTGGTGAGGGAGGACAGACTTCGATGAGCGAGCCTGTGAAGAAGCGCGCGGGTCTGTTCGACCTCCGCTACGTGCTGGCGCTGCTGTTCGTGGTGTACGGCGTGGTGCTGACGGTGATGGGCATCGGCTTCACCAGTCAGGCGGGGCTGGACAAGGCGGCCGGCGTCAACATCAACCTGTGGGGCGGCATCGTGATGCTCGTGGTGGGCATCGTGTTCGCGTTGTGGGCGCGGTTGCGGCCCATCGTGGTGGCCGTCGCGACCGAG
>DASWRQ010000326.1:0-27964 GCA_036403095.1 Kutzneria sp. | reverse complement strand
ACGTCGACTATTGCCCACGGCCGTTCGGACCGTTCCCGACGGTCGGACCTTGACGCGGACTTCAGCTACTGATTGTCTCCATCCGGTCACCCAGGGCTGCGGGTGACAACGTTGTCATCGTGAAGGGAGCGCTGTTCCATGCGTCGAACCCTGGGTATGGTCCTGCCACTCGTCTTAGCCGTGTCCGCGTTGGCCACCGTGCCGGCCGCCGCGGACACCGACAGTGCCACGCAAGATCGGGGCGCCGACCCCGCCGGCTACGTCAACCCGTTCGTCGGAGCGGCCGCCGGCCAGACGCCCGAGACCAACAGCTACGCCGGCGACACGTTTCCCGGCGCGGACGTGCCGTTCGGCATGGTGCAGTGGAGCCCCGACAACCCGCTCGAACCCAAGGCGCCCGACGGTGTCGGCCGGTACTACGTGCGCGACCGCGACAGCGGCTATGCCTGGGAGGAGAACCGGCTCCGAGGCTTCAGCCTGACCCACTTCAACGGGGCCGGCTGCGGCGGCGCGGCCGGCGACCTGCCGTTCATCCCGTACGCCGGCGCGGTCACCGTGTCCCCGGCGGCCGACCAGGCCCACTACTACTCGACCTTCCAACACGGAGGTGAATCCGCCTCGCCGGGCTACTACAAGGTCACCACCGACGCCGGCATCACCACCGAGCTGACCGCCACGCTGCACTCCGGCATGGGCCGATTCACCTTCCCGGCCAACGGTCCGGCCACGCTGCTGGTGGACACCGCCGACTCGGCCATGGGCAGCGACGACGCCTCCGTGACCGTGGACGCGGCCAAGCACACCATCTCCGGCTGGGTCGCCAGCGGCCACTTCTGCGCCGGCCCCAACAAGTACAAACTGTACTTCACCGCCACCTTCGACCAGCCCTTCGCCGGTGTCGGCACCTGGCAGAACGGCACCGTGACTCCCGGCGGCGCGCAAGCCCACGGCGGCAACCTCAGCAATGCCACCTGGGACAAGCAGGTTGTCACCCCGGAGGGCGGTTCCGGCGCCTTCGTGACATTCGCGCCCGGCGCCACCGTGCAGGCTCGGGTCGGATTGTCCTATGTGGACGCCGGCGGCGCGGTGAACAACCTGCGGGCCGAACAGGGCGGCTTCGACCAGCTCGTGCGCCAGGCCCGGCAGGCGTGGAACGACCGGCTGGGCCAGGTCCGGATCGGTGGCGGCACTCGCGACCAGCTCACCACGTTCTACACCGCGTTGTACCACTGTCTGTTGCAGCCCAACCTGTTCTCCGACGTCGACGGCCGCTACACCGGCTTCGACAACAAGGTCCACCAGCAGCCGCGTGGACACGCCCAGTACGCCAACTTCTCCGGCTGGGACGTCTACCGCGACGAGATCCAGCTGTTGGCCCTGCTGGCCCCGCACGAGACCTCGGACATCGCGCAGTCGCTGTACAACCAGGCCACGCAGGCCGGCGGGATCTGGGACCGCTGGTCGCAGAACAACGACTTCATGGGGGTCATGGGCGGCGACCCGTTCCACTCCATGATCGCCAGCGCGGTTGCCTTCGGGGCCAAGGACTTCGACGTCCGGGGCGCGCTAGCGTCCATGGTCACCGGGGCCACCCGGATCCAGCAGCCGGGGGAGCGGGCGCTGGAACGGCCCGGCCTGTGGGACTACGAGACGCTGGGCTACCACGCCGACAACGTCTCCGACATGCTGGAGGAGACCAGCGCCGACTTCGGCATCGCCCAGCTGGCCGGCCGGCTCGGGCAGGACGCCGTGCAGCGGCAGTTCATGGCCCGGGCCCAGTACTGGGAGAATGTCTACAACCCGGCCACCGGCTATCTGCAGACGCGGGACCGCGGCGGGCAGTTCGCCACGCCCTTCGACCCCGCCGCCTATCAGGAGTTCCAGTACCAGGAAGGCAATGCCGCCCAGTACACCTGGATGGTGCCGTACAACGTGTCCGGGCTGGTCACCGCCATGGGCGGACCCGCGGCCACGATCAAGCGGCTGGACAACTTCTTCACCATCCTGAACGGCTCCGCCGACCAGCCGTACGCGTGGATGGCCAACGAGCCGTCGTTCGAGGTGCCGTGGGAGTACTCCTACGCCGGCGCGCCGGGCAAGACCGCCGACGTGGTGCGGCGCAGCGCCGAGCAGCTGTTCGGGCCCGGTCCGGCCGGCCTGCCCGGCAACGACGATCTCGGAGCCACCTCGTCCTGGTACGTGTGGGCGGCGCTGGGCATGTACCCGGAGGCGCCGGGGCGGGCCGAGCTCGTGCTGGCCAGCCCGTTGTTCCCGAAGATCACCATCACCCGGGAGGGCGGGCAGCGGATCGAGATCACCGCGCCGGGCGCGTCATCGTCGAACAAGTACGTGCGGTCGTTGCGGCTCAACGGGAAGAGCAGCGGCAAGCCGTGGCTGCCGGAGTCGTTCGCGGTCAACGGCGGCCGGCTCGACTACACCCTGGGCAGCACGCCCAGCTCTTGGGGCACCGCCGCGAAGGACGCGCCGCCCTCGTTCCGTGACGGCGAGGTCCCGGTTCGCGGCGCGGTTTCGGGCCCCGTGCATCTCGCGCCTGGCGGCTCGGCTGTCGCCACCGTGCGGGCCGAAGGCATCACTGGCTCGGGAACCGTTGCGTGGCAGGCCAATCCGCCGGCCGGTATCACCGTGACGCCGTCCAGCGGCACGCTCACCGTCGGCCCGAACGGAACGTCCACACAGGACGTCAAGGTCACCGGTTCGGCCGAGACCTATGCGACCGTTCCGTTCAGCTTCAAGGGGTCCGGCACTCAGCAGCTACCCGCGCAACTGACCGTGGACGTGGCCAAGCCGGGTAGTTTCGCCGCGGCGGCGAACAACGTCGGCGTGAGCGACGACAACAGGGGCTGGCTCGGCAAGTTCGGCGGCACCGCGTTGTATCCCGGCAACTTCGCCTATTCCGCACAGCAGTTGGCGGCCAAGGGAATCGTGCCCGGTGGCCCGGTCGCCGGCTTCACCTGGCCGTCGTCGGCCGGCACCGGCACGCCGGACAACGTTGTCGCCGATGGACAAACCGTGCAGCTGAATGCGCCCGCGACGGCGACCAAGCTGGCGTTCCTGGGTGCGGCGACGGGCGGCGACGCCACCGGCAAGGTCACCATCACCTATGTCGACGGCAGCACTCAGTCGGCCGATTTCGGACTGTCCGAGTGGTTGCTGCAAGGGGGCAGTGAGCAGCCGCGGTTCGGCAACGCCGTGGTCGCGAGCACGCCGTACATCAACTCGGCGTTCCCGCGCTATGAGTTCCGGCTGCACCGGCCGTACACGTCCTACCTGTTCGCCACCGCGCCGATCACGCTGGCGGCGGGCAAGCAGGTTCGCAGCGTCACCCTGCCGGTGGGTGTCTCCGGCGGCGCGGCGCACGTGTTCGCCGTTTCCGTGAGCTAGGCTCGCTTACGTCGTGTCGTCCTGCTTTACTGGCGGGTCGGCGGTGGCCTCCTGATTCGAGCAGGAGGCCACCCCCGCCGCCGGCATGGCCGTCAGGCCATGCCGCTGTCATCTCGTGTCGCCGTCATGCCATGTAACTGTCATGCCATGTCGTCGAACTCGCCGTCCTTGACGCCGCCGACGAAGGCCGTGATCTCGGCCTGCGTGTAGACCAGCGCCGGTCCGTCCGGGAACCGCGAGTTCCGGACCGCGATATCGCCGTTGGCCAGCCGGGCGACTTCGACGCAGTTGCCGACCGCGCCGCTGCGCCGGCTCTTGCGCCAGCTGACGCCGGCCAGGCCGGTCGCGGACATGCCGTTGTGGATGTCGATCTGGTCTGCCATGACCCCTCCCGGTCAGTAGCGGTTCCAGTGCACATGCACGTGCAGGGGCTCGTGCACATGGCGAACCGTACCAGCTAATCGTGCACGTGCATATGGCTGTGCAGTCAGTCCAGCGTCGTGACCAGCGGCAGTGACCTGGGCATTTCATCCCATCGGGTGACAGCGTGGGATAGACGCACGGCGCCTCGCGGCGTTGCTGTGAGGTTTCCCCGGTAGCCGCGTGATCACTCGCGGCGACAGTATCGGGTCACGATTCCAGGGAGGGAAATCGATGATCAAGCGAATCCTTGTCGCCCTGCCGGTGGCCGCCGCCGTCGCCGTGCTGGCCGGGCCCGGCGCCTTCGCCGACACTGTTTCGACGTCCGATGGGCCGGCCGCCAGCCTCGACATCACCGCCGCGCCCGGCTCGTTCCCGGTCAGGACCAGCGGCCACTGGGCCGAGCCGGACCAGGAGGTGATGGTCGGCTACCCGCAGAACGTGATCAAGGTGCAGACCGAGGCCGGCCAGGGCTACGTCGCCGCGCTGCTGCGCGCCCCGTACAACGAGCCGTTGCACGTCGGGACCTACAGCACTGTCGGCTACGCCCCGGACCACCCGGAGCTGGCCAGCGTCCTGCTGATCCACGACGGCCTCGGCTGCTACGCCGAGGAGGGCGGCTTCACCGTCGACCGGATCGAAACCGATCCGGCCACCGGCTTCCTCACCGCCTTCGACGGCGCCTTCGACCAGCGCTGCCCCGGCTCCACCGGCGCCGCCCACGGCGAGATCCACTTCCGGCGCTGAGGTTGTGAAAGCGTCCTTCGTCCACTCGGAATGGAGGAAGGACGCTTTCCGCACGAACTCAGGGGATCAGCAGGAGCTTGCCGGTGGTGCGGCGGGCCTGGAGGTCGTCGTGCGAGCGGGCGGCGTCGGCCAGCGGGTACCGGCCGCTGACGCGGATGGTGAGCTTGCCCGACTGGATGGCGGCGAAAACCTCGCCGGCCCGCCAGTCCAGCTCTTCCCGGGTCAGCATGTGGTGGGCGAGCGTGGGCCGGGTGACGAACAGCGAACCGGCGGCGTTGAGGCGCTGCAGGTCGAACGGCGGCACCGGGCCGCTGGCCGCGCCGTACAGGGCGAGCGTGCCGCGGATGCGCAGGCTGGCCAGGCTGGCGTCGAAGGTGTCCTTGCCGACGCCGTCGTAGACCACGTGCACGCCCTGCCCGTCGGTGAGCCGGCGGACCTCCGGCGCGATCTCCGTCTCGGTGTACCGGATGATCTCGTCGGCGCCGGCCTCGCGGGCCAGCTTCTCCTTCTCGGCGGTGGACACCGTGCCGATGACCCGCCCGCCCAAGGCCTTCACGCCCTGCGTGAGCAGCAGGCCCATGCCGCCGGCTGCGGCGTGCACGAGAACCGTGTCGCCGGACTGCACAGGATAGGTCGACCGGGTCAGGTAGTGCGCGGTCATGCCCTGCAACATCGCGCCGGCCGCCACCTCCAGCTCCACGCCGTCCGGCACCGCCACCGCACCGGCCTCGGGGACCTTGGCCAGCTCGGCGTAGCTGCCGATGGCCGCCGACCAGGCCACCCGGTCGCCCACCTTGAACCGGCTCACGCCGTCGCCGACGGCGACGACCTCGCCGGCGCCCTCCAGGCCCGGCACGAACGGCGTCGGCATCGGGTAGGCGCCGGTCCGGTGATAGGTGTCGATGTAGTTGACCCCGGCGGCCGCCACCCTGACCAGCAGCTCGCCACCGCCCGGCGTCGGATCGGCGGCCTCGGCCGCCTTCAGTACCTCGGGACCGCCGAAGCTCTCGACCACTACCGCCCGCATGGACTCACTCCTGTTCGAGGACGACTCTTACCTCAGCGCCAACCAGCCTGCTCCCCGGGTTGTTCCAGCACCACACGACGGGCCAGGCCGAGCGGCAGCGCGCCGGAGCCGGCGACGCGGTCGTGGAACGACTTGAGGCTGCCCAGGCCACGGGCCAGGAACTCGTCCCGGATGGCCTCGATCTCCATCGCCCCGGTCAGATAGGACGGCGCCTGCGTCGGCCACGCGCAGTACCGGTCGACCTCGCCCCTGGCCGTGCCGGCGGTCAGCGTGTACTTCGTGGTCATGAACTCCTCGGCCTGCGCCACGGTCATGTCGCCGCAGTGCAGCTCGGTGTCCACGATGATCCGCGCCGCCCGGAACAGCCGGAAGTCCAGGTGCGCCAGCTCGTGCGCCGGGTCGGCGAAGTAGCCCTGCTCGCGCATCATGCGCTCCGAGTACAGGCCCCAGCCCTCGGCGAAGTACGGGGTGCGGAACACCTTGCGTGCCCGTCGCGGATTGCCGGCGTGCCACGAGAAGTGCCAGTGGTGGCCGGGATAGGCCTCGTGCACGGCCAGCGTCGGCAGCGATGCCCTTGAATTGGTGC
Source organism: Kutzneria sp. (assembly GCA_036403095.1). Classification (GTDB taxonomy): domain Bacteria; phylum Actinomycetota; class Actinomycetes; order Mycobacteriales; family Pseudonocardiaceae; genus Kutzneria. The sequence goes on along the minus strand of DASWRQ010000326.1, from coordinate 21,782 downwards.
GCAGCCGCTGCTCCACCTGCTCGGGCGTGGCGTCGTCCGGGGTGAACGGCACGAAGTGGAAGCCCATGCGGGACGTGGTCATCGCTGGCGGCGCGCCGTAGAAGGGCACCACGAACAGCGGCCGCAGGAACGACGGCGAGGGCACCACCTTGCACTCCTCGCCCTCGGCGAAGGTGACCAGGTCGTGGTCCTTGAGGAACTGCCGGGCCCGTTCCGTCTCCGTGACCACTTCGGCCAGCAGCTCGTCCATGGACGCCGCGTGGTCGTCCTGGAACGTGCGCACCTTGGCCCGCCAGTCGCCGCCGGCCAGCTCAGTGGCCTCCGCGTCCAGCGCCTCCCAGGCGGCCACGCCGCGCGTCAGCAGCTCGCCCGCCCCGTAGCCGAGCAGCTCGCACTCGGTCAGCAGCGTCGAGTACAGCTTCTCGCCCATCCGCCAGTCGCCGATCGCCCGCTCGGCGAAATCGGCCAGGTACGCCGCCAGGTCCTCGGCCGCGTCCGCCGCCTTGGCGCCCGCTTCGGCCATGCGGGCCCGATCGCTCTCGTTCTCGGCCGCCGCCGGCAGCACCTCCGTGAGGAAGCCGCGGGTGGTGCGCAGCTGGGCGAGGGCGCGGCGGACGATCTGCGGCGAGGCCTGCTCGACGTCCAGGTTCGCCCGGCACGCCGCGTACACGCCCGGCAGCTCCGCCAGCCGGCTCAGCGCCGACGCCACCAGCTCCGGCTCCGGCCGCAGGCTGTGCTGGAACGTCGAGAACAGGCCCTGCATCGGCGCTCCGACGTAGACCGCCGGGTCGCGCCGCCAGGCCGGCCAGTCGGCCATCGCCCGCTCGCGGCGCAGGTGGGTGAGCACCAGCTCGTGGTCGATCCGATCGCTGAAGTCCGTCGGCGGCTCCCCGTCGGTGAACCGGGCGAGCCACTGGTCGTGCTCCCGCTGCCGGGTCGCGAATCCGGCCTCCGTGTAGTCGCCGAGCGTGTCCTCGAGCTCGGTGAGCCCCAGGCTCGCCGCCGCGATCGGATGCGCCGGCAGGTACCAGTCGAGGAATGAGGTAACGAGCGTCACTGCGCCCAATCTAGTCGCCGGCCTGGTCATATGGTGGTCGAATGTCCGAGCAGACCACCATTGCGCGCCGGGCCGTCTCCTCGGCCAAGGCCTTCGTCGCGGCCCACGGCCGTCCCACCCGGGCCGTCGTCGAGCGCATCGGCCGGGCCGGCGCCCGCGTTGTGCTCGTCGGCAACGACGGGGCGCTCGGCGACATCGTCGTGCCCGACGTCGCCACCGGCGAGGCCGTCATCGCCGCCGCCGGCGCCCACGCCGCCGAATGGGACCGCGAGACCACCGCCGCCGCCAAGATCGGCCCCCGCCACCGTCGCCGCATGGCCGCCCCAAAGGTGTGACGTATTAGCTGGGAAGGGGGCTTTCCCGCACTCGGCTTGCGGGAAAGCCCCCTTCCCAACCTCAGTGCGACGTCCAGGGGTGGGCCCACTGGTGTAGGGCGGTGAGCAGGGCCGGGGCCAGGGGCTGGTTGTCGACGGGGCTGCCGGCCGGGTGGAAGAAGTGGTCGAGGCCGTCCAGGGTGGCGAGGTGCTCGCCGTGCAGGGCGTCCAGCAGCGGCGGCAGGGTTGCGCACGGCACGTTGGCGTCGGCGGTGCCGCAGGCGACGAGGATCTTCGTGCCGTGGGGCACCCGGCGTGCGACGTCCGGCGGATAGATCGCGTCGTCGGTGCGGAGGAAGTCGCCCTGTGCGAGCAACACCTGGAACAGCTGGGCGATCGACGGCAGCATGCCGGCGGTGCTGACCGGTCGGCCGGCACGGTAGTCGGAGATCCAGGCGGCGATCAGTCCCTTTTGGACAGTTGCCTGGTCGGGTGGAAGGGCGGCGTCGAGCTGCGCGCCGACCTGCATGGCGATCATGTCCAGGATGCGGCCGTCCTGCGGGGCCAGCAGCGCCAGCCCGGCCGGCCGCGGCCACACGGAGGTGTCGACGAGCATGGCGTTCATACCGCCCTCGCTGTGGCCGACGACGAGCATCTCGAACGGGTTCGTCTCGGGCTGCTGCCGCAGGGTCGCGTAGGCGGCGTCGGCCTGGCGGATGAAGACGCCGTAGTCGGTGCCGGCCGGCGGCAGGGTGTGGTTGGGCCCGCTGCCGTACTTGTCGAACCGGAACGTGATGATGCCGTCCTGCCCTAGGGCATCGGCCAACAGCGCCAAGGTGTTCGGTTGCAGGCCGGGAAGCTGGTTGCCGTTGCGGTCCGTCGGGCCGCTGCCCGGCAGCAGCAGGGCAGCGGCGAGCCGGTCGCCGCGTCGGTGCGCGGGCACGTGCAGCGTGCCGTGGGCGGTGACGCCGTCCGACTGGAACGTGATCTCCCGGTCCACGGCGGCGACACTGTTGGCGGGGGTGATGGTCGCGGCCACTATGGCCGCGATAACGAGGCTGTGCATGATGTTTCTCCCCTCAGCGCAGGATCAGCGGCAGGAGCAGGCCGAGCGCGACGACCACGACCGTCAGGCTGGCGCAGGTGACCAGGGCGACCCGGTTGCCCACGTTGACCGTCCAGCCGAGGCCGAAGCGCCGCTGCACGAACCAGGACGGATCATTGGCGTTGCGGTAGAAGATGCCGCCGATCCAGTTGCTGTCATCGTCACGATGGGACAGTCCCGTGTGCTCGTCGGGCTCACGGTCGCGGTTGCGCTGCACGATGATCATGACCAGCAACGCCACGCCGACCACGATCGGGCCGAGCGTCAGCGGCAGCAGCACGCCCGCCCTCGGTGCACCGCTCCACATCGCCCAGTCGGTGGCCAGCAGGCCGAGGTTGATCAGCGTGGCCAGGGCGATGAATCCCTTGCCCAGCCGGGCGATGAACTCCCGGTGCGCCCGCACCGACGCCGCCGGCCGAGCCGGATCCACGTCCGCCGGGCCGCGGAACACCAGCGCCGCGATGGCGCACAGCACCACCGTCAGGCCGGCTTGGATGAACACCACCGTGAACACGCTGCCGACCGACTTGGGCGCGAACCGGTCGACCACGCCGTTGACGTCGTAGTGCACCGGCATCGGATCCGGCAGGTCCGGGTAGCGCAGCACGCCCAGCACCGCGCCGGCCACGACCACCAGCGCCGGCAGCAGCAGCCAGGTCCACGGGAACTTCGGCGGGTCGCTGCGCAGCGTCGTGTCCGCCGTCACCGCCTGCCGCTTGCTCGCGAACCACTCGCCCTCGTCCTTCGCCGCCGTGATCACCCGGTTGGCGCGGTAGTACAGCAGGTACCAGACGATGATCTGCGCCAGCACCGGCGCCGGCACCAGCGCCACTCCCGCCGTGTAGATCAGGCCAACGCCCAACGCCGCGATGATCACCCACGTGATCAGCAGCGCCGTGCGGAAACGCCGGATCTCTCGCTGCACCACCGGGTCGTCGACCCGGTCGTCCGGCACCCGGACGCCGAAGCGGACCGTGCGGGCCGACAGCGACGGCGTGAGCCAGGCCAGGTAGAGCAGCAGAGCCGTCAACACCAGATGCACCGCAACACCGGTCGTGGTCACGATGACTCATCCCCTTGTTCTTCGTCGAATCCCGCCAGGACCGCCCGGCATGTCGCCAGCACGTCCCTCGCGGGCACCCCCTTGGCCACCGCCTCCGCGAGCAGCGTCCGCGCCCTGGCCGTCCAGTCGGCCACGAAGGCCTCGTCCGAGGCCGTGGCCCCGACCACCGCCCCCGTCTTCCGGTTCAGGCGCACGAACCCCTGCTGTCGCAACAGGTCGTACGCCTTGTTCACCGTGTGGAAGTTGATGCCGAAGTCCGCCGCCAGCTGCCGCGTCGACGGCAGCGACTCCCCGTCCGGCAGCGTCCCCGCCGCGATGCCCTCCACGATGCGGTCCCGCAGCTGCTGGTAGATCGGCACGTCGCTGGACAGATCGAGGCTGATGATCACGTGACCCCCGCCCTTGGTGAACTGTTGTAGTAGTTATAGAACAAAGCAACGCGATCGGCAAGGGGAGGGGCTGAAGGCTGTCCGGGACGGATCGGCTTGGTCGGTTGCCGACGCTGCGACGACCGAGAGGTGACGCAGCCGACGTTGCGGATCCGGCGGCTGACGCTCGTGCGGTCTACCTCGCCCGCCGGACCTGTTTCATCCGTGAACTGCTTGCCGGCAACGCGACTCGGCGAACGCCTGACCGCTACCGTCGCGTCCGCGCCAGGCACTCAGTCGAGATAAACGGCGCGACGGCCGTGGTCGGCCCTTGCACAATGGCGGCCGTGGAGGAGATCGAGGTGGTCGTTGCCCATCAGGAGCGGGCCACGCTGCGGGTCGGCGACGTGTTCCTGAAGATCGACGCTGATCAAGGGCGCACCGACCGCGAGGTCGAAGCGATGGCGCTGGCGCCGATCCCTACCCCGGAGATCCTGTGGCGCAGGCCGCCGGTGCTTGCGCTGGCAGCGCTGCCGGGGAAGCCGCTGGGTCGGCTGGGGCAGCCCTCGCCGGCGTCTCCGGCGGCGTGGGCAGCGGCCGGTGCGGCCGCCAGGACGCTGCACGATGCGCCGTTGCCGCCCTGGCCGGGGCGCAGCGCGGAGGCGATCGCGGCTGAGCTCGACGTGGAATGTCGTTGGCTCATCAGCAATGACGTCCTCCCGGCCGATCTGATCAACCGCAACCGCGGCATCGCGGAGACGGTCCTCGGCCCGTGGACGCCGGTCTTTGTCCACGGGGACTTCCAGATCACGCACGTCTTTGTCGCGGGCGACGAAGTCACGGGCGTGCTCGACTGGTCCGAAGGGGCGCAAGGCGATGCGCGCGCCGACCTGGCCACGCTGACCCTTGGCCACGAGGAGCATCTCGCCGACGTCGTCGCGGGCTACGGCCGCGACGTGGACCTCGACGGAATCCGGGCCTGGTGGTCGCTGCGCAGCCTGCTCGCGGCCCGCTGGCTGGTCGAGCACGGCTTCGACCCGGCATCACCGGGCTGCGAGTTCGACGTCCTGAAGGCACGGATGTGAGGCCCGGTCAGCCGGCCTCCAGGACGAAGAACAGGAAGCTCAAGAAGGACCCGGACGGGAACCTGGCCATGTCGTCGGGGTAGAGCTCGTACGCTTCCGGCGACGGCGGCGGCTCGCTGATGACGGAGATGCGGAAGCCGGCGGCGGTGAAGGCGGCGGTCATGGCGTGCAGCGGCCGGTGCCAGTAGGTGAGGATGGCCGACTGACCGTTGAAGGAGTGCTCCGAGGACCATTTGGTGGTCGCGAAGTAGTCGGTGTCACGCCGCTCGATCTTGAGCATGATGGGGTGGTTGACGACCACGATCAGCCGGCCGCCGGGCCTGAGCACCCGTCGCAGCTCGGCCAGCGGCGCGGACCAGTCCTCCAGGTAGTGCAGCACCAGGGCGGCGACGGCGTCGTCGAACGCGCCGTCGGGATACGGCAGCGGTTGGCCGATGTCGGCGACGCGCAGGTCCGTGTCGGCGCCGAGTCGCTGCCGGGCCAGCTCGACCATCTTGGCGCTGCGGTCGAAGCCGCTCACGATCGCGCCCCGCTCGCGCAGCGCGGCCGACACCGTACCGGCACCACAGCCGGCGTCGAGGATCCGCCGGCCGGCCACCTCGCCGGCCAGGTCGACGATGGCGGGCCGGGTGTAATAGGCGTTGGTGAGGCTGGTCTCGTTCTCGGCCGTGTAAGCCTCGGCGAAGCCGTCGTAGTCGTTCTCCACGGCCACGTCGGCGGCACCCTCATGATCGGCGGACATGTCTCCCATGGTGCCCAGAGATCAACAAGGACGCCACAAGCGATAACGGGGCGATACGGGGGCCGGCTAGCGTCGGACGGCATGCGCAAACTCGCACTGCTCCTTGCCGTTCCGCTGTTGCTGAGCACCGGGGCGACCGCGAACGCGGCGACCGGGGTCGTGGACTTCTTCGGGGGCACGTACCCGGATCTGAACAATCCGCCCACGGGCCAGTGCATCATCACGGCGCCGCCGTTCCCGGGACCGCGCGGACTGGACAACCACACCAACCAGAAGGTGACGGTGTACGAGAACAACACCTGCACCACGACGGACGGCAACACCTGGGTGGTGCAGCCGGGCAAGCACTTCGAGCTCAGCAGCACCTGGTACCCGATCATCTCCATCGTCGCGGTGAAGGTCGGCTGACGCCGTGAAACAGCCCCGTACGGGGCACGGCAGACTGGCGCGATGGTGTTCGACGAGGTCGCCGCGGCGCTGGGTGCAGAGGTCGTCGGGGCACGTGTGTTGGCCGGCGGGTACTCCCATCAGACCTCGCTGCTCACGTTGACCAGTGGACCGGTGGTCGTCCGGGTCGGCGGCAACGATCATGGGATCGAGGCGGCGGTGATGACCGCGGCCGCCGGTCATGTCCCGGTGCCCCGGGTGCTGAAAGTCCTACCCACGGCCATGGTGCTGGAGTACGTCGAGGGCACGCCGCTGAGCGAGGCGCTCGACGGCGGAACTGAGCTGGAAGAGCTCGGCGCCGAGGTGGGCCGGGTCGCGGCGGCTGTCGGGGCGGTGACGTTCGGCCGCCCCGGCTTCTTCGCCGACGCCGACCTGACCGTCAAGCCGCAACGCCCTTGGTCGCAACAACTTCCCGAGTTCGCCGAGGCGTGCATGGCCAAGACACCGCGCCTGGATCCCGCCACCCGCACTGCCTGGGCCGAGCTCTGCGCGGCCCACGCCCCGGCGCTGACCGCGGTGGATGACGACGCCCGCCTGGTCCACGCCGACCTGAACCCCAAGAACATCCTGGTCACGAGGGCCGAGGACGGCTGGCGGGTCGACGCCCTGCTGGACTGGGAGTTCAGCTTCGCCGGCTGCCCCTACGCCGATGCCGCCAACATGCTCCGCTTCGGCGCGGACTATCCCGAGGACTTCGTCGACGGTTTCAGCGCGGCCTTCGCCGAACACGTGCCCGCCGACCACGACTGGCGGCGCCTGGGTCGGGTCCTGGACATGTTCGCCCTGAGCGACCTGGTGACCCGCCCCGCCGGCAACCCCGTCGCCGACCAGGCCGCCCAGGAGATCCACCGCCAGGTCAAGCGCTCAGGCCGGCTTCGCTGACGGCATGGGCCGCCTGGTGAGGGAGCCGATCGTCGCCGCACCTGAGCGTGAAACTGCCCACTCCTTCGGCTGGTCCACCGACGCTGTCCCGATGGTTAAGGTGCCAGACAGGGGATGACCGGAGGGGGAGCAGTGCCGCAGCTGAGCCAGAAGATCGTCGTGCCCGTGGTCTACATCGCAGCGGTGTTCATGTCGATCCTGGACAGCACGGTGGTCAACGTGACGCTGCCGGTCATCGCCAGACGCTTCGACGTGCAGCCGGAGCAGGGCCACGCGGTGGTGATCGGCTACCTGCTGAGCCTGGCGGTGTTCATGCCGGCCTCGGGCTGGCTGGCCGACCGGTTCGGCGTGAAGCGGGTGTTCCTCACGGCGCTGGCGGTGTTCGTGGCGGCCTCGGGCCTGTGCGGCCTGGCCCAGAGCCTGCCGGAACTGGTGCTGTTCCGCGTGGTCCAGGGCGCGGGCGGCGGACTGCTGGTGCCGGTGGGCATGACGATGGTGCTGCGCGTGTTCCCGCCGATCGAACGCATGCGGGCGACTCGGCTGATGAACCTGGTCACGATCATCGCCCCGGCCTCCGGCCCGGTGCTGGGCGGCCTGCTCACGGTGCGGCTGTCCTGGCGGTACGTGTTCCTGGTGAACATCCCGATCGGCGTGCTGGCGTTCCTGTTCGGACTGCTGTTCCTGACCGGCACGAGGCACACCGCGGCCGGGCGCTTCGACGTGCGGGGCTTCCTGTTGTCGGGCTTCGGTTTCGCGGCGGTGATGTACGCGCTGAGCGAGGGCCCGGACCGGGGTTGGGCGCAGCCGGACGTGATCGCCGGCGGCCTGCTGGGCCTGGCGATGTTGACCACGCTGGTCCGGGTGGAGCTGCGCGCCCATGGCCCGCTGCTGAACCTGCGACTACTGGGCAACCGGCCGTTCCGCACCCAGAGCGCGGTGACTTTCCTGAACTCGGCGGCCTTTCTGGGCATCCTCTACCTCATGCCCCAGTTCCTGCAGACGGTGCGCGGCTTCGACCCGTTCGAATCGGGGTTGACGACCTTTCCCGAGGCGCTGGGCGTGGTGGTCTGTGTGCAGGTCGTGGCCCGGATCTATCCGAGGGTCGGCCCGCGCCGGCTCCAGCTGCCAGGCCTGGCCGGTCTGGCCGTCGTGGTCGGCGGCATGGCGCTGATCGGCCTCGACACGCCACGCTGGCAGATCATCGTGCTGATGTTCTTCGCCGGCGTGAGCGTGGGTTTTGTGTTCCTGCCGACGCAAACCGCCGCGTTCGCCACCGTGCGGAAGGAAGAGCTGGGCCAGGCATCGGCGCTGTACAACGTGGGGCGGCAGCTCGGGGCCGCCGGTGGCGTGGCCGGCCTGAGCACCGTGGTCGCCGCGCTCGGCACGGGTGCCGGCCCCGGCCTGGTCGCCTACCGGGCAGCCTTCGTCACCGCCGCCGCGTTGGCCCTGCTGGCCGTGGCCGTCGCGATCACCACCCGGGACGCCGACGCGGCCGCGACCATGAAGCCGCGTGAGCGTGTCGCCGACCGCGGTTAGCTTCCACCTCCTACACTGGGGCTTCAGTGTCGATTGAAGTTGATCGGCAGGGGCTGATCGTGGGGGTACGGGCATGGCGACGCAGAACCAGCTGTCGGCGTGGATCGAGCGCATGGCGGCGCACTTCGTGCCGGAGGGCATTCCGCTGATCGGCGGGCGGATCCTGGCCTACCTGCTGGTGTGCGACCCGGTCGAGCGCACCGCCGCCGAGCTGTCCGAGGAGCTGGAGGCCAGCAGCGGCTCGGTCAGCACCAACGTCCGGCTGCTGATGAACCTCGGCGTGGTCACCAAGACCACCCGCCGTGGCCGGCAGGCCGCCGAGTACAAGCTCAACGAGCAGGGCTGGAACGACATGATCGACCGCCGCCTGCGCGCCCTCGCCGCCACCCGCGAGCTCACCGCCGCCGGCCTGCGCCTGCTCAGCGGCGACCCGCAACGGGCCCAGCGCCTGCGCAACATCGACGAGATGTACGGCTGGCTGGCCGACGAGCTGCCCGCCGTCTGGGAGCGCCGCCCGGCCCCGCCCCGCAGCTGACGACCCCCGCTTTTTTCGCTACGTGAGTGGCTCATTTTCCATTGGAGGCCACCTAAGCCGCTCAGGTGAGGAAAAATAGTCGCTTAACTTTGGTGTTGCCAAAGTTTTGGCGCTTCCAAAAAATCTGCGCTAGCCTGGTCGCATGGCCGGGCTCAGGGAGCGCAAGAAGGCGCTGACGCGTCAGCACATCGTCGACACCGCGGCGCGGCTGTTCGGGCTGCACGGCTACGACCAGGTGTCGGTGGTGGACGTGGCGCGGGCGGCGGAGGTGTCGGACCAGACGGTCTACAACTACTTCCCGGCCAAGCAGGACCTCGTGCTCGACCGGGCCGAGGAGTTCGGCGAGCGGTATCCACGGCTGGTCCGCGAGCGGCCCGAGGGCACCAGCCCGGCCCAGGCCCTGCGCGTCATCGCCGAGGCCGACCTGGCCCGACATCGCCGCGTGCCGCCGGAGCAGACGCGCGGTGAGCTGCCGGCGATCTGCGCCAGCAGCCCCACGATCCGCCGCTACGTCCTGGAGATGCGGGACAACCACGCCGAGGCCGTGGCCGAGGCGATCGTCGAGACCGCGCCAGGCGTGCATCCCGCGGTCGCGAGGGTGCACGCGGCGGCGATCATGACGGCATTCCAGCTGGTGACCGACCACCTCGGTCGGGCCGTGCTCGCCGGCACATCGCACGACGTCGTCGCCGACGAGCTGACGCCGGTGGTCGCGGCGATGTTCGACGACCTCGATCGGCACTTCTAGCAACCACACCAGCGCCGCGCCGCCCCGTGGGACGGCGCGCGATCAACCGTGCCCGGAAACGGAGTCACCCATGCACGTCACGATCATCGGCGCCGGACTCGGCGGCCTCACCCTGGCTCGAGTCCTGCACGTCAACGGCATCAAGGCCACCGTCTACGAGGCGGAGCCGTCGCCGACGGCGCGAGCCCAGGGCGGCATGCTCGACATCCACGACTACAACGGGCAGATCGCCGTCGAGGCGGCGGGCCTGATGGAGGAGTTCCGTGGCCTCATCCTCGACGGCCGGCAGGCGATGCGAGTCGTGAACCCGGACGGCACGGTCCTGTTCGAGCAGGAAGACGATGGCACGGGCGGACGCCCCGAGGTCCAGCGCGCGGACCTGCGGCAGATGCTGCTCGACTCGCTGCCGGACGGCACCGTCCGCTGGGGTCGCAAGGTCGACCGCGCCCGGGCGAACGAGGTGACCTTCGTTGACGGCAGCACCGTCGTCACGGAGCTGCTGGTCGGCGCGGACGGGGCCTGGTCACGAATCCGACCGCTGCTGTCCGAGGCCACGCCCGAGTACGCGGGCTCGGCGTTCGTCGAGACCTACCTGCACAACGCCGACACCAAGCACCCGGTCGCGGCGAAGATGGTGGGCGGCGGCTCGATGATCGCGCCGAAGCAGGGCACGGAGATCCACGCCCACCGGGAGAGCGGCGACACCCTGCACACGTACGTGGTGCTCAGCCGCAGCCTGGCATGGTTCGCCGCCATCGACTTCAACGACGCCGCCGCGGCCACCGAACGGATCGCGGCCGAGTTCGAGGGCTGGGCCCCGGAGCTCACGGCCCTGATCACCGACGGCGACACGCCGCCGGTCTTCCGCCCGCACTACGCGCTGCCGGCCGGGCACCGCTGGGACCGCGTGCCGGGCGTGATCCTGGTCGGCGACGCCGCCCACCTCACGCCGCCGAACGGCGAAGGCGCGAACCTGGCCATGCTCGACGGCGCCGAGCTCGGCCTGGCCCTCGCCGCTCACCCCGACGACGTCGAGGCCGCGCTGGCCGAGTACGAGGTGACGATGTTCGCCCGCAGCGCGGAGATCGCCGCCGAGACCGAGGCGGCCAAGGACCTGACCCTGGAGGACATGCTGAAGTTCTTCACACCGAACTAGCGAGCTCGGGCTCCGTCACCGCGACCGCCGACGGCTGCACGGCCACCGGCGCCGCGCCGCGGTCGCGGCTGGCGGTCCACAGCGAAGCGCCGGCGATCAGCACCAGGGTCGCGCCGAGCACGTGGACCAGGACCAGGATGTCCGGCACACCGGTCCAGTACTGGACCAGCCCTACGAAACCCTGGGCCAGCACCACGCCGACCAAAGTCCAGTAGCGACGCCACTGCACCGCGGTGGCGTCCTTGATGCGCATGCCGAAGCCCAGGGCCAACAGCGAGCCGACGAGCAGGAACACGAGGTCGGCGTGGATCTGGGCCAGGGTGGACACCGGAATGTCGAGCCGGGGTGTCTTGAAGTCGCCGGCATGCGGCCCGGCGGCGGTGACGAGGGTGCCGGCGATGAGGATCAAGCCGACGGTGACGGCCTGGGCCAGCTGGATGGCCAACAGCGGCCGGGGGAGCAGCGCCCGGGGCTTCTCGTCGCCCTCGCCGACGGCGCGGAAAAGCAGCACGGCCAACCAGATGAGCGGCATTGAGGCCAGGAAGTGCGGGGCGACGCTCCACCACTGGAGTCCGGTGAGGACGGTCATGCCGCCGATCACGGCCTGCGCCACCACGCCCAGCGGCATCATCAGCGCCAGCACGATGACCCGACGCCGCCTCGGCTTCGCGAACAGGGCCATCAGCACGCACAGCGCCGACACCACACCGAGCCCGCCGCCGAGCAGCCGGTTGCCGAACTCGATCCACTGGTGCACCTGTCCGCCGACGGGATCGGCGACCGGCACCAGGCTGCCGGGCTGGCACTGGGGCCACGTGGTGCAGCCGAGTCCGGACTCGGTGACCCGCACCACAGCGCCGGTGACGGCGATGCCGGCCTGCCCGACAACCGCGGCCCCGGCGATGAAGCGCTGCACGGCGCGACCGGGGGCGGGGACGCGGGACAGCAGCGAGAGGGTTGACACGAGTCGATGGTAGGACCGCCGCGGTCGCCGCCCGGCACCGGCCCGTTTGTCCGAAACCAGGGGTTGGGTCATCGGAGGAGAGGGTTTTCCCGCGTTGGCTGTCCGGAACCGCGTGATTACGTTCAGGTGGCGCCTACCGGCGCTCCCAACCCCCACTCCCTGCGTGGAGGTCCCCTGTGAAACTCCTGTCCCTGCTGGCCGCCGCCGCGATGGCGGCCACGGCGCTGGCCACCGCCGGCGCCGCGACAGCGGCAACCGCCACCCCAGCCGTCACGACCGCGCACTCCTGTGCGGCCAAACCGGCTCCCGGCTACGCGGCCTGTACGGCGCTGCGCCGCACCGACGCGGGCGCCAGGTCGTTCGGGCCGGCCGTGTCCGGCCTGACCCCGGCCAACCTCCTGTCGGCCTACAAGCTGTCCTCGGGCGGCGCGGGCAAGACGGTCGCGATCGTCGACGCCCAGGACGACCCGAACGCCGAGAAGGACCTGGCGACCTACCGGTCGAACTTCGGGCTGCCGGCCTGCACCACGGCCAACGGCTGCTTCAAGAAGGTCAACCAGACCGGCGGCACCAGCTACCCGACCGGCGACACCGGCTGGAGCGAGGAGATCTCGCTGGACCTGGACATGGTCTCGGCGATCTGCCCGCAGTGCCACATCCTGTTGGTGGAGGCCACTTCCGCCTCGTACGCCAACCTCGGCACGGCCGTGAACGAGGCGGTCAAGCTGGGCGCGACGGCGGTGTCCAACAGCTACGGCGGTGGCGAGTCCTCGGCCGAGACCAGCTACGACTCCTACTACAACCACCCGGGTGTGGCGATCACCGTCAGCTCCGGCGACTCCGGCTACGGCGTGGAGTACCCGGCTGCTTCCCGCTACGTAACAGCTGTGGGCGGCACACATCTTACGACCAGCTCAACCAGTCGCGGCTGGACCGAAACCGCGTGGAACGGCGCGGGCTCGGGCTGCTCGGCCTACGAGCCCAAGCCGAGCTGGCAGACGGACACCAGCTGCAGCCGCCGCACGGTCGCGGACGTGTCGGCAGTGGCAGACCCGGCCACCGGCGTCGCGGTGTACGACAGCTACGGGGAATCGGGCTGGCTGGTCTTCGGCGGCACCAGTGTGGCGTCGCCGATCGTCGCCTCGGTCTACGCGCTGTCCGGCAACGTCAGCGGCGTGCCGGCCTCACTGGCGTACTCGCACACCTCGTCGCTGTTCGACGTGACGAGCGGCTCCAACGGTAGTTGCGGCGGCACGTACCTGTGCACCGCCAAGGCCGGCTACGACGGACCGACGGGTCTCGGTACGCCGAACGGCACAGGGGCCTTCTGACAACAGACGCCGGGCGGGGTCACCCGCCCGGCGTTTTGTCCTGATCGGCCCAGGGTTCCTGCGTTGAGCGTATTGGCGCAGGGTGACCGAGTGCCTACCGTCGGGGAGCTTTGTCCCGCTCTCCGTCTGGAGGTACCGGTGACCAAGAAAGTCCTGACAATCCTTGCCGTCGTCGCGCTGTGGGCCGGCGTGACGGCGCTCAGCGGCACGGCCCAGGCCCAGACCACCACAACAGCACAGGCGATCACCACCGCCCGCTCGTGCGCCGAGACGCCCGCGCCCGGCTTCGCGGCGTGCAAGGCGTTGGTGCGAACCGACTCCGCGGCGCGCTCGTTCGCCCCGGCGGCCCCGGCCGGGCTGTCCCCGGCCAACCTGAAGTCCGCGTACAAGCTGCCCGCGGCCGGCGGCGCCGGCCTCACGGTCGCGATCGTGGACGCCCAGGACGACCCGAAGGCCGAATCCGACCTCGCGACCTACCGCTCCACCTTCGGCCTGCCGGCCTGCACGACGGCCAACGGCTGCTTCCGCAAGGTGAACCAGAACGGCGCGGCCAGCCCGCTGCCGGCCGGCAACACCGGCTGGGCCGAGGAGATCTCGCTGGACGTCGACATGGTCTCGGCGATCTGCCCGCAGTGCCACATCCTGTTGGTGGAGGCCACTTCCGCGTCCATCAACAACCTCGGCACCGCGGTCAACACCGCCGTGCGCCTTGGCGCCGTCGCCGTCTCGAACAGTTACGGCGGCGGGGAGTTCTCCACCGAGACCTCCGCCGACTCCTTCTACAACCACCCCGGCGTCGCGATCACCGTCAGCTCCGGTGACTCGGGCTTCGGCGTCGAGTACCCGGCGGCGTCCCGCTTCGTCACCGCGGTCGGCGGCACCAGCCTGCGCACCTCGGCCACCACCCGCGGCTGGACCGAAACCGCCTGGAACGGCGCGGGTTCCGGCTGCTCGCAGTTCGAGGCCAAGCCGACCTGGCAGCACGACACCGGCTGCGCCCGGCGCACCGTCGCCGACGTCTCCGCGGTGGCTGACCCGGCGACCGGCGTGGCCGTCTACGACACGTACAACGTCGGCGGCTGGCTCGTGTTCGGCGGCACCAGCGTGGCCGCGCCGGTCATCGCCGGCGTCTACGCCCTGGCCGGCCGCCCGGCGGCGGGCAGCAACCCGGCGTCGCTGGCCTACTCCCACACCGCGTCGCTGTTCGACGTGACCAGTGGCTCCAACGGCAGTTGCGGCGGCAGCTACCTCTGCACCGCTAAGGCCGGCTACGACGGCCCCACCGGCCTCGGCACCCCGAACGGGACCGGCGCCTTCTGATCGCAAGGGTGCGCTCCCGGTGGCGGGAGCGCACCCCGCGTCAGCGCCGGACGAAGGAAGCGATCTTGTCCAGGGCGGGCCGAAGCTCGTGCACGCGCAGCAGCGCCATCATGCCGAACGCCGCGAGCAGGCCCAGGACCCCGCCCACGATCAGGGAAGTGAAGGCCCCCAGGGCGCCGTGGATGCCGCCGGGGATGTAGCTGCGGACGCCGAGCTCGACCACCAGGGCCACGGCCGCGCCCCACACGGCGGCCACCGCGACCTTGACGTACGTGCGGACCACGCGCCGGCTGCCCAGCCGACCGAACCGCTTGCGCAGCCACAGTTCGCCGACCAGCACGCCGAGCGTGAAACAGATGGCGTCGGAGAAGGTCAGCCCGAACACGACCTGGTTGGGCGGCAGCACGTGCGCGGCCAGCAGCACCACCGGCACCTTCAGCGCGATCATCACCGCGTTGATCAGGGTGGGCGTGCGGGAGTCCTTCATCGCGTAGAACACGCGCATCTGCAACATGGTCAGCGCGTACGGCAGCAGCCCGAAGGCCGAGGCGGTGATGGCCAGCCCGAGCCGCGGGGCGTCCGAGCCGCCCTTGCCGAACACGGTGATGGCCACGGCCAGCGCCGGCCCGAGCACGGTCATCAGGGCGCTGATCGGCGCGAGCATCACCGCCGACATCCGGCTGCCCAGCGACAGATCGTCCAGCAGCGCCGGGATGTTCTTGGTGGCGGCGGCCCGGCTCATCCGCGGCATGATCGCGGTCAGCAGCGACACACCCAGCACGCCGTAGGGCATCTGCACCAGCAGCCACGAGTACGTGTAGATGGTGATGCTGCCGGGCGCGGCATTGGTGCCGACCCGGGTGATGGTGATGTAGCCGATCTGGCTGACCACCACGTACCCGATGACCCACAGCGCCAGCCCGCCGAACTCGGACAACCGCTTGTCCCAGCCCCACATCCAGCGCGGCCGGTAGCCGCTGCGCAGCAGCGGCGGGATCAGCACGGCCGCCTGGATCACGATGCCGAGCGTGGTGCCGGCGCCCAGCACGAGCAGCTTGAGGTCGGTGATGTGCACCGGGTTGGTGGAGATGTCGCCGGGCAGCACGAAGTACGCGCCGATGGTCAGCAGCAGCGTCACGTTGTTGAGCACCGGCGCCCACGCCGGGGCGGCGAACACGTTGCGGGTGTTGAGGATCGCGCCCAGCATGGCGAACAGGCCGTAGAACAGGATCTCCGGCAGCAGCAGGTACGCGAACGCGGTCACCAGCGCCGGGTTGCCGTTGCCGCTGCTGCTGTCCACGAACAGCTTGGTCAGCAGCGGCGCGGCGGCGACCGCGAGCACCGTCATGCCCAGCAGCATGGTGAGGCTGACGGTGAGCAGCCGGTGCGTGTACTCCTGGCCGCCGTCCGGGTCCTCGTGCCGGGCCCGCACCAGCAGCGGCACGACCACGCTGGTCAGCACGCCGCCAAGCAGCAGCTCGTAGATGATGTTCGGCACGGTGTTGGCCACCGTGTACGAGTCGTTGATCGCGCCGGCCGACAGGCCGATGACGGCGCCGAGCAACAGCTTCGACACGAAGCCGGTGATGCGGCTGACCAGGGTGGCGACGGCCATCGAGCCGCTGGCCCGGGCCAGCGACGGCTCTTCTTCTTGTTGTTGGTCCACAGTAGTCGTGCTCAACTCGGGGGATGCCCTCTCGGGGGGTCAGGTCAGCCGGGTGGTCCTGGTGGCGACGCCGCCCGCGGCGGCCGCCCAGATGATCAATACCAGCACCGGCTGCCAGCCCGGTGGGCCACCCTGGGCAAGCACGGTGTGCAGACCCTCGGCCAGCGCCCCGGACGGCAGCAGCTGCGCGATCAGGCCCAGCCCGCCCGGCAGCGAGCTCGGCGGCAGCGCGATGCCGCCGGCCAGCAGCAGCACGAACCACACGATGTTGGCCACGGCCAACACGATCTCGGCCCGCAGCGCGCCGCCCAGCAGCACGCCCAGCGCGCCGAACGCGAACGTGCCCAGCAGCACCAGCACGACCGCCCAGCCGATGCCCGACACCGCGGGCGACCAGCCCAGCAGCGCGGCCACCACGCCCAGCACGACCACCTGGATCGCCACCACGGCCAGCGCCGCCAGCACCCGGCCGGCCGCGATCAGCCAGCGCGGGATCGCCGTGGCGGCAAGGCGTTTGAGCACGCCGTAGCGACGGTCGAAGCCGAAGGCGATGGCCTGCCCGGTGAACGCCGAGGACATCACGGCCAGCGCGAGGATGCGCGGCGTCACCTCGTTCACCCGCGGCTCGGCCAGCGGCACGATCTTCAGCAGGGTCAGGCCGATCAGCAGGGCCAGCGGGATCAGCAGGGTCAACAGCACCTGCTCGCCGTGCCGCAGCGCCAGCGCCGTCTCGGTGCGAGCCTGCGTCAGCAGCATCCGACCGAGCTTGCCGCGGCCGGGGGCGGGGGTGAACGCCCCGGGGGAGAAGGTGCTCACGAGCGCAGCTCCCGTCCGGTCAGCTCCAGGAAAACGTCCTCCAGGCTGCGCCGCGCCACGCGCAGCTCCTCGGCCAGCACGCCCTGCTGCGCGCACCAGGCCGTCACCGTGGACACCACCTGCGGGTCGATGCGGCCGGCCACCAGGTACAGGCCGGGGCCGACCTCGTCCACCTTCAGGTTCTCCGGCAGCGCGTCGACCAGCAGCCGGGTGTCCAGGCCGGGGCGGGCGCGGAAGCGCAGCTGCTGCTCGGCCGGGCCGCTGCTGGTCAGCTCGTGCGGGGTGCCGCTGGCCACCACCTGCCCGTGGTCGACGATCACGACCTGGTCGGCCAGCGTCTCCGCCTCGTCCATCAGGTGGGTGGTCAGCAGCACGCCGACGCCGTCGGACTTCAGCGCCCGCACCAGGTCCCAGACCAGGTGGCGGGCCTGCGGGTCGAGGCCGGCGGTCGGCTCGTCCAGGAACACCAGCTCGGGCCGGCCGACCAGCGCGCAGGCCAGCGACAGCCGCTGCTGCTGGCCGCCGGACAACCGCTTGTACGGGGTGCGGCGCACGGCCGTCAGACCCAGGACGTCCAGCAGCCACGCGGGATCCAGCGGCGTGGCCGCGCAGGCCGCGACCAGTCGCAGCATCTCCTCGGTGCGCACGCCGGGATAGGCGCCGCCGCCCTGCGGCATCACGCCGATCCGGGCCCGCAGCGCGGCCCCGTCGCGGACCGGGTCCAGGCCGAGCACCCGGACCGTGCCGCCGTCGGGGCGCAGGAAGCCCTCGCACAGTTCGACGGTGGTGGTCTTGCCGGCGCCGTTCGGGCCGAGCAGGGCGAGCACGGCGCCGCGGTCCATCCGCAGGTCCAGGCCGTTCACCGCGACGGTGGACCCGTAGCGCTTGAGCAGGCCCGACACCTCGACAGCCGGGGTGGTCGGGGTGGCGGTCACGACGGTCGAGCCTAGGGGGTGGCTCGGGCGCAGGCTCGCGGTGGGGCTCATCCGAGCCGGCCAGAAGCAGATCGATCCGCGGCGGGGGCGGGGGTCACGAGTGGTTCACCTCGGGGTTCGCGTTCGGGGAGCTTGCCCCGAACCAGCAACAGCAGCAGGCCGACCAGGATGAGGGCGGCGACCGCGGCGGTGGGGATGAGGAAGGCGCGGCCGTCGAACGTGGACCCGGTCGGCGGCGTGACCAGGGCGATCAGCGCGCTGAAGGCCGTGACGCAGAGCCGGAACCGCCGGCTGCACTTGGCCGTGGCCAGCGGGATGATGGCCCACAGCGGGTACCAGGGCTGCACCACCGGGCCGAGCACGTTGAACCAGACCAGGAACAGGCCCAGCCCGGCCATCGCCGACAGGTGGCCGCGGTAGGTCCGCCAGAGCAGGAACACGCCGGAGAAGGCGAAGCCGACCCAGCCGACCAGCCGGGCCGCGCCCACCGTGGCGTCCACGTGGTTGCCCAGCTGGAACAGGATGCCCAGGCCGACGCTGCCCAGCGCGACCAGCGTCACCGGGGACAGCCAGGTGTAGATGATCGTGCCGCCGTTCAGCGTCTTCAGCCAGCCCCAGCCCAGGCCGCTGACGACCGTGATCAACGTCAGCACGACCACGCCGACGACCAGCATCGCGGCGGCCGCCTTGAGCAGCTGGGGCAGGCCGCCGCCCCAGCGCCGGGCGATCATAACGCCGAGGAAGCCCAGCGCGACGAGGGCCAGGATCTTGACGCCGCCGCCCATGGTGATCAGGGTCGCGCCGGCCAGGACGCGGACCAACTCCTCGCGTGACCAGGGCGGTATCGGGTCGCCGGGGGCGATCTTCGGCAGCTTGCTGATCGCCACGTGGAAGCCGGCCAGCATCAGGCCGATGGCCAGCGCCTCGTTGTGCACGCCGACGACCAGGTGGAACACGACCAGCGGGTTGGCCGCGCCGAGCCAGATGGCCGACACCGGCGGCACGTGGAAGCGCCGGGCCAGCCGCGGCAGCGCCCACACGATCAGGCCCAGCCCGACGAGCGCCAGCACCCGCTCCAGCAGGATGCCGACCACGATGTTGTCGCCGGCGATCGCGGTGATGGCCCGGCCGACCGTGAGGAACAGCGGGCCGTACGGGGAGGGCGTGTCCCGCCACAGCGTCGGCACGTTGCGGGCCAGCAGGTTGTCCGGGCCCAGGGCCTGGGCCGCGCCGACCGTGTACGGGTCGAGGCCGTGCGACACCACCGAGCTCTGCGCCAGGTAGCTGTAGACGTCCTGGCTGAACATCGGCGGCACCAGGATCAGCGGGATCGTCCACATCACCAGCGTGCGGTCCATCTGCGCGCGGGACAGCACGCGGGGGCGGCCCGGCCAGACCAGCCGGCCCAGCCACAGCCAGGCCAGCACCATCATCAGCATGCCGGAGAAGGCGCTGGCCATCGCCACCGTCGGGATCCGGGCGAACACCCCGAGGATGGGCGTGTCGAGCAGCGGGTTGATCGTCGGCGACGCGCCCGCGCCCAGGCCGCCGCAGGCCAGCAGCAGCGAGCCGATGGTGCCGAAGCGCCGGATCACCTGGAGCTGGCCGCGCTCGGTCCGGTCCAGCCGCAGCGGCGTGTCCCGCACCGGCGCCGCTCCGACCGGCGCGGTCTCGCCGACCGACCCGGTCACCAGCTCGCGGACCCTGAACGCCGACCCGGTCAGCAGCTCTCGCAGTTTGGCGGCCAACACCCATGCAGCGTAGCGAGCCCCCTGTGAGCTCCCGGTCGCCGGCACGTGAGTGGCTCAGGTGACCGCTGAGCTCAAATGAGCCACTCAGGTAGCCCATCGTCACTCGGATGGGTGCGAGGCCCCGCCGATACTTCGCCCGGTCGCCCACACCCCTACGGCTCGGCCCCCAGGGGGCCGAGCCCGCGACGCCGGAGGCGGCGCCATCCAACACTGTGAAGCGGGTCACTATGCGTGGTGTGGGCGGGCCTCTTCTTTGCTGTGCGGGTCGAAATAGGCAACACTTGTGTTGTGAAAAACGTCGGGAGCGTTCAGGAGCTGGCCGCGGTGTCGCCGCAGCCGGCCGACGGCCGCACCCGGCAGGCGGTGGCGCGGCTGCTGCTCGAGCGGGGACCGGTCACCACGGCCGACGTCGCCGACGAGCTGGGGCTGAGCCATGTCGCCGTGCGCAGGCATCTGGACGCACTGCTCGCCGACGGCGAGGCGACCACCAGGGAAGCGCCGTCGCGTGGACGCAGGGGGCGGGGCCGGCCGGCCAAGCTCTTCCTGCTCACCGAGGCGGGCCGGTCCCGCTTCGGCCACGCCTACGACGACCTGGCGGTGGCCGCGTTGCGCTTCCTGGCCGAGAACGGCGGGGAGCAGGCGGTCAAGGCGTTCGCCGAGCGCAGGGTCGAAGCCATGGTCGAACGGCATCGGGACGCCGTGACGGAGCCGGCGCAGCCGGCGGAGCGGGCCAAGGCCCTCGCCGCCGCGCTCACCGACGAGGGCTACGCTTCGTCATCACGGCATGTCGGCGCCGGGGAGCAGCTGTGTCAGCACCACTGCCCGGTGGCGCACGTCGCGGCCGAGTTCCCGCAGCTGTGCGAGGCCGAGACGACGGCGTTCGCCGCCATGCTCGGGGTGCACGTGCAGCGGCTCGCGACGATCGCCCGCGGTGACGCAGCGTGCACGACCCACGTGCCGCTGCTCCCGACCCAGGTTCAAGGCAAGACCCCGAACACGACATCACCCACCCCGGACGGAGGGGAACTCGCATGACTGCCGCTGCCGAGCAGCGCACGCCCACCACGCCGCAGGCCGAGCCGTTGACCCAGGAAGAGACCCTGGCGACGATCGGCACCTACGAGTACGGCTGGGCCGACTCCGACGCTGCGGGCGCGAGCGCTCGCCGAGGTCTGAACGAGGACGTCGTCCGGGACATCTCGGCCAAGAAGAGCGAGCCCGAGTGGATGCTCGAGCACCGCCTCAAGGGCCTGAAGCTGTTCGAGCGCAAGCCGATGCCGAACTGGGGCTCCGACCTCTCCGGCATCGACTTCGAGAACATCAAGTACTTCGTGCGGTCCACGGAGAAGCAGGCCGCCTCCTGGGAGGACCTGCCCGCGGACATCAAGAACACCTACGACAAGCTGGGCATCCCGGAGGCGGAGAAGCAGCGCCTGGTCGCCGGGGTCGCCGCCCAGTACGAGTCCGAGGTGGTCTACCACCAGATCAACGAGGAGCTGGCCGCCCAGGGCGTCATCTTCCTGGACACCGACACCGGTCTCAAGGAGCACCCGGAGCTCTTCCAGGAGTACTTCGGCTCGGTGATCCCGTCCGGTGACAACAAGTTCTCCGCGCTGAACTCGGCGGTGTGGTCCGGCGGCTCGTTCATCTACGTGCCCAAGGGCGTGCACGTCGAGATCCCGCTGCAGGCCTACTTCCGGATCAACACCGAGAACATGGGCCAGTTCGAGCGCACGCTGATCATCGTCGACGAGGGCGCGTACGTGCACTACGTCGAGGGCTGCACGGCGCCGATCTACTCCTCCGACTCGCTGCACTCGGCGGTCGTGGAGATCATCGTCAAGAAGGGCGGCCGCTGCCGCTACACGACGATCCAGAACTGGTCGAACAACGTCTACAACCTGGTCACCAAGCGCGCCAAGGCCGAAGAGGGCGCGACCATGGAGTGGATCGACGGCAAC
>DASWRQ010000325.1:0-9953 GCA_036403095.1 Kutzneria sp. | reverse complement strand
CCAGATCATGCGCTATGGTAGCGTTTCGACTATGCCACCGGCCGCTTTTGCCGCCAGGGCAGCACTTACAGTCACCGGCGGCCGCACTGATACGACCGCTGGCCGCAGCGGATCCGCCGCTGAGCGGCGGAAATGTACCGTTGGGCAGTTGCTGTGCCTGGAAGGCTAACGATCGGCGTCGCGGCCACGAATAGCCCCGTATCCGGGATTCCCAAGTCTCCACCCGGTGCCGCGTGGTCCCCCTGTCACCCCCGAGCGGGGGGATCACGTCGGCCGAAAGAACTCCCGTACCGCCGCCGCGACGAGCTCGGGCTGCTCCTCCGGAACGTAGTGGTCGCTGGGCAGCGCGCGACCGGTCACGTCGGCGCCGTATCCCCGCCACACCTCGATCGGGTCGTACATCCGCCCGACCAGGCTGTGCTCGCCCCACAGCACCATCAGCGGACATTCGAGCAGCCGGCCGGCGTCGGCGTTGTCGTGCACCAGATCCGCGTTGGCGGCGGCGCGGTAGTCGGCGCAGGAAGCGGCGATCGCGGCCGGATCGGAGAAGCAGCGCACGTACTCGTCGACGGCGGCCGGGTCGAAGGCGGCGCCGCCGCTGTGTCGCGAGTTCATCCGGGACCGGATCCAGAACTCCGGCTCGGCCGCGAGCAGCCGCTCGGGGATGCCGTTTCCGTCGGCCAGGAAGAACCAATGGAAGTAGCCCAACCCGAACGCGGCGTCAACGTGCTCGAACGTGTAGCGCGTCGGCACGATGTCCAGCACGGCCAACCGCTCCACCGCTGACGGCGTGTCCAGGGCCATCCGGTGCGCGACCCGGCCGCCCCGATCGTGCCCGACCACCCCGAACCGGTCGAAACCCAGTTGCCGCATCAGGGAAACCTGGTCGGCGGCCATGGCCCGCTTCGTGTACTCCGGCTCGCCGGCCGTGGGCGCGGGCTTGTCGCTGTCGCCGTAACCACGCAAATCGGCCAACACCACCGTGAACTCCGACGCCAGCAGCGGCGCGACCCGGTGCCAGATCAGGTGGGTCTGCGGATAGCCGTGCAACAGGAGCAGCGGCGGCCCGTCGCCCGCTACCGCGCAGTGGATGCGCACCTCACCGGTGTCGATGTCCTGGTACGCGAAGGAATCCGGCAGCAGGCTCATGCGAACTCCAACACGGTCTTGGTGAACTCCACGGTCGTCGCGGTGCCGCCCAGATCGGGCGTGCGCACCGAGGACTTGGCCAGGCAGGCGGCGATGGCGTTCTCCACCTGGGCCGCCGCCTCGGCGTGACCGAGATGGTCGAGCAGCAGCGCTGCGGTCCAGATCGCGCCGAGCGGATCGGCCACGCCGCGGCCGGCGATGTCCGGCGCGGAGCCGTGCACCGGTTCGAACATCGACGGGAAGTCCCGCTCCGGGTTGAGGTTCGCGGCCGGCGCGATGCCGATGCCGCCGGCCACCGCCGCGGTCAGGTCGCTGAGGATGTCGCCGAACAGGTTCGAGCCGACGATCACGTCGAACCGGCCCGGGTCGAGCACCAGCTTGGCCGCCAGCGCGTCCACGTGCTCGGGGCGCCACGCCACGTCCGGGTGGCTGGTGGCGACCTCGGCCACCACCTCGTCCCAGAACGGCATGGTGTGCACGATCCCGTTCGACTTCGTGGCCGATGTCAGCACGCCGCGGCGGTTCTCGGCCAGCGTGAACGCGTACTCGGCGATCCTGGTCACGCCGGCCCGCGTGAACACCGCCTCCTGCACGGCCATCTCCTCGGGGAAACCGCGGTGCAGCCGGCCGCCGATCTCGCCGTACTCGCCCTCCACGTTCTCCCGCACCACCACGAGGTCGACCTCGCCCGGCAGCGCCGTGCGCACCGGGCTCGGCAGGCCCTCGAACACCTTGACCGGCCGCAGGTTCACGTACTGCCGGAAGCCGCGGCGGATCGGGATCAGCAGTCCCCACAGCGAGACATGGTCCGGCACCGACGGGTCGCCGACCGCGCCGAGGAACACGGCGTCGTGGTGGCGGATCCGGTCCAGGCCGTCGGCCGGCATCATGGCGCCCGTCGCGTGGTAGCGGGCGCAGGACCAGTCGAACTCGTCGTAGACGAAGCTGACGCCGTGCCGCGCGCCGACCGTGTCGAGCACGTGTCGGGCCGCCGGCGTGACCTCGTGGCCGATGCCGTCGCCGGGGATGAGGGCGATCCGATGGGTGACCATGCCTCCGATCACAGCACCACCGCTCGTCTCCGGTCCAAGACCGGATTCCAGCGCGTCTCATAGGCGCTGCCTATGAGAGTCCGGCCATGAACGCAGTGGCCGCCGGGCTCAGCGCGCTGGGACGGGTGGCCAGCGAGATGTGCAGGTGGGCGGCCGGTTCCAGGGCGTGCACCCGGGCCCCGCTGCGCTCGGCCAGGCCGGCCCAGGCGTCCGACAGCACGGCCATGCCGGTGCCGTTCAGCACCAGCGGCAGGATCGCCTCCCGGTGCTCGGTGTCGACCACCGCCGCCAGGTCCACGCCGCTGTCCCGGATCCGGTCCACCAGCCGCCGCATGCCGCTGCCGACCTGGCCGACGATCAGCCGGTGGCCGGCCAGCTCCGCGTGCTGCACGACATGGTCCGGCGGGAACGGGCCGTCCGGCGGCGTGACCAGCACGAACCTTTGCCGTCCCAGCGACGTGAAGTGCACGCCGTGGGCCGTCGGCTCCTCCGTCGAGGCCAGCAGGCCCACCTCCACCGTGCCGGCCCGGACCATGTCGATCACCTGCGAGGCCGTGAAGGCAGCCTTCACCGCGACCGAAATGCCCGGATGTCGCGCCGTGAACGCCCGGATCAGGCTGGGCAGCGGCTCCACCGCCTGCGACGGCGTCGCCGCGATCTCCACCCGGCCCACCGTCAGCCCGGACACCGACTTCACGCTGGACCGCGCCGCCGCCAGGCCCCGTACCACCTGCCGCGCCGGCTCCACCAGGGCTTTGCCGGCGTCGTTGAGCACGAGCCTGCGGCCGATCCGGTGGAACAGTGGCTGACCCAGGTCTTTTTCGAGCGTTCGCAGCGCCTGCGACAGCGACGGCTGCGCCACGTGCAGCGCCGCCGCGGCCCGGCTCACGCCGCCGTGGTCCACCACTGCCAGGAAGTACTGCAGCTGCCGAGCGTCCACAGTGGCCAGTATTTCACCGGAGCGTGACCTATCACCCGTTCCGGGGTATATCGACCCACCGGTGGTGATCACTAGGCTGGTCGGCGACTTCGAGGAAGAGGTGGCAACGGGTGGAGCGACCGGACTGGGCCCCCAAGGACGTCGACATCGAGAAGGCCAGCGCCGCGCGGCTGTACGACTACTTCCTCGGCGGCAGCTACAACTTCGAGGTCGACCGCGCGCTCGGGCGGCAGATCGAGCAGGCCGCGCCCGGCGTGCCCGAGTTCGCCTTCCTCAACCGCGCCTACCTGCGGCGGGCCGTGCGCTACATGCTGTCGCAGGGCATCGACCAGTTCCTAGACCTCGGCTCCGGCATCCCGACCGCGGGCAACGTGCACGAGATCGCCCAGAACACCAATCCCGACGCCCGCGTGGTGTACGTGGACAACGAACCGGTGGCGGTCGCGCACGCCGACCTGATCCTGGAGGACAACCCGAACGCGGTGGCCATCGAGGCCGAGCTCCAGGACCACGCCACCGTGCTCGGGCACGAGAAGACCCGGGCAGTGCTCGACTTCAGCCGGCCGATCGGGCTGCTGGCCGTGGCCGTGCTGCACTTCCTGCCCGATGGTGTCGACCCGTACGAGGTGCTGGCCGCCTACCGTCGCGCCCTGCCGGCCGGCAGCTACTTCGCGTTGTCGCACCTCACCCGGGACGTGGGCAGCGACCAGGTGGACCAGATCGTCCGGCTCTACGCCCAGTCGCAGAACCCCATCACCGCACGCGGCAAGGACGACATCGCCGGCCTGTTCGCCGGATTCGACCTGGTCGACCCGGGCATCGTCTTCACGCCGCTGTGGCACCCCGAGTCACCAGAGGACGTCGGCGAGCACCCCGACCGCAGCGGCGCCTTCGTCGGCGTGGGGCGAAAGCCCTAGCCCTTCGGGCCGGGCGCCGCCAGGGCGTCGGCGCAGTACCCGGTTCTCAGTCGCGGGCGGCCCGGGCGGCGGCGTGGCGGAACTTGTGCCGGTAGGAGCGGGCGGTGGTGCCGACGTGGCGCTGGAAGTTGCGGCGCAGCGTCTCGGGCGAGCCGAAGCCGACCATGCCGGCGATCTCGGCCACCGGGTGGTCGGTGGTCTCCAGCAGCAGCTTGGCCCGGTCGACGCGCTCCCGGTTGACCCAGTCGAAGATGGTGCTGCCGGTGGCGGCACGGAATTTGCGGACCAGGCTGCGCTCGCTGATGAACGACTCCTCGGCCACCTTGGCCAGCGACAGCGGCTCGTGCAGGTGTTCCCGCAGCCAGGCCATCACGGGGGCCATCGGCTCCCGGTCGTTCGCGCGTCGAGCCTGGGCGTCGCCGCACCACGGGGCGGCGATCACGGCCCGGCCCACGGCCTCGGCCCGCGCCCGGCCCACGTCCATGGCCAGCAGGTGCAGCGCGAGGTCGACGCCGGAGAGCATGCCGCCGCCGGTGTGCACCCGCTCGTCGTCGACGAAGGACTGGTCGCTGTCAAGCCGAACGGACAGGAAGAGCTCGCGGAATTCGCGGGCATACTTCCAATGCGTGGTTGCGCGCCGCCCGTCCAGCACGCCGGCATAGCCGAGCAGGAATGCGCCGCTGCCGAAGCCGACCATCCGCGCGCCACCGGCATAGGCCGCCCGCAAGGCGTCGATGAGCGCCGGGCTGCGCGGCGCGAGCGGATTCTCCACACCGGGCACCACAACGGTGTCGGCGGTTGTCATTGCCGCCAGCGGGGCCAACTCGGATTGCTCGCCGCACAACACGACTTCGTACTGCCCGGCGACATCGGACTCGGCCTCGGCTCTCGGACCGAATACCTGCCGCACGACATCGATATCGAGGGAAACGGCGTCCCCGGTGACGAGCAGCGCGATGACGTGGCGGTAGCGGCCGCGCGACAGCGCGGGCCGGCCGGGGGTGCGGACGGTGTCGGCGCGCATCACGACGGCCTGCTGCCCGTGCGTCGTAGCCCGCCACACCTTGCCGTAGCTGCTGGCCCCGGGATTGCTGGTGCCGTGGTTGCCGGCGAAAGAGGTGTAGGTCGGATGCACCTGCAGCGGCGTCGCCATGCTCGCCTGCCTTTCGTGGTGTCCACGCACGCTTCTGCGGGTGGTTTGCGGGGGTTGCCGAGAACGTACCCGGCCGGGCGGGGAATGGGCATCAGTCATCCGACCGTGGATGTGTAGGTCACCCGTTACGTCACCGCGTGAATTGGCGGCCGCCCTGCGATCGGACACCCCGTGTTGAATGCCGTTCCGCCCGGCGTGTGAGATCGCCGTGAGAGAGAACGTTCGCATTTCAACTTCCGCTTCAGCATAGGGCGGCCATCGGTGGTGTACCAGCCCGATTCCCGCCTTCTGATGTGCCGTCGATGTGCGGTGTGGCGAGATACGTGCGATTGCCCGTTCGGTCGGGCCGGGAATACCGGTCGTGCGGCAGCGTTGGCCACAATCACCACCGTCGCTCACGGAGGATCGCCCGATGAGATTCCAAGTTCTGGACATCCTGCCGCTGCTGGAGAACCCGGTGACCGGACGGGTCGTCAGCCCGGCCGACCGCTACGCGCAGGCGCTGGCCAGCGCGCGGTTCGCCGAGGAGGTCGGCCTGGACGCGGTGGCGCTGGGGGAGCGGCACGCCGGCCGGTTCCTGTCCGCGGGCGTCACCGTGCTGCTGGGCGCGATCGCCGCCAGTACCAGCCGGGTCCGGGTGCAGACCGGCGTCTCGGTGCTGTCCATTTTGGACCCGGTGCGGGTCGCCGAGGACTACGCCACCGTGGACCAGCTGTCCCGTGGCCGGCTGGAACTGGTGATCGGCAAGGGCAACGAGGCCAAGCAGCTGCCGCTGTTCAACGTCGAGCCGGGGCAGCAGTGGGACCAGCTGGCCGAGAAGTACGAGCTGCTGCGCCGCCTGTGGCGGGAGGAGAACGTCAACTGGGAAGGCAAGTTCCGGGCTCCGCTGACCGACGCCACCACGCTGCCAAGGCCCTATGCCGGCGCCCCGCGGGTCTGGCACGGCTCGGCGACCACCCTGACCTCGGCCGAGCTGGCGGCCAAGTGGGGCGACCCGCTGTTCAGCGCCAACGCGATCCAGCCGCGGGCCAGCTACACCGAGCTGATCGACCACTACCGGGCCGAGTACCGCCGGCACGGCCACGACCCGCGCTACGCCTTCGTCGCCGCCGGGGCCGGCTTCCTCTACCTGGCCGACACGACGCAGGAGGCCAGGGAGCAGTTCGGCCCGGTGTACGAGCAGATCATCGCGATGCTCAACCGGCTAAGCGACGGCTCGCGCGGCACCGCGACCCCGTACCGGGACATCGACCACGCCATCGCCGAGGGTCCGGTGCTGGTCGGCAGCCCGCAGCAGGTGATCGAGAAGATCCTGTACTTCCACGAGGCCTACCGGCACGACCTCCAGTCGTTCAGCATGCCCACGATGCTGCCGCACGAGCAGCAGCTGGCCATGCTGGAACGGTTGGCCTCGGACGTGATTCCGGTGGTGCGCAAGGAAGCGCCGACCACGCTGTGGACCGACGCCGACCCCTACGGTGGCCGCCCCGCCTTCGCCGGCAGCCAGGTGCCGGACGCGGCCGCCGTCGTAGCGGCCGCCAGGCAGGCAT
Source organism: Kutzneria sp. (assembly GCA_036403095.1). Lineage (GTDB taxonomy): Bacteria > Actinomycetota > Actinomycetes > Mycobacteriales > Pseudonocardiaceae > Kutzneria. Next base: position 3,192 of record DASWRQ010000325.1, on the reverse strand, counting down.
GAAACGTTCGAACCAGTCGGCGAGCCGGCTCAGGAAGTGGCGACCATGAAACCGCCGTGGCTGCCGCCGATCAGTCCTGACGGTTCGGTCAGTCGACCAGCTCCCGTTGGGAGAGCCGGACCTCCTCGATGTCGAGGCGGGCCTGGAGTTGGCGCAGCACGGTGTCGTCGATGCGGTTCTCGTCGCGCAGCCGCACGACGGTGGCGCGCTTGCGGGCCAGCAGGGCCAGCCGCAGCGCGGTGTAGTGCTGGTCGTGCCGCAGCGCCGGCCCGTCGGCGTCGTCCTCGACGCCGTCGTGCAGCACGTGCAGGTGCTTCTCGAACTCCTTGTTGAGCCGCGCCACGACATCCGGGTCGGTGCCGAGTTCGTCGGCCACCAGCGGCATCGCGGCCAGCGCCTCCTCGGTGGCGATGCGCTGGGCCAGCCGGCGCTCCTCGGCGACGGCGTTGTCGTCGGGCAGATGAGCCCAGCGCACTACGCTCGGCAGCACGAGCCCCTGCCCGACCAGCGTGACGATGATGACGCCGGCCGTGACGAACACGATCATGTCCTGGTCCGGGAAGGGGGTCCCGGACGCGACGGTCTTCGGCACGGCCAGCGCCGCCGCCAGCGACACCGCGCCGCGGAACCCGGACAGTCCGCTGACGATGCGGCTGCGGTGGCTCATCCGGCGCAACCGCTGCGACGGGCGGCGGTCGACGGCCCTGATGATGTAGACGCTGACGAACAGGAACACGATCCGCACGACCACCAGCACCACGCACACCACGCCAACGGTGATCAGCCCGCGGATCAGGCTGCCGCTGGCCAGCCCGCGCACCGCGGCGTGCGACTCCAGCCCGACCAGTACGAACAGCGCCCCGTTGAGCAGAAAAGTGGCCAGGCCCCAGAAGCCCTGCGACAGCTGCCGGGTCTCGGCCCGGCCGATGCGCGGCATGACCCGGCTCATGATCAACCCGGTCGTCACGACGGCCAGCACGCCGGACGCCTGGATCGCCTCGGCCAGTAGGAAGGCCAGGAACGGCGTGAGGATCATCGCCACGTTGCCGAGCAGCGGATCCGCCAGCCGCCGACGGATCGGGATGGTCACCGCCGCCGTGACGCCACCGGCCGCGATGCCGCCGACGTAGGCCAGCACGAACAACCCGCCCACATGCGGGACGGTGAACTCCTGCTGTCCCACGGTGATCCCCAGGGCCAGCCCGAAGATCACCAGCGCCGTGCCGTCGTTGACCAGGCTCTCCGCCCGCAACGTGGTGATCAAACGGCGCGGCAGCATCCGCGCCAGCACCCCCACGGCCGTCGCGTCGGTCGGCGCGACCGCCGCGCCGAGCACCCAGGCCGGTCCCCACTCCATACCCAGCCAGTGCGCGGCCGCGGCCACCGCGCCGGCCGTCACGACCACCAACACCGTGCTGACCAGCACGATGCCGCGCAGGTTGTTGCGGATCTCGCGCAGCGACGTGGACAGGCTCTCCCAGTACAGCAGCGCCGGCAGGAAGAGCAGCAGCACCACCTCGGACGGCAGCTGCACGCTGAGCACGTCGGGCACGAACCCCAGCAGCACGCCGCAGGCCAGCAACACCACCGGCGGGGCGACGCGGAAGCGCTGCGCCACCACGCCCGACACCAACACCGCCACACCCAGCGCCACCACGAGTTCAAGACCGAGCACGTCGACCTCCTTCGACCGCGGTAATCATGCAGCCTGTCGACGCATTCGGTGCACTGTGGACCGTTACGGGCGGGTAGCGGTGCTTGCCCTCGGAGTCAGCCGCGGCGGAAGGAGCAGCGTTTCCGGCTGCGCGATGCCGGCGATCTGCCGGATGACCATCTCGACGGCCAGCGCGCCGAGCTCCGCCGCCGGGATAGGGACCGTCGTCAGCGGCACGGCCCCGCTGGTCGCCGCGGTGTCCGAGCAGACGGCCACCACCGACATGTCCTCCGGCACGCGCAGCCCGCGCCGGTGCAGCTCGGCCAGCACGATCGGCAGCGCGCTCTCGTTGTGCACCACCAGCGCCGTCGGCTCCAACCGCAGCAACGCGTCCAGGCAGTCCTGGACGGCGTCGTAGTTGTGCCCGCACGGCCGGGCCCGGAACAGCATGCCGTGGGCCTGGGCCGAGTCGGTGAGGCCGCGCAGGAACAGGAAAGCCGAGTTGACGCCGCGTTGGTACACCGCCGATGCCGGTCCGACCATGCCGATCGACCGGTGCCCCAGGTCGGCCAGATGCTCGACCACACGGCCGCCGGCGGCCGTGTAGTCCAGGTCCACGCTGGTCAGGCCGGTCGGCCGGCTCGGCGTGCCGATCAACGCCACCGGCCGGCCCAGCGACAGCAGCGTGGGCAGGCGGGGGTCGGCCGCCTCCACGTCCAGCACGATCATCGCGTCCGCCAGCGCCGAGGAGATGACCCGGCGCAGTGCGGACGGCCCCTCGTCCTTGGTCAGCAGCAACAGGTCCTGGTCGTGGTCGCGGGCCGCGGTCGCCACCGCCGCCACGAAGTCCATCACGGTCAGGTCCTCGCGTAACGGCGCCACCAGGGCCAACACGTTGGTGCGGCTCGATGCCAGCGATCTGGCGCCGGCGTGCGGGTGATAGCCCAGCTTGCGGATGCTCTGCTCCACCACCCGACGGGTCTGCGGCGAGATCGACCGCTTCCCGCTGAGCACGTAGGACACCGTGCTCGGCGCGACGCCCGCCGCCCGTGCGACATCGATGATGGTCACCACGGAAATTGTCCCCTCGCAAAGGTCGGAGCGCATCGACAACGTTATTGACGCTAGAACACACGATCGTGCCTGTGCAAGAAGCAATTCGCCGTCTTCGAAACATTCGGTCACGGGCTACTGCAAACGGTTGTCGAATCCGTCGAACGGGCATGTCAGAGACGTCTGTATCGATTCTGTCCAGCGTGTTTATCGGCACATCCGCGCACAACTGCTCTGTGTTACCCGCTCATTTCAATTCGCAGTCGATCGAGACGGCGTTCGAACCGGTTCAGTGCGGTGGGGCCCGGCCCGGCCGGCCGATATTCGGTGGCGGCCGACCCTAGTACTACAGCCGCAGGCTGTGATGTTTCAGGTGTTGCCGCTGGTAGTGACATCGTCGGGCGCGGGTCTGATGGAGTCGTCGCCAGTCTGACCATCGATCTGTGTGTGCTCGGGGGTGCGTCGGTCGCGTCAGGATGGCCCAT
>DASWRQ010000324.1:0-5445 GCA_036403095.1 Kutzneria sp. | reverse complement strand
CTCGCCGATGCCGGTACGTTCCATTTCGGACGGTCCTCTCCGGACACGGCAGTTCCGGCCACATCAGACCGGACCGCCGGGACGTCGATTCGACTCCACGGCCGGGTACCGTCGGTGCCATGTCTTCAGTGCAGCGCAGCGTGCGCGGGATCTGCGACCGGTACGTCGACGACTACGCGGCGTTGGATCCGGTGGCGGCCACCGAGCTGGGCATCGTGGGCCACGAATCCGAGCTCACCGACTACTCCCCCGCCGGCCACGCCGCCCGGGCCGAGCTGGCGAAGAACGCGCTGGCCGAGATCGCCGCGGCGGCGCCGGTGGACGACGGCGAACGCGTGGCCAAGGCGGTGTTCACCGAGCGGGTGTCGCTGGACGCCGAACTGTACGAGGCCGGCCTGACCCCGGCCATGCTGAACGTGGTGGTCGGCCCGCTGCACAGCCTGCGCATGGTCTTCGATCTGATGCCGACGGAGACGCCCGAGCACCGGGCCGACATCGACGCCCGCATGCGCCAGGTGCCGGCGGCGCTGGCCGGGATTCGCGCGTCGCTGCTGGCGGCGGCCGACGCGGGCCGGGTGTCGGCGCTGCGGCAGGTGGCCAAGGTCGCCGAGCAGTGCGAGACGTGGGCCGGACTTGCTGGCACGCCAGGGTTCTTCAGCACGCTCGCGGGCCCCACCGACATCGCCCGGGCCGCCGAGGAGGCGTTCGCCGAGTTCGCCGGCTTCCTGCGGGCCGAGCTCGCGCCGTTGGCGCCGACCAAGGACGCGGTCGGCGAGGACGTCTACCGGCTGTGGTCCCGCTACTTCGTCGGCGCGGACCTCGACCTGCGCGAGGCGTACGAGTGGGGCTGGACGGAGTTCGCCCGCATCGAGGTCGAGATGCGCGCGGTGGCCGACCGGATCAGGCCCGGCGCGACCGTGGCCGAGGCCGCCGCCCGGCTGGACAACGACCCCCGCTACCACGTCAGCGGCCGGGACGAGTTCGCCAAGCGCATGCAGACCATCGCCGACGACGCGCTGCATTCCTTGCGGGGCAAGCACTTCGACATTCCCGACCGGTTGATGGCGATCGAGGCGCGGATCGCCCCGGCGGGCGGCAACGCCAGCATGTACTACTCCGGGCCGACCGAGGACTTCAGCCGGCCCGGCCGCATGTGGTGGTCGCTGCCGGCCGACAAGAACGAGTTCACCACCTGGCGCGAGGTCTCCATCGTCTACCACGAGGGCGCGCCCGGGCATCACCTGCAGATCGCCACCGCCGTCAACCAGGCCGAGTCGTTGACCAAGTACCAGCGGATGATGACCTTCGTCTCGGGCCACGGCGAGGGCTGGGCCCTCTACGCCGAGCGCCTGATGCAGGAGCTGGGCTACCTGTCCGACGACGGCGACCTGCTGGGCATGCTGTCCGGCCAGCTGTTCCGGGCCGCCCGCGTGCTGGTCGACATCGGCATGCACCTGGAGCTGGCGATCCCGGCCGGCGTCGGCTGGCACGACGGCGAGCGCTGGACTCCCGAGCTGGGCCTGGAGTTCCTGCTCACCCGCACCGTCGCCGAGCCGTCGATGTCGCACGCCGAGATCGACCGCTACCTGGGCTGGCCCGGCCAGGCGCCCTCGTACAAGCTCGGTGAGCGCCTCTGGCTGGCCGCCCGTGACGAGGCCCGCGTCCGACAGGGGGATGCCTTCGACCTCAAGGCGTTCCACAAGCAGGCGCTGGAGATGGGTGGCATGGGCCTGGACACGCTGCGGGAGCAGCTGGGCCGGCTCAGCTAGAGCTGGAAGGCGCCCGGCGACGAGATCACATGCAGCGCGAGCTGGGTCCGGTCCCGCAGGCCCAGCTTGCGCAGCGTGCTGGAGACGTGGTTCTTCACGGTGCCCTCGGTGATGAACAGCTCGGTGGCGATCTCCCGGTTCGACGCGCCCGCCCCGACCAGCCGGGCCACCTCGGCCTCCCGGCTGGACAACACCGGTTGGGCCGGTGCTTCGCCGCGCAGCTGGGCCACCACCCGACCGGCGACCTGGTCGCTCAGCACGGTGCCGCCGGCCGCGGCCCGGCGGATGGCCGCGACCAGCTCCTCCGGGGAGGCGTCCTTGAGCAGGAAGCCCCGCGCGCCGGCCTTGAGCGCCCCGAACAGGTACTCGTCCTCGTCGAACGTGGTCAGCACGATGCTGGCGATCGACGGGTGCGACCGGGTCAGTTCGGTGATCAGCTCGATGCCGTCCATGCCCGGCATGCGGGCGTCCACCAGCGCCACGTCCGGCCGGCACGACGGCGCCACGGCCAGCGCGTCCGGGCCGCTGCCCACGTCGGCGACGATCTCGATGCCGTCCTCGATCTCGAGCAGCTTGCGCAGCCCGCTGCGCATCAGGACCTGGTCATCGACCAGCAGCACCCGCACGCTCATCGGCGCCCCACCGGCAGGTCGGCGACCAGCTCGAAACCGCCGGTCGGGGCGTTGCCCGCGACCAGCACACCGCCGGCCGCCTCGGCCCGCTGGCCCAGCGACGACAACCCGAAACCCCTGGTCAGCTCGCCGACGCCGTGCCCGTCGTCGCCGATGCGCAGGCACACCCGCTCGTCACGGAACGACAACACCGCCTCGGCCCGCGTGGCCCCGGCATGCCGCAGCACGTTGGTCAGACCCTCCTGAAGCACCCGGTACAGCACCACCTCAGTGTCACCCAGCAACGGCTGCTCGTAACCTTGAACCTGGAACCGGACCTCGATGCCGGTGCCGTCGAAGGTCCGGGCCAGCTCGGCCAGCGCCTGGCTGCCGGTCCGCCCCTCCAGCGCCAGCGGCCGCATCGCCCGCACCCACCGCCGGGTGTCGGCCAGCGCCTCCCTGGTCAGCTCCTTGGCCTGCGCCACCTCGACCCAGGCCTGGTCGGGCCGCTTGTGGCGGAAGCGCTCGGCGTTGGTCAGCCCGACCTGGATGACCGTCAGGTAGTGGCCGACGGAGTCGTGCATCTCGCGGGCCATCCGCGCCCGCTCCTCGGCCACCGACAGCTCCCGCACCTGGTCGGCGTAGGCCCGTAGCTCCTGGTGCGCCTCGGCCAGCTCGCCGAGCAGCTGCTGCGACTCGATCCGCCGACGCCGCGCCTCGGTCACCGCGGAGGCCAGGCCGGTGACAAAAACCGTCAGCACCACCACGACCAGGCTCTGGATGCAGGCCGCCAGCACGGTGTAGCCGGGATAGGTCAGGACGTCGACGAACGTGAAGGCGACCAGGCAGGCCGCGACGATCACGGTGCCGCGCACGCCGAACACGAAGGTGCAGTTGGCCAAGGCCAGCAACAGCCAGATGTCGGTGGAGTTGTAGGCGGACAACAGGGTCAGCGCGAGCATGCCGGCGAGGAACGGGATCAGGGCGAGCTTGCGGGGCAGCGGCGCGGACGGATCCCAGGGCAGCGCCAGCCAGGCCAGCGTGACCACGCCCAGGCAGGCCAGCGGCCACAGGCCGTACGGCTGGGGCTGCTGGGCGAAGTTGGTGATCTCGGCCGCCGAGACGACGACGACCGTGGCCCAGAACATGATCCCGTACAGGGCGGGACGGCCAGCGGCCCGGTCGGGGGGCCACCCTACCCGACCGGACCGTCGAGACTCCTGCGCCGGCAATGTCGTGTGTTCGGAGCCCACGGCGAGTACCGTAGCCAGCCAGGCCCCGGAAAGCATCGCCCCGGCGGCATGGTGGCGTCCCATGACCAAAGTCATGGCCGACCGGGACCTTTGCTGCTCAGGGCGGCTACATGCCGACCGCGTGCACCCCGCCGTCGACCCACACCATCGAACCGGTGGTCGCGGGCAGCCAGTCGGACAGCAGCGCGCACACCGACTTGGCCACCGGCTCCGGGTCCGTCGGGTCCCAGCCGAGCGGGGCCCGCTCGGTCCACGACTTGTCCAGCTCGACGAAGCCCGGGATGGACTTGGCGGCCATGGTGCGGACCGGGCCGGCGGCGACCACGTTCACCCGGATCTTGCGCGGGCCCAGGTCACGGGCCAGGTAGCGGGTCACCGACTCCAGCGACGCCTTGGCCACGCCCATCCAGTTGTAGGCCGGCCAGGCGACCCGGGCGTCGAAGTCCATGCCGACCACCGAGCTGCCCTCGGTCATCAGCGGCAGCAGGGCCTTGACCAGGTCCTTCAGCGAGTACGCCGACACCTGCACGGCGGTCGCGACGTCCTCCCACGGGGCCTCGAGGAAGTCCGAGCCCAGCGTGGACGGCGGGCCGTAGGCGATCGAGTGCAGCACGCCGTCGACGCCGTCGAGGTGCTCGCGCACCTTGGCCGACAGCCCCTCGAGGTGCTCCTGGTTGGTCACGTCCAGCTCGATCACCGGCGCCTCCTGGGGCAGCCGCTTGGCGATCCGCTCCACCAGGCTGAGCCGGCCGAACCCGGTCAGCACCACCTTGGCGCCCTGCTCCTGCGCCACCCGGGCCACGTGGAAGCCGAGTGAGGCGTCGGTGATCACCCCGGTGATCACCAGGCGCTTGCCGTCGAGCAGTCCGGTCACGTGCTTTCCTCTCCAGGGGTTTCTGTTCGGCGAGAACGAATCGACGCCAGAAGGAATCGATCCTGTCAGTGGCCCATGCCGAGGCCGCCGTCGACCGGCAGCACCGCGCCGTTGACGTAGGCGGCCGCGTCGGAGGCCAGGAAGGTGACGGCCGCGGCGATCTCCGGCGTCGCGCCGAAGCGGCCGGCGGGGATCTGCGCGAACGCCTTGTCCTTGACGTCCTGCGACAGCACCGCGGTCATGTCCGTCTCGATGAAGCCCGGCGTGATCACGTTGGCGGTGATGCTGCGCGAGCCCAGCTCACGGGTGATGGAGCGGGCCATGCCGATCAGGCCGGCCTTGCTGGCCGCGTAGTTGACCTGGCCGGGGCCGCCGTTCAGGGCCACCACCGACGAGATGTAGATGATCCGGCCCCAGCGGGCCCGCAGCATGGCGCGGGTGGCCCGCTTGGTGACGCGGAACGCGCCGGTCAGGTTGGCGTCCAGGACCCGGGTGAACTGCTCCTCGGACATCCGCATCAGCAGCGTGTCGTCGGTGATGCCGGCGTTGGACACCAGCACCTCGACCGCGCCCTGGTGGGCCTCCACCTCGGTGAACGCCTGGTCCACCTGGTCGGCGTCGGTGATGTCGCACTTCACCCCGAACAGGCCGGCCGGCACCGCCGAGCCACGGTGCGTGATGGCGACCTTGTCGCCCTGCGCGGCGAACGCCTGCGCGATGGCCAGGCCGATGCCGCGGTTGCCCCCGGTGACCAGTACGGACCGTGCCACTGCTGCTCCTCGTCTCGCGGGTGTCGCGTTGGAGGCTATCTGTTACCGGCCGGTCGGCCCGCATCGGTGTTAAGTGATGGTCGTGACGTCGAGGCTGGTGGAACGGCTGCGGGCCGAAGTGGACGGCGATGTGCTGGCCGATTCGGGGACACGGGCGATGTACGCGGC
>DASWRQ010000323.1:0-24679 GCA_036403095.1 Kutzneria sp. | reverse complement strand
TCGGCGGCGTCGGCGGCGAGCATCCACTGCTCCTCGACGTCGTCCTTCTCGGCCAGCACGGTGCGCAGCTCGGCGTCCAGGGCCAACAGCCGGTCGGGGTCGGTCGCCGCCTCGGCCAGCTTGGCGTGCAGCTCCCCCTCCTTCTTGGTCAGCACGTCCAGCCGACGCTCCAGCCGGGACAGCTCCTTGCGGGCGGCCCGGCTGGAGGCGGCATCGCTCACCTTCGGCGCGACCGGTGTGGCCTGGGCGGCGGCCTCGGCGGCCAACTGCTGGTCGCGACGCCGCAGGTACTCCTCGATGCCGCCGGTCAGGTTGGAGATGCCGCCCTCGCCGAACAGCGCCACCACCTGGTCGCAGACCCGTTCGATCAGATACCGGTCGTGCGAGACCACGACCATCGTCCCCGGCCACGAGTCGAGCAGGTCCTCCAGCTGCTGGAGGGTGTCGATGTCCAGGTCGTTGGTCGGCTCGTCGAGCAGCAGCACGTTGGGCTCGGCCATCAACAGCCGGGCCAGCTGCAGCCGCCGCCGCTCGCCGCCGGACAGGTCCGACACCGGCGTCCACTGCTTGGCCTTGGTGAAGCCGAACTTCTCGGCCAGCTGCGAGGCCGACAGCTCCACCTTGCCCAGCACGACCCGCCGGGCCACCTCCTCGACCGCCTCCAGCACCCGCAGCTCGCCGGGCAGGTCGATCAGCTCCTGGGTCAGGTGGGCCAGCCGCACGGTCTGCCCCTGCACGCGCTTGCCGCTGTCGGCCTCGTTGTCGCCGGACAGCAGCCGCAGCAGCGAGGTCTTGCCCGATCCGTTCACGCCGACCAGGCCGATCCGGTCGCCCGGCCCGATCCGCCACGTCACGTGGTCCAGCAACGTGCGGTCGCCCAGCGCGAACGACACGTCCTCCAGCTCGATCACGGTCTTGCCCAGGCGCCGCTTGGCGAACGCCATCAGCTCGACCTTGTCCCGCGGCTCCGGCACGTCCGAGATGATCGCCTCGGCGTTCTCGATCCGGTACCGGGGCTTGGACGTCCGCGCCGGGGCGCCGCGACGCAGCCAGGCCAGTTCCTTGCGGGCCAGGTTGCGGCGCTTCTCCTCCAGCGTGTCGGCCAGCCGGGCCCGCTCGGCGCGGGCATAGATCCAGTCCGCGTAGCCGCCCTCGTACTGCTCGACCGCGCCGCCCACGACCTCCCAGGTCCGGGTGCACACCGTGTCCAGGAACCACCGGTCGTGGGTCACCACCACCAGAGCGCCCCGCCGGGCCAGCAGGTGCTCGGCCAGCCAGCGCACGCCCTCCACGTCCAGGTGGTTGGTCGGCTCGTCCAGGACCAGCAGGTCGAGGTCGCGGATCAGCGCCGCCGCCAGCGACACCCGACGCCGCTCGCCGCCCGACATCGTGCCCACCGGCGAATCCAGCCCCAACGCCGTGATGCCCAGGCCGTCCATGATCGACCGCACCCGGGCGTCCGACGCCCACTCGTGTTCGGAGGTGTAGCCGTGCGGGTCGAGCACCGCCGAGCGCACCGTGTCGCCGATCAGCTCGGTGCGCTGCGTGACCACCGCCATCCGCAGGTCCCTGGTCTGGCTGACCCGCCCCTCGTCCGGGGGCTCCAGGCCGGTCAGCACCTCCAGAAGGGTGGTCTTCCCGCCGCCGTTCAGACCAACGACGCCGATTCGATCACCCTCGTTCACACCCAGGGACACGGCGTCGAGCAGCGCCTTCACGCCATAGGACTTGCTCACGGACTCGAGGTTGACCAGGTTCGCCACCCGAAAAGGGTACGTAACGCCGAAGCGGCCCTCGGTGATGCGTCTGGCACCAGTGCGAGATGATCGAAAGTGAGCCCCATGTCCGCCCCGTACTTCCCGCCGCCGGCCGCCGACGTCCAGCCGCAGGGGCAGCCGCCCCGCAACGGCCTCGGCACCGCGGGCTTCATCCTTGGCCTCGTCGGTTTCCTGTTCAGCTTCATCCCGTTCATCGGCGTGGTGGCCTGGCCGCTGGTGATCATCGGCCTGGTGCTGTCGATCATCGGCGTCGCCCGGGCCAGCAGCGGCAAGGCCAACAACAAGGGGTTGGCCATCACCGGCGCGGTTCTGTCCGTCATCGGCCTGGTGATGTGCATCCTGTACGCGGCTGTCTTCACGGCCACCGTCAACACCGTCAACAACCAGCAGAACGCCGTCTCCACGATCAACTACGAGGTGACCGGCGACGCCAAGGGCGCGACGGTCACCTACAGCTCGTTCGACGGCAACGGCAGCTCCACCAACCAGGAGACCGCCAGCCAGCTGCCCTGGCACAAGGATCTTCAGGGCAAGGGCTTGTTCAGCGGCGGCACTCTCACCGTCACCGCCGGCGCCGACGGTGGTTCGGTGGCCTGCAAGGTGACCGTGAACGGCAAGCAGGCCAAGACGGCCACGGCCAGCGGCCCGTTCGCGACCGCCAGCTGCGGCGGCTTCTAGGCGTGTACCTCGGGTGGCGTGGGGCGGACCGCGTCGTCGCCGGTGACCACACGGGCGCCGGCGACCGGGCCCTGCGCCACCCGCACCGTCCGGCACACGCCGGCGCCGGACAGCTCGGCGGCGACCCGCACGGCGGCGTCTCCGTCCGAGCAGAGGAAGGCACACGTCGGCCCGGAGCCGGAGACGATGCCGGCCAGGGCCCCGGCGTTGACGCCGGCCCGCAGCGTGCGGCGCAGGCCGGGACGCAGGGACACGGCGGCGGCCTGGAGGTCGTTGCCGAGCAACAGGGCGAGCTGGTTGGGGTCGCCGGAGGCCAGGGCCTCCAGCACGGGCTCGACGGCCCCGACGCGCGGCGGGTTGCCGTCGACCCGGAGGCGGTCGAGCTCGCGGAACACCTCGGGCGTGGACAGGCCGCCGGCATCGAGGGCCATCACCCAGTGGTACGTGTGGCGGGACAGCACGGGCACCAGCTGCTCGCCACGGCCGGTGCCCAGGGCCAGGCCGCCCTGGAGCACGAACGGCACGTCGCTGCCGATCTCGGCGGCCACCGTGGCGAGCTCGTCCCGGCCGATCTCCAGCCGCCACAGGTGGGCCAGCGCGACCAGGGTGGCGGCGGCGTCGGCGCTGCCGCCGGCCATGCCACCGGCCACCGGGATGCCCTTGTTGATGCTGATCCGCAGCTTGGGCTCGTCCGGGTCCCGGCCGACGTGCGCGGCCAGCGCCCGCACGGCCTTCCAGACCAGATTGGACTCGTCGGTGGGCACGTCCTGCGCGCCCTCGCCCCGCACCTCCAGCCGCGACTCGTCGGCGACGGCCACCGTCACCTCGTCGATCAGCGACAACGACTGGAACAGCGTCGTCAGGTCGTGGTAGCCGTCGGCGCGAAGGTCACCCACGGCGAGATGCAGGTTGACCTTCGCCGGGGCCCGGACGGTCACTGGGGTCGGTACGACGGCTAGCACCCGTCCAGCCTACGGGCTGTTGCTGTGCTGGCTAGAACGCCGGCAGGACCGACCCGTGGAACGTCTGGTCGATGTAGTCCTTGACCTGCGGGGAGTTGAGCAGCTCGGCGAGCTCCTTGACGCGCTTGTCAGCCGCCAGTTCCGGCCGCGTCACGAGACCGTTCGCGTTCGGGTTGCCTTGGGCCTTCTCGATCAGCACCGCGGACTTGGTGTCAAGGCCCGCGGAGAGCGCGTAGTTGCCGTTCACGATCGAGGCGTCGGTGTCCTCGAGGCTGCGCGGCAGCTGGGCCGCCTCCAGCTCGACGAACCGGAGGTGCTTCGGATTGTCGGCCACGTCGCGCGGCGTCGCGGTGCTCTCGGTGCCGGGCTTGAGCTTGAGCAGCCCGTTGTCGGCCAGCAGCTTGAACGCCCGCGCCTCGTTGCTGGTGTCGTTGGGCACGCCGATCTTGGCGCCGTCGGGCAGGTCGGCGGGCTTGTGCGCCTTCTTCGAGTACAGCCCCAGCGGCTCGAGGTGCACGGCCGTGACCCAGCTCAGCTGCACGCCGTGACTCTGCTCGAAGTCGGCGAGATACGGCTGGTGCTGGAAGTAGTTGGCGTCCAGCGACTTGTCGACCAGCGAGGTGTTCGGCGTCACGTAGTCGGTGAACTCCTTGACCTGGATCTTCAGGCCCTTGGCCGGCGCCAGCTTGTCGGCGACGAACTGCAGGATCTGGCCGTGCGGAGTGGGGCTGACGCCGACGATCAGCGGGGCGTTCGGGTCGGCGGCCGCGCCGCCGCCCGTTCCGCAGGCGGCCGCGGTGGCCGTCACGAGGGCAGCAAGGAGCGCAACACGGAGCTTCATGGGACTGTGGTTCCTTGAATGTCAGGCAGTGACGCGGCGACGGCGGTCGATCAACCGCGAGGACACGTCGAACAGCAGTTGGATGAGCATGGCGAGGGCGCCGAGCACGAGCACCGTGGCCCAGAGGACCCGGTCGTCGTAGCGCTGGTAGCCGTAGCGAATGGCCAGGTCGCCCAGGCCCTCGCCGCCGACGACGCCGGCCATGGCGGAGAAGCCGACCAGGGTGACCGCCGTGACGCCGACCGCGGACACCAGCGCCGGGGCGGATTCGCCCAACAGCACGGACCGCACGATGCGGGCCCGGGTGGCGCCGGTGGTGACGGCCGCCTCCACGACGGTCGCGTCCACCTCACGCAGCGCGGACTGGACGAGGCGGCCGAGGAACGGCACCGCCCCGATGGCCAGCGGCACGATCGCCGCGGTCGGTCCGATCGACGTGCCGATCAGCGGGCGGGTGACAACCTGTTGCAGCAGCACGATGAGCACGATGAACGGCAGCGATCGGCCGAAGTCGACCACGGTGCCCAGGATCCGGTGCAGCGCCGGCACGGGCCGCAGCCCGTCCGGCGCCGTCACGTGCAGCAGCACGCCCAGCGGGATCCCGAGCACCGTTGCGAACAACGTTGCCACGCCGACCATGTACAGCGTCTGACCGAGCGCGGGGTGGAGCAGGTCGAGCACATCGGACCACGGAGTGGTCGGTCTCACGCAGCGACTCCCTGCGGACCCTTCTGGGCCCGTCGAACGAGAGCGCCGGCCTCGGAGATCCACTCCAGCGCGGAGTCGGCCCGTTCGCCGGTCAGGCCCAGCCGGAACCGGGCCACCGGGGTCTCGCCGAGCCGGGTCAGTCCGCCGCCGAGCACGGCGAGGTCGACGCCGAACCGGTTGGACGCCTCCGGCAGCAGCGCGCCCACCGCGGCGAAGCCGACCAGCACCACGTCCGCGACGCGGTCATGGTTGCCGGCGATGCCGGTGATGCCGTCGGTCTGGTCGAGCGCGGGCAGCAGCGCGTTGGCGGTACGACTGTCCACATCGGACACCAGGTCGAGCAGCCTGCCGTTCTCCACGATCCGGCCGCCGTCGAGCAGGGCGACGTCGTCGCAGATCCGGCGGACCACCGCCATGTCGTGTGTGACAACAACAACCGTGACGCCGAGCTCCGCCCGGGCCCGGTCGAGAACCGTCAGCACGGAGCCGGTGGTCTCCGGGTCCAGTGCCGAGGTGGGCTCATCTGCCAGCAGCACCGCGGGGTTCGCCGCCAGCGCGCGGGCCACCGCGATGCGCTGGCGCTGGCCGCCGGAGAGCTGGTCAGGGTAGGAGGCCGCCTTGTCGGTCAGGCCGACGAGATCGAGCAGTTCGCCGACACGGCGGCGACGCGTCGGGCCGTCAACGCCCGCGGTTTCCAGCGGCAGCGCCACATTGCCGGCCGCCGTGCGCTGGCGCAGCAGCGAATCTCCTTGCGGCACAACGCCGATCTGCCGGCGCGCCGCGCGCAGCCGGTTGCCGTCCAGGGTGACCAGGTCGGTGCCGTCCACCCGGATCGCGCCGCTGTCCGGGCGCTCCAGCAGGGCGATGCAACGGGCCAGGGTCGACTTGCCGGAGCCGCTCGGGCCCACGACGCCGCACACCGCGCCCGCCTGAACCTCGAGGGTGACGCCGTCCAGGGCGCGCACTGCGCCTCCACGGCTGGGGAAAGACTTGACCAGATTGTCGACAGTGATCACTGTTTGCTCCACGGCACGCGGCGACCCCGCGCGAAGGTGGCGCGCGCAGGCCGTCCTTTTTGGACCGTCCTATCGGGACGAGGCGATGAGGGTGAACCGACAGCAGGCGGCGGTAGGGGTGTTACCGGCCGGCCCGACAGCCCGTCGCCGTGCGACGGCACTGATCGACCACTCGACGGCGAGTGAGCAGCAGAGCTGCGCACACTCGGGCGAGGTCCATGACGTCCTCCATCGGTCCTGGCTGTAGCACCTGCCCCGGGTGGGGTGGTTGCTGCGGCTTCGTCGATCCAGGTCTCTCGGCCGCTCGGGATGGATGCAAGTAGCAGTACACCTGACCGGTATGTGGAAAATCAAGCACTGCCCGCAAAGAACCACGCATCGTTCGGTAAGTCACACCGATGCCCGGTGATTACTCGGTCGAAGACATATCGCACAGTGGCTTCCCCGGCACCCTGAGTTATCCACAGCCCGCGAGTTGTCCACAGGCTGGACGCTACCAAGATCATCAAGCTGGGGGCGGCGGTAGGATGGTCCCGGGGCGGCCACCCCGGGAGTGGTGGGGGCTACGCCGTTAGTGGCCGGTCGAAGTGGTGATCTTCTGGGCCGATTCTCGGTTGGCTCCAGCACTGGCTGATGACAAACGTCTACTGCACGCGGGCCAGGTCGCGCTGATACCAGGTGCCGGGTTTGCCGCCGAGGTCGACGGGGTCGGCGGGACCGATGGGGACGAAGCCGGCGTTGGTCAGGACGTGCTGAGAAGCGGCGTTCTGGTGTGAAGTGGCGGCGCGCAGGGTGTGGAGACGGTGCCGAGAAGCGGCTAGAAGGCACAGCTCCTGGACGGACCGGGTGGCGAAGCCGCGGCCGGTGACGTGCTGGGCGACGCGGTAGCCGAGTTCGGCGGTGCCGTCGGAGAAGCGGTAGAGGTTGAAACGGCCCAGAACCGAGTCATCCTCGGCGACGAGCAGGTAGAAGGCGCAGAGGCCGGCCTCCTGGTCGACGAGCAAGGCGCGGAAGCGGGCGGTGAACTGGTCGAAGTAGTCGTCGCCACGGTCGGAGATGGAGGCGGCGAAGTAAGCCCGGTTGGCGAGCTCGAAGGTGAGCACGGCCGGGGCATGGCCGGCCTGGAGCTGCACCAGCGAGGGCATGGCTAGTCGGGACGCCGGGCGGCGGCTTCGGCTACGCGGACGAAGTCGGCGATGCCGAGCTGCTCACCGCGAGACGAAGGATCGACGCCGGCGGCGGTCAAGAGCTGACCGGCGCGGTCGGGGGAGCCGGCCCAGGTGGCGAGGGCGGCCCGCAGGGTCTTGCGGCGCTGGGCGAAGGCGGCGTCGACGAGGGCGAAGAGGGCCTCGCGGGTGACGGAAGACGGGGGCTCACGGCGAGTGAAGGCGACAAGCGCCGAGTCGACGTTGGGCACGGGCCAGAAGACGGAGCGAGGCACGGGACCGGCCCGCCGAGCGGAGGCGTACCAGGCGAGTTTGACGCTGGGCACGCCGTAGACGCGGCTGCCGGGACCGGCGGCCATGCGGTCGGCGACCTCGGACTGGACCATGACGAGCCCGGTCTGCAACGAAGGCAGCTCGGCGAGCAGGTGCAGGACGATCGGCACTGACACGTTGTACGGCAGGTTGGCGACAAGCGCGGTGGGCGCGGCGCCGAGCTGGGCAGCGGTGACCCGCATGGCGTCGGCGCCGACGACGGAGAGCCGGGATGCGAAGTCGGGAGCGAACTCGGCGGCGGTGGCGGGGAGCCGAGCGGCCAGCACGGGATCTATCTCGACGGCGACGACGGCCTTGCACACCGGCAGCAGCGCCAGGGTCAGCGAGCCGAGCCCGGGACCGACCTCCAGCGCCACGTCATCGGCGGTGACACCGGAGGCGGCGGCGATGCGCCGAACGGTGTTGGCGTCGTGCACGAAGTTCTGGCCCAGCTTCTTGGTCGGACGGACGTCCAACTCCTTGGCAAGGGCACGGACCTCGACGGGTCCCAGCAGTTCGGGCACGAAGCGGGATTCTAGGCTCAGGTCAGACCGAGCATCTGGGCGCACTGCCACGGCTGCAGGCCACGGGCGGCGCGGACCTTGTTGGCGATGGCGATCTGCTGCTCGCGGGTGGCCAGGTCGGCCCGCGGCGCGTACTGGCCACCACCGTTGGACAGCCAGGTCGGGTTGTTGAACTGCAACCCGCCGTAGTAGCCGTTGCCGGTGTTGATGTGCCAGTTGCCGCTGGACTCGCAGTAGGCGATGCGGTCCCAGATCTCGTCGCCGGGCAGCGCCTTGGTGCCGTTCTTGACGATCTTCGGCTTCATCGGCGTGATGACCTGCACGCCGATCTGCTGCTTGTCGGTCTGCTTGCCGTTGTGCATGGTGACGCGGTAGGTCACGTTCTGCTTGCCGACCGTGCCCGGGTCCATGACCTGGGTGACGCCCTCGTCGAGAGTGGGGTCGTTGACGATCTGCGTCGTCGGCTGGATGTCCTGGTTCTCCTGGACCACGGTCACGCCGTTGCGGCTGACGGTGATCTGGGCGCCGGTGGCCAGCTTGGTGTCCCCGGCCGGCGCGACGTTGTCGTCGGCGCCGAGCGAGATGTTCAGGGACTTGAGCAGCTCCTGGATGGTCACCGCGTAGGTGGTGAGCTGCTTGGGGGCGTTGCCGCCGTCGCTGACGGTGACGGTCTTGGCCGTCTTGATGTCCAGCGACATCCCGTTGAGGGGGATCTGCTTGGACGGATCGACCGACAGCTTGGCGTTCTCGGTCTTGACGCCCATCTCGCGCAGCGCGTCGGCCACAGTGAGGGACTTGACCCACTGGGTCTGGGAGACGCCGTCCACGGACACGGTCATGGTGCGGCCGCGCTGCAGGACGATCTTGCCACCGTCGGCGATGGAGGAGCCGGCCGAGGGCATCAGCGAGTCGTGCGCGCCGGCGCTCAGGCCCTGCTTGGCCAGCACGTCGCCGACGGTGCCGGAGTAGGTGTGCACGGTCATCTCGTGACCGTCGACGTCCACGGTGACGGCCTTGTCCATGGCCAGCGCGGTGGCGCCGCCACCGGCCAGGCTGACCAGGGTGGCCATCACGGCGGCCTTGATGAACCGGCGCTTCCACGGAGACTTGGTCTCCTGCTCGGTCTTGACGACCGCCTTGCGCTTGGGTTCGGGGACGAGGTTGCGCTCCTCGAGTCCCTCTTCGAGCTCTTCCCAGCACTGGGCCAGGCCCTCGGTGAGCGGACCGGCGTCGTCGCGGATGATCGGCAAGACGGTCGTCTTGGCGTTCATCAGCTCGAGCAGCTGGTCGAGCTCCATGTTGACGGAGTCGAGGATGTCCTGGGCGTCCGGCCCAAGAACGTCCATCACGTCCTGGGTGGAGACGTACGCCCCGCCGGGCACGAACTGGCGGGTGGACTCGAGCTCGGCCTCCCAGTCCCAGTCCCAGTCGAGGTCCGGCCGCACAGCGGTCCAGGCCGAGGTCTGGCGCTCCGCCACGGCCACCCCGGTGTGGGGTGCCCAGAAGCTCTGCGCGCTCTGCGCCTGGGTGGGCGCTTCCTCGGACATGCGCGGTCTACGGTGCCTGCCGGTCCCAGTCACGGGGTCGTTACCTCCGAAAAGCCGATGGTCCGCGGGGAGTTCCGCGGCTGTCTCGCCTCTAGCCGACGTCAGCCGCTGGTACGTCCTCGCTTCGCTCGGGTCTCGTGCTCCGACTTGCCTTGCTCGGTCCCGTAGTCAACGCCGTCCAGCCGCTTCCTCGCGGAAGCCGGCCGTCCCCGACGAACGCCGACCTGACTGCGGGCCGGTGGTTGGACATCCCTGTCCGACGCACCGATCACGGGACCGTAACGGAGGTCGAGCGTGTGAGCAAACATTCCTCGGGTTGTTGTGTCTCCAGTCACACCACGGGGTGAAATCTTCGTCGCACGGAGGGTCATACGCCCAGGCCGAAGACTCGGTTCACCGTTGCGGTGACAATTGTTGCCAGCTCACCGACCTGTACTCCGCGTAGATCAGCCAGTTCACGCAGCGTGTACGCGGCGCAGTACGGCTCGTTCGGGCGACCCCGGAACGGGTGCGGTGTCAGGAAAGGCGCATCCGTCTCCACAAGCAACTGTTGCAGTGGGACAACCATGGCCGCGTCCCGCAACGGTTTCGCGTTGCGGAACGTGACCGTGCCCGAGAACGACAGCACGTAACCGGCGGCCACGCAGCGTCGCGCCATGTCCACATCGCCGGAAAAGCTGTGGAACACCACGGTGTCCGGCGCGCCCTCCTCGTCCAGAATGCGCAGCACGTCGTCGTGCGCGTCCCGGTCGTGGATCATGAGCGGCTTGCGCAGGCGCTTGGAAAGCTCGATGTGCCAACGGAAGGCGTCCTGCTGGGCGTCGTGCGGGGCGTAGTCCCAGTAGTAGTCGAGCCCGGTCTCGCCGATCGCGACCACCCGCGGGTGCGCGGCCAACGCGGCCAGCTCGTCCCGTTCGGACTCGCCGAAGTCCTTGGTGCGCGTGGGATGCAGCGCCACGGCGGCGAAAACGCGATCGTCCCACGTGGACGCCTCGACGGTCCAGCGGGCGGCGGCCATGTCGTCGGCGACGGTGATCACGTGCCCGATGCCGGCCGCGCAGGCCCGGTCCATCATGGACCGGACATCGGCGGAATCCTTGGCGCCACAGGCTTCCAGATGAGTGTGGGCGTCGACCGCCGACACCGGAAGACGCTCCGGTATCGGCGGCCGCTCTCCCTTGCGAGGAGTCACTTCTCGATCGGCGCCCACTCCGGACCGGTCTCGGCCAGCTCCGGGTCGAGCTTGGCGAACAGCGGCGTCGGCTTGCTCAGCGGCACGCCGACCTTGATCGGCGTGGACTCCCACTTGGCCTGCTCGGCCGCGTAGTCGCCGGTCAGCACCGGGTACTCGCGCGACGGGTCGTCCAGGTCGGTGACCTCGCGCATCTCCGGCTGCGAGGCCCACAGCCCGGTGCCGCCGAGCAGCTCGTGGATCTTCTGCGCGGAGTGCGGCAGGAACGGCGTCAGCAGCGTGTTGGCGTCCTTGACCACCTGCAACGCGGTGTGCAGCACCGTGTCGCGGCGGGCCGGGTCCTCCTTGAGCTTCCACGGCTCCTGGTCGGACAGGTACTTGTTGGCCGCCGACACCACCCGCATCGCCTCGCCGATGCCGGCGCGGAACCGGGAGTGCCGCAGGTGCGCGCCGACGGTGTCGAACGCCGCCCGGGACAGCGCCTTCAGGTCCTCGTCGGCCTGGGTGGGCGCGGTCGGCGCCGGCACCGCGCCGACGTTCTTGTGCGCCATCGAGACCGACCGGTTGACCAGGTTGCCCCACTCGTTGGCCAGCTCGAAGTTGATCCGCCGGGCGAACTCCTCCCAGGTGAAGTCCACGTCCTGGGTCTCGGGACCGGCGGCCGAGATGAAGTAGCGCAGCGCGTCCGGGCCGAACTCGGCCAGGAAGTCCCGCACGTAGATGACCCGGCCCCGGGAGGTGGAGAACTTGGAGCCGCTCATGGTGAGGAACTCGCTGGAGGCGATCTCGGTCGGCAGGTTGAGGGTGCCGTACGGGCCGGGCTTGCCGCCCTTGTCGCCGGCCCCGTTGTGGCCCATCAGCAGCGCCGGCCAGATCTGGGCGTGGAAGGTGATGTTGTCCTTGCCCATGAAGTGCACGATCGACGTCTCGGGGTCGGTCCAGAAGCGCTTCCACGCGTCCGGGTCGCCGCTGCGCCGGGCCCACTCCACGCTGGCCGAGAGGTAGCCGATGACCGCGTCGAACCACACGTAGAACCGCTTGAGGCCCTGGTCGCGCCAGCCGTCGAGCGGGATCGGCACGCCCCAGTCCAGGTCACGGGTGATGGCCCGCGGCCGCATGTCGTCGACCAGGTTCTTGGTGAAGTTGATGACGTTGGGGCGCCAGTCGGTCTTGGACGCCAACCACTCGCCCAGCGTCCGGGTGAACGCCGGCAGGTCGAGGAACAGGTGCTCGGTCTCGACGAACTTGGGCGTCTCGCCGTTGATCCGCGACTTGGGGTTGATCAGGTCGGCGGCGTCGAGCTGGTTGCCGCAGTTGTCGCACTGGTCGCCGCGGGCCCCGTCGTAGCCGCAGATCGGGCAGGTGCCCTCGATGTAGCGGTCGGGCAGGGTGCGGCCGGTGGACGGGCTGACCGCGCCGGTCGTGGTCTTGGGCAGGATGTAGCCGTTGTCGTTGAGCGCAAGGAAGATCTGCTGCACCACGTCGTAGTGGTTGCGCGTGGTGGTGCGCGTGTACAGGTCGTAGGTGACGCCGAGGGCGCGCATGTCCTCCGCGACGACGCGGTGGTACTTGTCCGCGGTCTGCTGCGGCGTCAGTCCCTCCCTGTCGGCCTGCACCAGGATCGGCGTGCCGTGCTCGTCGCTGCCGGAGACCATGAGCACGTCGTGACCTGACATTCGCATGTAGCGGGCGAACAGGTCGGAGGGGACACCGATACCGGAGACATGGCCGATGTGACGGGGGCCGTTGGCGTAGGGCCAGGCCACCGCCGTCAGCACGGAGGCACTCATGCGACAAAGGGTACGGGTGCGCGCTCGCCCATTACTTCTTGGCCGCTACCACGCTGTCGTACAGCGCCTTCTTGCTGACGCCGGCACCGGCCGCGACCTCGGCAACCACATCCTTGAGGCGTTGTCCAGCGGCCACCCGCTGCTGCACCGCCGGCACCAGGCCGGCCACGTCGGTGACGTCGACGACGGCCGGCTCGGCGCCGGCGAACACCACCGTGACCTCGCCGCCGACCCCGCCGGCGGCCCACTCGGCCAGCTCGGCCAGGGTGCCCCGCTCGACCTGCTCGTCGGACTTGGTCAGCTGGCGGCAGACCGCGCCACGACGGTCACCGCCCAGCACCTCGACGGCGTCGGCCAGGGTCGCGGCCACCCGATGCGGTGATTCGAAGAAGACGCAGGCCCTGGTTTCGGTGGCCAGCGTGGCCAGCCACTTGCGGCGCTCGCCGGGCTTGCGCGGCGGGAAGCCGTCGAAGCAGAAGCGGTCGACCGGCACCCCGGACAGGGCCAGCGCGGTGACCGGTGCGGACGGGCCGGGCAGGCAGGTGATCGGCAGGTCCTCGGCCACGCAGGCGGCGACCAGGCGGTAGCCGGGGTCGGACACGCTGGGCATGCCGGCGTCGGTCACCAGCAGCACCGTTTGTCCGGAAGCGACCGCCTTGACCAGTCCGGGCAGCCGAGCCGTCTCGACCGCGTCGTAAAAACTGACGACCTTGCCGGTCGGTTTGACGCCGAGCGCGGAGGCCAGCGAGCGCAGTTTGCGAGTGTCCTCCGCGGCCACCAGATCGGCCGTGGCCAGGGCATCCACCAGTCGCCGGGTGGCGTCGCCGAGGTTGCCCAGCGGGGTCGCCGCCAACAGCAGGCGGCCGGGGCCCTCGGCGGTGCCCGATACGGTATTCACGCCACTCACCCTACGATCGACCCCCGTGACGACGATCGTGGAGCGGACCGACCCCGAGCCCGACGGCGTGGTGGACGTCGGCGAGCTGCCGCCGGCCGCGCAGCCGTCCACCGCCGGGCCGCTGGAACGCCTGGCCGTCTGGCGACCCACGGACACCGTCCGCGGCTGGATCGTCACACTCAGCGTCACCCTGATCGGCGCCCTGGTCCGGTTCTGGGACCTGGGCTGGCCGACCGACCGCGGCACGCCCGTGTTCGACGAGAAGCACTACGTGCCGCAGGCCTGGCAGATGCTGCGCAACGGCGGCTACGAGGACAATCCCGGCTACGAGCTGGTGGTGCACCCGCCGGTCGGCAAGTACCTGATCGCCATCGGCGAGTGGCTGTTCGGCTACGACGGCTGGGGCTGGCGGTTCTCCTCGGCCATCGCCGGCACCATCTGCATCCTGCTGATCGTGCGGATCGGCCGCCGGCTGACCCGCTCGACCATGCTGGGCGCGCTGGCCGGCGTGCTGCTGATCTGCGACGGCGTCAGCCATGTGCAGTCCCGGCTGGGCATGCTGGACATCTTCGGCGCGCTTTTTGTGGTCGTCGCCTTCGGCTGTCTGCTGGTGGACCGGGACGTCGTGCGCAACCGGCTGGCCGTCGCCGTCTCCGAGGGCTGGGTCAACGCGTCCGAGTTCGGGCCGCGGCTGGGGTTCCGGTGGTGGCGTTTCGCCTGCGGCATCTCGCTCGGCCTGGCCTGCGGGGTCAAGTGGAACGGCATCTACTACATCGTCGCCTTCGGCCTGCTGTCGGTGATCTGGGACGCGACCGCGCGGCGGGCCGCCGGCGTGGAGCGGCCGTGGGCCGGCGCGTTCGTCCGTGACGTGCTGCCGGCGCTGTGGGCGATCGTGGTGATCTCGGTGGCGGTGTACTTCGCGTCCTGGTGGGCGTGGTTCGGCAGCGAGACCGGCGTGGACCGCAACGCCGCCGGCAACACGGTCGCCGTGTCCAGTTGGCTGCCCAACGCCTTGCAGTCGTTCTTCTTCTACGAGGGCAACGTGCTGCACTTCCACGCCAACCTGATCACCGGCGCGCCCGGGGTCGGGACCCATCCGTGGGAGTCGAAGCCGTGGACGTGGCCGATGGGGCTGCGGCCGATGCTCTACTACATCGAGCAGTCGCCCAGCCCGTTGGCCGCCGGCTGCGGCGCGTCGGAGTGCGTGAGCGCGCAGATGTTGGTCGGCACGCCGGCCATGTGGTGGCTGGCCTTCCCGATGATCGGCTGGTCGCTGTGGCGGGCCATCGTCAAGTTCGACTGGCGCCACGCCGCCGTGATGGTGGGCTACATGGCCGGCCTGCTGCCCTGGTTCGTCAACATCGACCGGCAGATGTTCTTCTTCTACGTCACGCCGATGGCGCCGTTCCTGGTACTGGGCCTGATCTTGGCCTGCGGCGACATCCTCGGCCGCGCCCGTGCCGGCGCCGAACGCCGCGGCACCGGCCTGCTCGTCGTCGCCATCTACACCGGTCTGGTCGTGGCCAACTTCGTCTGGCTCTGGCCGATCCTCAACGGCGACCCCATCAGCGCCGCCCAGTGGCAAGCCGAGCTCTGGCTCCCCAGCTGGCGCTAACCCCGTTTTGTCAACCCCCTGGTGTTTGGAAAGGACCATTCCTCACGTTCAACGTGAGGAATGGTCCTTTCACGCAGGTCGGATCAGCGGGTGAGGGCGGTGGTGAGGGTGGGCTTCCAGGGGTTGTCACAGCAGGGTCGGTCGATCCGGTCGCCGGCTTCCAGGTCGGCGACGACCTGGCGGAGGCGGGCGGCGGTGTCCGCGTCGGCCTTGGCGACGACGGCGGCGATGGCGTCCAGCACGAGCGCGGCCTCACGGAGCGCGGGCGCCGCGACGACGCGGGCGTCCTGGAGGGACGGAAGCGGGGCGGTGACGGGTTCGGTGGCAGCAGTCGACACCCGGCGAGGTTAAAGGTATCCACGCACCGTCACAGCGGAGATCACCCGATCGGGTCGGCGGGCCCCTCGCTAGGTTGAGGCTCATGACGACTGCGCGGTTCCTTGTGGTGGCGGCAGTTCTGGCCCTGCTGGCGACGACGGCCCCGGCCGAGGCGGCGGCCCCGATGCTGCTGCCGGACCTGCGCCAGGCGCCGGTCGGCTGCGCGGGCAACCATCGCGGTGATCCCAAGGACTGCAAGGACTGGGACGTCTGCATGGTCGCGGACGTCAACGCCCCCAACACCCCCTGCGTCACGTCGGGTGACATCAAGGCGGTCCGACTGAGGTTCACCTCGTCGGAGGAGAACATCGGCGACGGCCCGCTGCTGTTCTACGCGCACCGGGACAGCACGGTGTTCCCGACGATGGCGGTGCGGCAGGCGTTCCAGAACGGCGCGCACGGCCCGATCCCGGACTCGTTCGGCACGGCCCAGAAGTCCTCGGGCACCAGCGCCTACTACGAGCCGGCCCCGGCGCACATGCACTGGCACCTGCTGCACTTCGAGCGGTTCCAGCTGCGCACGCTGAACGGCAGCACGGTGGTGTCCGACCGCAAGAACGGCTTCTGCCTCGGCGACCGCTACGACACGCCGGACAAGGCGTCGCTGCAGCACCGGGTGCACGACGACGAGCAACCCGAGGCCAAGCTGCACCAGTTCCTGATCTACAACATGTGCGGGCACGAGCAGCCGCAGGCCACCGACGTCACCGAGGGCATCTCCGTGGGCAGCGGCGACGACTACCGGTACAACGTGGACTTCCAGTGGCTGGACATCACGTCGGCGGCCTCCGGCGTGTACGACGTGGTCAACACCGTGAACCCGGACCACACGCTGACCGAGAAGAACTACGGCAACAACTCGTCCGCGATCGCGGTGTCCATCCAGTGGCCGGGCAACGCGAAGGGGGCGCCGTCGCGGATCACGGCGCCCCCGGTGGTGCGGCTGCTGCGCAGCTGCCCCGGCAGCGAGACCTGTTCGGCCTGACCCGTTGACGCGCGGGAGGGGAGTTCGCGGGCTCCCCTCTGGCCCGCGAACCGCCCTCCGCGCGTGGCACCGCGGTCAGGCGCGAGCGGAGTCCCGCCGGTAGCGGAGCGCGACCAGCGCGCCGGCCACCACGATCCAGGCCGTCATGGTGAGCACGCCCTGGAGACTCGGTGCGTTGCCGGCCAACGCGTCGTGTCCGAATTCCGCCAGCCAGTAGCTCGGCAGGGCCTTGGCGATGTCGGTCATGACCGCCGGCAGGTTGTTCAGCGGCAGGAACAGGCCGCCGAGCATGCTCAACGCCAGCATCAGCACGGTGCTCATGGCCTGCGCCGAGTCGCCGGTGGCCAGCAGGCCGATCAACAGGCCCAGCACGGCCGTGGGCAGCACACCCAACCAGCAGAAGGCGATCAGCTGCGCCCACGTCCCCGGGCTCAGGCTGACGCCCTCGAGCACAACGCCGGCGGCGAACACCAGCAGCATGCTCGGCAGCGCGACCAGCATGGCCGCGGCGACCTTGGAGACCAGGTAGTTGACGCCGCTCAGGGGCGTGAGCCGGAGTTGGCGGTTCCAGCCGACCTGGCGTTCGATCGCGGTGCGGGAGCCGGTGCTGATGGACGCGGCCACCGCGCCGAAGGCGGCCATGCTCACCATCAGGACGGTGAGGGCGCCGGGATCGGCACCGTAGGCGGCGCCGAAGGCCAGGAACATCGCCAGCGGGAACGCGACCGTGAAGATGAAGAACCGGGGTGAGCGGACCAGCCGGCGCACCTCGAACGTCAACAGCGCGCCCATCAGGCGGCCTCCTGCCTGGTCAGAGTGACAAACGCGGCTTCGAGGCCGGCGCCGCGGACCTCGATGTCACGGGCGTGCGGATGGCGGGTGAGCAGCTCGCGCAGCGCCGCGTCGGAATCCGCGCACACCAGCTCGGCGGCCTCGCCGCGGACCAGCACCGAGGTGACGCCGGGCAACGCGGCCAGCGCCGCCTCGTCGGCGTCAACGATCTTCGCCGTGATCACGCGGCCGGCCGCGAGCGAGCGGACCTGGCTCACCGAGCCGTCGGCGACGACCCGGCCGGCACGCAGCAGCACCACGCGGTCCGCGTAGTCCTCGGCCTCGGCCAGGTAGTGGGTCGCGAACACCACCGTGCGGCCGGTGTTGGTGTAGGAGCGCATTGCCGTCCAGAACTCACGGCGGGCCTCCACGTCCATGGCCACCGTCGGCTCGTCCAGGACCAGCAGGTCCGGGTCGCTGACCAGCGCGACCGCGAACCGGACCCGCTGTTTCTCCCCGCCGGACAGCGCCCCGACCTTGCGCCCGGCCAGCTCGGCCAGCCCGGCGCGGACCAGGACGTCCTTGAGCGGCAACGGTTTCGGATACATCGCCCGGAACAGCGCCACCGTCTCGGCCACGGTCGCGTCGTCCAGCAGACCGCCGGACTGGAGCATCGCCCCGACCAGCCCGGCGGCCACGGCCGCCCGCGGCGCCCGCCCGAACACCGACACCGCACCGCGGGTCGGCTCGGCCAGACCCAGCAGCATGTCGATCGTCGTCGACTTGCCGGCCCCGTTCGGCCCGAGCAGCGCCACGACCTCCCCCGGCGCGATCGTGACGTCGACCCCGTCGACGGCGTGCACGTCCCCGAAGTGCTTGACCAGTCCGCGGAGGCTGACCGCGGCGCCCCGGGTGACGGTGTCTGTGCTGTCCATGCCTCACAGCCTGTCGCCCGAAGACGCTCGGGCCCTGGCACACCTGTCAGGACCCGGCCATGACAACTGTCACGGCGGGCCGGTGGAGCTGGCTCCACCCAGCAGGTTCCGGGCTCGGGTGACGGCGGTGACGGCGGCGCCGTGCAGGGCTCCGATGTCGATGCCCGGTGGCGGCTCGATATCGAGAAGGTGCAGCTCCCCGGTGGCGGGTGGCGGTGGTTCGGGCAGGGGCGGCACGGGGCGGGCGAAGGCCGCCAAGGCCGGGATGAGTGCGTCCTCCGCGTCGGCGAGGCAGGCGGGCGGGTTGGCCCGGTGCTGAGCGATGGCGGTGGTCAGGGCCTCCAGCGTTCGGCCGCGCAGGGTCAGCAGAAGCGCGGGTTCGGCGTCGAGCAGCCAGGCGGCCTGGTAGCAGAGGGCGGCGGCGTGCTGGCAGGGATGGCCCCAGTCGTCGCAGCCGCACTGGGTGTCGAGGTCGCCGACGCCGGGCACCAAGCCGCTCAATGCGTCGGTCAGGTAGGAGTCGAGCAGGGCGGCGAGGTGTCCCGATTGGACGGACGCCTCGGCCACCACCGAGCTCCAGTCGTTGTCGGACAACGGTTCCACGGCGATGGTCGTGCGAAAAGCACCGTCGAACACCGCGCCGACGCGGCCGGGGCTGATGGTGATGGGCCCGATCCGGCCGTCGGCGGCGATGCGCCGGCCGCGCCGGGTCAGGCCGCCGTCGACGGCGGTGTCCTCCATGGCCTGGATCCAGGCGCTGCCCCACCAGGTGTGCAGCCGCCGGCGGCTGCGGACGGGAAAGACGGGAAACCCGCGGGCGTCGGTCATCGCAGCGCCACCAGGTCGGCCAGCTCGCCGTCGGACAGCTCGGTCAGCGCGGCCTCGCCGCCGGTGAGCACGGCGTCGGCCAGGGCTCGCTTGGCCTCGAGCATGGCGGCGATGCGGTCCTCGATGGTGCCCTCGGTCATGAACCGGTGCACCTGCACGGGCCGGGTCTGCCCGATCCGGTACGCCCGGTCGGTGGCCTGGTCCTCGACCGCCGGATTCCACCAGCGGTCGTAGTGCACGACGTGGTCGGCCCGGGTCAGATTCAGTCCCGTGCCGCCGGCCTTCAACGAGATGAGGAAGATCGGCACCTCGCCGTCCTGGAACCGCCGCACCATCTCCTCGCGCTTGGCCACGGGGGTGCCGCCGTGCAGGAACTGGTTGGGCCAGCCGCGATCGGCCAGGTGTCGGGCCAGCAGCTGCGCCATGGCCACGTACTGGGTGAACACCAGCACGGCGTGGTCCTCGGCGACGATGGTCTCCACGAGCTCGTCGAGCAGCGCGAGCTTGCCGGACCGGCCGGTGAGCCGGGCGTCGGTCTGCTTGAGGTACTGGGCCGGGTGGTTGCAGATCTGCTTGAGCGAGGTCAGCAGCTTCAGGATCAGGCCGCGGCGGGCGATGCCGTCGGTCTGGGCGATCTCGGCCATCACCTCGCGCACCACGGCCTCGTACAGGCCGGCCTGCTCGCGGGTGAGCGGCACGAGCTGGTCGGTCTCGGTCTTGGCCGGCAGCTCGGGCGCGATGCCGGGGTCGGACTTGCTGCGCCGCAACAGGAACGGTCGCAACAGCCGGCCCAGCCGGCGCGCGGCCTCCTCGTCCTTGTCGGCCTCGATGGGCTTGGCCCAGCGCCGGCGGAAGCCGGGCTGCGAGCCCAGCAGGCCGGGCGTGGCCCAGTCCAGGATGGCCCACAGCTCGGACAGGGTGTTCTCGACCGGCGTGCCGGTCAGCGCCACCCGAACGCCGTTTCCGATGGTGCGCAAGGCTTTCGCGGTGGCCGACCGGGCGTTCTTGACGTGCTGGGCCTCGTCGGCCACCACCACATCCCATGGCACCGCGGCGAGTTCGGCCGCATCTCGCCGCATGGTGCCGTACGTGGTGAGCACGAAGCCGTCGACGCCGGACAGGTCGCGGGCCGCGCCGTGGAACCGGCGGACCGGGACGCCGGGCGCGAACCGCCGGATCTCCCGTTCCCAGTTGCCCAGCAGCGAGGCCGGACACACCACCAGCGTCGGCCCGGCCGCGCGGTGCAGGTGCAGGGCGATCACGGTGATCGTCTTGCCCAGGCCCATGTCGTCGGCCAGGCAGCAGCCCAGGCCGAGCGAGGTCATCCGGGCCAGCCAGCGCAGGCCGCGCAGCTGGTAGTCGCGCAGCGTCGCATCCAACGCCGGCGGCTGGGCCAGCAGCTCGGCCCCGCCCTCGGCGTCGGCGATCCGGTCGCGCAGCGCGGCCAGCCAGCCGTCGGCGACGACCTCGATCTGCTCACCGTCGATCTCGGCGGTGCCGGTCAGCGCGAGTCCCAACGCTGCCAACGGGTTCAACGGCGTGAGCTCCCGCTGCCGCACGCGGCGGGCCAGGTCGGCGTCGACCAGCTGCCACTGCTCCCGCAGCAGCACGATCGGCCGGTGGGCCTGCGCCAACTGCTCCAGCTCGTCCTTGGTCAGCGGGTCGTCACCCAGCGCGACCTGCCAGTCGAAGCGCAGGGCCTCGCCGCCGCCGAGGAAGCCGGGCAGGTCCCGAGGTGCCGCGCCGCCGCCGATGGCGACCCGTGTGACCAACTCCCGGGACAGTTCCTTGGGCCAGTGCACGGGCACGCCCTTGGCCGCCAACCGGTCGGCCGCACCGGCCAGCAGCTGCCGCACCTCATCGTCGAGCAAAATGATCTCGTCAGGTATTTCCTTGTGCAGCAAGGAGTTCAGCGCCGGCCAGACCCGGGCGGCCCGGCGCAGCACGACCAGCGCCTGGGACTGCGCGCGGGCCTTGCCGGCACCGGCCCACACCTCGGCGGCGTCGCTGACCATGCCCGGGTCGGACAGGCTGTGCAGCTGCACGACGGCACGGAACCGGTTGTCGAACTCGATGCGCAGCGACACGCTCACGCCGTCGGCCCAGGCGCGCAACTGCGGCACGCGCTGGGGCGTAGAGGCCAGGAACGCGGCCTCACTGCCACCGCGCGGCAGGCCGTCGGCGATGGCGTCCAGGAAGCCCTCGACCAGCAGCCGAGCATCGGGCAGGGCCAGCGGCCGCCGATCCGGCACCGGCACGGCCCGGGCCTCGGCCGGCATCGCGGCGACCAGCTCGCCGATCCGGTCCTCGTCGGCCGGATCCAGCGGCCCGACCCGCCACGCGTCGTAGTCGCCGGGCGAGACCGTGGGCCGCAGCCGACCGCGGGCAACCAGCTGGAGCGCGACCACCGTGGCCGCACCCCAGAACGCGGTGGCCGCGTGGGCCCTGCGGTCGCGGCGAGCCCGGCTGAGCAGCGGCACCGCGTCCGCGACCGGCAGCCGCAGCGCCGGCACGGTGCGCACCCGCACCTCGTCGTCCTGGGCCTCGACGACGTCCAGGGCCCCGAGCTCCCCCATCCCCGTGGGTAGCTCGGCGCCCCAGAAGGCCATTCTGCCCAATCGCGGCGGATCCGCGGGTTCGAACACGACGGGACAGCGCGTCAGTTCGTCCACTATCGGCTCAACCTCCGAAACGCTCGTACCGACAGCGGGAAGAACACCGCCACCAGGAGCAGCGGCCAGATCACCGCCGCGCCGAGCCACCCGGCGGCCGCGCCGGGGCTGCCGTACAGCTCCCGGGTGGCGGTGGCGGTCACCGACAGCGGGTTCCAGTTGGCGATCGCGCCCAGCCAGCTCGGCATGGTGTCCGGCGAGACGAAGATGTTGGACAGGAAGCTGATCGGCCACACCAGCACCTGCACCAGCGTCACCGCGCCCGGGTCGGCCAGCGCCAGCCCGAGGAAGATGCCGACCCAGAGGAAGGCGAACCGGAGCAGGAGCAGCAGGCCGAACGCCGCGAGGGTCGCGCCGAGACCGCCGTGCGGCCGCCAGCCGACGGCCAGCCCGCAGGCCGCCATCACGACCAGCACCAGGGCGGAGTTCAGCATGTCCGCGCCGCAGCGGCCGACCACCACGGCCGACGGCGCCATCGGTATCGACCGAAACCGGTCCGTGACGCCGCGGGAGGCGTCCGTGGTGACGGCCAGCATCGTGCCCTCGACGCCGAAGCCCATGGTCATCACGAACATGCCCGGCAGCAGGAACTCCCGGTAGTCGCCGCCGCCCGGCACGCCGATGGCCCCGCCGAGCAGGTAGCCGAACATCAGCACAAGCAGGATCGGGAACAGCAGGCCGACCACGACGGGCGCCGGCTGACGGACCCAGTGCGCCAGATCGCGCCGGGTCATCGTCCATCCATCGGCGACGGCCCACCGGATGCTGCTCACGCGGACACCTTTCCATCAGTCAGGGTCAGAAACACGTCATCGAGGGTGGGTCGGCGCAAGGCGATGTCCTCGACCGGCAGGCCGGCGGCGTCCAGGGCCCGCACGGTCTCGGTGAGCGCGGCGACGCGGTCCCGCACCGGGGCGCTGAGCCGGCGCAGGTCGACGTCCCGTTCCGGTTCGGCGCCGGTGATCTTGCGCAGCAGCTCGGCGGCGGCGCCCAGGTCGCCGACATCGTGCACGACCACCTCTATCCGGTCGCCGCCGATCCGGGACTTGAGCTCGGCCGGGCTGCCGCCGGCGATCACCCGACCGGCGTCGATGACGGCGATCTGGTCGGCCAGCTGGTCGGCCTCGTCGAGGTACTGGGTGGTCAGCAGCACGGTCGCGCCGTCGGCGACCAGCGACCGCACGGCGTCCCAGACCTCGTTGCGGCCCCGGGGATCCAGGCCGGTGGTGGGCTCGTCCAGGAACAGCACCTCGGGCGCGAGGATCATGCCGGCGGCCAGGTCGAGCCGCCGCCGCATGCCGCCCGAGTACTGCTTGACGGCCTTGCCGCCGGTGTCGGCCAGCCCGAACCGGTCGAGCAGCTCGGCGGCCCGTGCCCGGGCCGCCGCCGCATTCAGGTGGTAGAGCCGGCCGAACAGCTCCAGATTCTGTCGGCCGGTGAGCACCTCGTCGACGGCGGCGTGCTGGCCGACCAGGCCGATCCGCCGTCTGACCTGCATTGCTCGGGTGGCGACGTCGAAGCCGGCGACCTCGGCCCGCCCGCCGTCGCATCGCAGCAAAGTGCTCAGTATTCGCACCGAAGTCGTCTTGCCGGCGCCGTTGGGCCCGAGCAGCCCGCACACCGTGCCGGACGGAACATGCAGGTCAAAGCCGTCTAACGCGATCTTGTCCCCGAACCGCTTGCGCAGCCCGTCGACGAGCACGGCCATTCGTCCCCCAGGTCTGGTACTAAAACTTGAATACCTCGCGTTGCCAGTGTGCACCCGAAACGCCCGGGTATGCAAACTTGAACAAGGTTCAGGCCGGGTGCGGCCAGCTGCCGGCCTTGCCGACCGTGTCCGGATCGCCGGCCATGGCGTACATGCCGCGGTCCAGCCGCTCGATCAATCCCCTGGTCCAGGCCAGGTCGTCGGCGGCGGTGGCGACGCGCAGCCGGTACAGCTCGCGCACGTGCGGCGGTTCCTGCCAGCCCGTCAACTGCTTGTCGGCCTCCGCACGAATGGCCTCCACGGCGGCCATCCTCGCCTCCAGCAGGGAGATCGCCTCGGCCCGGGTCAGCGCCGGCAGCATCGCCAGGCCCGCGGCCAGCATGTCCGGCCGCGGCTCCGGTTTGCGCAGGGCTTCGGCCAGCAGCCGCTTGAACTCGAACTCGCCCTTCTCGGTGAGCTCGTAGTCGGTACGGCCCGGCACCGCCCAGTCCTCGCGCAGGAAGCCGGCCTTCACGCCCTGCTTCAACGCGTGATAGATCGAGCCCCACTTGACGTTGGCCCAGCTCTCGGCGCCCCACAACATCAGGTCGTTGCCGATCAGGTAGCCGTGCGCGCGCCCGTAGCCGCGCACCACCCCCAACACCAACAACCGCGTCGCCGACATGAGGTGCAGCCTAAGGCGGGCCGTGGATCACCACGGACTTCTGGGTCCCCACCAAGGAGCAGCAGCCCGACGCGCTGCTGCTCAACGTAGTAAGGAAGGTTTCCTTACAAGGATTTCACCGGGGTGATCGGCCGTCAAGGCCGCGCGCCGGGTATGCCCGACTTACGCATACCCCTCAGTTCCTTCTTACCGCCGCGGCAGCCGGAATGACGTGACTGCCCAATGTGCGCGGGGGCGCCTCAGGCCGAACCTCAGAGTGGCTGAAAAGGGGAGGTTCGTCATGTGGCAGACCAACGACTCCAACTACCAGTTCGTGATGGAGCAGCAGAAGGCCCAGCGGCAGGCCGCCGAGCAGGCGCGGGCGGCGCGGGGCGGGCGGCGTCGGCGCTGGTGGAAGCAGCCCAACCAGCCGCAGACCCGGTGATGGTGTGCAACCATGCGCTGTGCCGCGTATCGGATCGGGGATTCCGCTCGTCGGCCGTCGCATGGAGCTGGCCGCACTGGAGTCGGCGCTGTCCGCCGCGGCGGACGGGCGAGCCGGGGCGGTGCTGCTGGCCGGTGACGCGGGCGTCGGCAAGTCGCGGCTGCTCGCGGAGCTGACCGCGCGGGCTGCCGGCTCCGGGGTCAAGGTGCTGACCGGCCGGTGCCTCGACGTGGAGCGCGCCGGCCTGCCGTACCTGCCGTTCGTGGAGGCGCTGGGCCGGTTGCCCG
>DASWRQ010000322.1:0-6785 GCA_036403095.1 Kutzneria sp. | reverse complement strand
CGCCTTTCACGACGCTCGCCGGCTGTCCGCTGCCGAAGTCCGTCCGTAGCACCACTTCCGGGTCGAGCACCCGGACCAGGGCGTCGAAGTCCGCCGTGTACGCCGCCGCGTAGAAGGCTTCCACGACCTTGCGCTGGCGCTGCCGATCCGGTTCCGCGTCCGGAACCTCCGCCCCATGCACCCTTCGCCTGGCCCGGCTGGCCAGCTGCCTCGTCGCCGCCGGCGTTCGGCCCACGATGCCCGCGATCTCGCCGAACGGCACATCGAACAGGTCGTGCAGGACAAACGCCAGCCGCTCCCCCGGCGTCAGCTGCTCCAGCACCACCTGTAGGGCCAGGCCCACCGAGTCCGCCAGCAGCGCCTCTTGCTCCGGGTCCGGCTCGCCCGCCGTCACCACCAGCTCCGGCGCCAGCGGCTCTTCCCTCCGGTGTCGCCGGGACCTCAGCTGGTGCAGGCATTCCCTGGCCACCACCGTCGTCAGCCAGCCCCCGAGGTTCTCGATCCGGTCGGCCTGCGCCCGGCTCAGCCGCAGCCACGCGTCCTGCACCGCGTCATCCGCCGCCGCCACCGAGCCCAGCATCCGATACGCCGCCGCCCTCAGCCGCGGCCTCTCCCGCTCGAACCGCTCCGCCAGCCACTCGGTGTCGTCCATCGGCCACCCCATCCCGTCGCTCACACGACTGAGCCCCCAACGACGACTGATGTGACGGGTCCGGGAGAAAACAGCCCCCACCACTCCCGGGGAGGCCGCCCCGACACCATCCTACCCGGGGTGCCAGGTAGTGGATCTTGAATGGCCGATGCCTGTGGATAAGTGGCGAACGATCATGGAGCCTGTGGACAAACCGGGCGGACGTGCGTGAAAAGGGGCCGCCACCAGCGGTGGCGGCCCGAAAGAAGCTCCCGGGCTACAGGTTCACCGACACGAGCGGCCGGCCGGCCGTGTTCTCCAGGCGCACGGAGGCGATGTCGGCAGGGTCGACCAAGGCGCTGGCGTCGACGGAGCCCTCCGCGGCGGTGACCTTCCAGCCGGCGGCGACAATCCGCTTGCCGTCCTTGCCGACGATCACCAGTTCGCACTGCGTGCCGACGGGCACCCCGCTCACGGTGGCGGAAAGGTGCGACCACCCGGAGGTGTCGGCGAAGGCCACGCCCAACGCGGCCCCGGTCCCGGAGTCGGTGGCGGAGGCGCGAACGGGCCCCAAGGAATCGCCGGAACGGCCGACGGCGACGCCGGTGGTCAACACGACGCCGAGCACAACGGCAGCGGCGGAGGCGAAGATGACCCCACGGCGGCGACGCCGGGCGGCGGACTCGGCGCGGATCTGACGAAGGGCGCGTTGCAGCACAAGATCGTCGGACGGCGGCGGACCGTTCAGCATGGTGTCGACGATGCGCTGGAACTCATGGAACTCCGCTACCTCGTCGCTGCACTGCAAGCACGTCTGGAGGTGCCGCTCGAGCAGCCGGGCCCGCGCCTCGTCCAGCGTGCCGGCGAGGTAGCGCTCCACTTCCGGGTTTTTCATGACAACGACCGTTCCAATCCCGCCTCGACCCCAGGGAGAAATCCGCGCAGCGCGCGAAGTGCGTGGTAGCACCGGGACTTCACGGTCCCGAGCGGAATGCCCAACGCCTGCGCGGCCTCGCTGGCCGTGCCGCCGAGCAGGTAGATCTGCTCGAGGACGTCACGGTGCTCAGCGGAAAGTCGCCCCAGCGCGGCGCCGACGACCAGCGAGTCGACCACGCCCTCGGCATGGTCGCGGGAGACGGCGACGTCGACGGGCGGCTCGGCGACCTCCCGCGGCCGCGAGGCACGGGCGCGAGCCTTGTCCGTGACGAGATTGCGGACCACGGTCAACAGCCAGCCCCGAACGGACCCCCTGCCGTTGACCAGGCTGTCGGGATGCTGCCAGGCCCGCACCAGCGCCTCCTGCACGACGTCCTCCGCCGCGGCGCGGTCCCCGGTCAGCCGATACGCGTACGCCAGCATGGCCCCGCCGTGCTCGCGGTACAGCGAACGCAGCAGCGCCTCGTCGGCGACGTCCTGGCGGGCGCGCCTGCTCAGCCCAGCCATCAGCACCACCTTCCGTGTCACCCCCGTGCACCGACCGGAAACCCGATCGGGCTCATCGAGGAACACGGTCATCGCGTGCGACCGGCCGACCGCCGGGTGACTCCGGTCGCCGACACCTGCCCGTTCGGTCAAACGTCCACAGTGGAGGCGGCCGGGTCCGTGCGACGCCCTGCACACCGCACGGGCCCGACCTACGTGACACACGAGCGGATCGCCGGACGGGTTCACCACAAATCCGGACTGAACCGTCGAAGCCACCTGTTCGTGTTTGCCGCAACTCGTCCAGACGACCTCACGGAGCGCAGAGCCATGCGGCTGCCCAAGGTGATCATTTCCTCGTCCCTACTGGTCACGGCCATGATCACGATGACCGCCTGCAGCATCGGCGGCACGCCGCAGGCCGCCGACGTGAAGCCGGTCGAGCAGGTCGTCACGCTGCCGACCCCGACCGCGGCGCCGCCGCCGACGGTAGCCAAGACGCAGCGGCTGGTGCAGGTGTTCAGCGGCCCGTCCGATCAGCCGACGACCGAGGACGCCAACAACATCCACCTGCGGGCCACCACGTCCGAGAAGATCGACACGTTCGTGACCGATGGCAACGGCATCACGCTGTACATGTTCACCAAGGACAGCAACAAGAAGCCGACCTGTTTCGGCGAGTGCGCGAACACCTGGCCGCCGCTGCTGGTCTCCGCCCCGGGCAAGATCTTCCCGGACGGCATCGACCCGCAGGCGGTCGGCTACGTGGAGCGTCCGGAGGGCACCTGCCAGGTCACCGTCAACGGCCAGCCGCTGTACTACTTCTCCGGTGACAAGGCCCCGGGCGACATCAACGGCCAGGGTGTCAAGGGGACCTGGTTCGCCGTCACCCCCACTGGTGGCCCCGCCCAGGGCAAGTAGGTCAGCAGTGGCGCCCTGAGTTGATGCAGTCGACGACGGTGGCCATCAGCGCGTCGGGCAGCACGTCGACGAACATCGCGTGATCGGTCACGGAGCTGAAGTGCTCCTCCGGGAAGGCGTCGATCGCGTAGTGGATGCCGGGCGGCAGCGTGTACGCGACCTCGATGTGCAGCTCCGGCACCGGGAACGTGCCGACTCGGCAGCCGCCGCCGGCCTCCGGGAACACCAGGTGGCTGCGGTGGTCCGGACTGTCGGTGGCGGAGCCGTTCCAGCAGCTGGGGAAGTCGTACACGCGAATTGTCTGCTGCCCGCTCCCGCACTGCGGATAGTCCTTGGTGACCTTGTCCCGCGCGCCCGAACAGGTCCACTGCACGTGGTCGGTGTTGGCCAGGCCTTCGGTCGTGGCGTGCGGGTTTCCCGTGGTGGCACGGAGGAATCGCGGCATGGCGATCACGCTGCTGACCGGGCTGCCGCGGTACTCGACACGCACCGAGGCCGGCACCGCGATGGTGCTGTGGTTCATGGACATCCCGTCCATGCCGTCCATCCCGGTCATCGCCGACGGCAGCAGCAGCACAGGCCAGTAGTAGGTCGACTTGTCGCCGAACTGGCACGTGGTGTCGGCGGCGGCCAGGCTGTCGTCGGTGGACAGCGCGTTCGTCGAGGTGTTGCCCACGTAGTCGTGCACGTGGTGGGCGCCGCCGACGATGCCGGGCTGCGCGACCAGGTTGTCGGAGTTGTACATCCGCTGCTGGTTGCGCCCGCAGTCGACGTGCCAACTGCCGGCCGAGCCGGTGGAGGCATACGCGACCGGCGTCGGCGCGGGGTTCGCGTCGGCGATGTCGATGTAGGTCGCGCCGGCCGGCTCGTCGAGCCAGCGGTAGGTCACGATCCCGCCGGCCACCAGCGCCAGGCACAGCACGGGCAGCACCACCCGCCACAGCTTCACCGTCGCAGCATCACAAACGGCCCCGCCGCGGGACAAATCAGGTCCGTGATCGGGCAGCCCTACAGGTCCGTTCGGCCGAATCGGATGTTGGCCGAAGGGAATTCGCGTAACGCCGGGTTGACCGCGTCCGGGTCGGTCAGGCCGAGGAAGTGGGCGCCGCCCTCGACCAGCACCAACTCGCCCTTGGGCACCGTCTCGGCGATCTCCTCGGCCCGCTCGACGGGGTACGCGGCGTCGGCGGTGCCGTGCATCACCAGCGTCGGGCAGCAGCTCTCACCGAGTCGAACGACGACG
This sequence comes from Kutzneria sp., assembly GCA_036403095.1. Lineage (GTDB taxonomy): Bacteria > Actinomycetota > Actinomycetes > Mycobacteriales > Pseudonocardiaceae > Kutzneria. Next base: position 2,568 of record DASWRQ010000322.1, on the reverse strand, counting down.
CTGTCCCGCCGGGTGAGCACGTCCAGCAGCACCGGCACCCGCTCGGCGTTCATCCACTGTGACCAGGCGAAACGTGTCGCCGAACGCGGCGATCTGGGGCGCCAACATGTCGCGTGGTCCACGAAATGCGTCACGCCGCGCCTGCTCGACTCGGCCCGAGGTGGATCTGCACAGCGGTGAGGGCTTCGAGCGCGCTGGCCTGCGTCCGCCAGTCGACGGCGTTCGGCGTGCCGCCGGCCCAGCGCAGACCGAGGCGGTTGAGGGAGTCGCGATCGTTGGCCCACAAGGAGTTGGCCTGGGTCTGGAGGTACGGCTGGTAGCCCAGCTCGGCCAGGTAGCGGACGAGGATTCCCTTGAACTGCTTCTGGTTGTCATCGCAGTTGGGCTCGCAGGACTCGGTCAGCACACCCTGGCCCACGGCGTTGGCCAGGCGAGTGGCCGTGGTCAGCCACGGCTGGTTGCCGGTTGCCTTGGACAGCTCGGTGAAGCCGCCGATCGCCAGGCCCTGGTTGTACGTCCAGACGGTCTGGCCGTTGTTGCGGCAGTCGCCGGTGAGGCCGTCGTTGACCTGGTTCTGCCCGTTGATCAGGCCGCTGTTCAGGTACCAGTTCCCCGCTGTCACAGCCCGTTGGCCCCAGACCGCGTCGCCCGGCGTGTCGATGTGCAGGGCCGCGGTCAGCCTCAGGTACAGGCCGATGGTCACGGCGTTCTTGTACGTGCGCTCGCGATCCCACCACACCCCGCCGCCGCACTTGCTGTCCCAGAACCCGTTGACGTAGTTGGTGATTTTCGTCGCCTCGGCCAGGTATCGCTGGTCGTGCGTGTACTCGTAGGCGGCGATCCAGGCCAGGCCCCACCAGGCCGTGTCGTCGACCGCCCGGCTGATGAAGTCGCCCTCGATCGGGTCGCCGGACTTGGTTCCGGCCGGGAACGATCCCTTGTTCACGTCGAACGTGTGACCGATAACCCAGTCGTAGTCGTGGTTTCCGCTCTGCCGCGCGTAGTCGATCAACGCCGTCAGCGTGGCCGCCGTGTTCCACCAACTGCTGGGCCACCAGGCCTGGTAGGCGTTGTAGTCGTACATCAACGCGTCCGCCGCAGCGTCGGCCCTCGTCGACGTCGGACGGGCCCAGGCCGTGCAACTTCCGTTGGCGTGTGTGGCTTCCTTGCCACAGGCCCTGATTGCTCCGCCGTATAGCTTGGCTCTCGGGTCTCTGGTGGCGAACATGGCCGTACGACCCGAGGTCGTGCGACCCAACGACGATCCGTCGGGCCAGCTCGTTCCCTCGTTCCAGCTCCGATCGAGCCACACCTCGTCGCTGGGCGCATTGCCCTCCATCGTCGCCCAGGCCATGCCGTTGTTGTCGGTGTGCAGCCGGATCGTGCGGCCGTAGATCGTCGTTGGCGCAACCGGCTGGGTGTCCCCGTTCTGTTGGCTCGTGCCGTCGCAGACCTTGTCGCACACGGTGGGGTACAGCCAGTCCGTGCACCCCACTGCCTGCGCGTCACCGCAGGCCCGGATCACGCCCCGACGATGCCCCACCGGGTCGTAGATGTTGTACATCAGCGTTCTCGTGCCGGTCCACGTGCTCGGAATGCCGGCCTTGCCCAGCAACCCTTCCCAGGTCTGGCCGCCGTCCCACGAGCGGTCCAGCCACACCGTGTCGCCGGTCGTGCCCAGATCGATGCTGGCCCAGGCCATCCCGTCCGGCGCCGAGACGTGCAGCTGAACCTTGCGGCCGTTGATGTTCTTGTCCGGCAGGGGAAAAGTCTCCTGTTGCGCCCTCGACGGATCGAGGGTGTCGCAGGACGTGGCGCACACGGTCGTCGTGGCCGCCGCGGCAGGGACCGGCGGCAGCGCCAGGACGATCAGGAGAAGCGGCAGGAGCCTGATCACCCTTCGCAGGATGACAGCGCTCTCCCGGCGCGGGTACCCCTGCCGCCGATTCTGGCTCGAACCGGACACGCTCCCGACCTGCGTGAAAGGACCATTCCTCGCGCTGAACGAGAGGAATGGTCCCTTCCAAGCATCGAGGGGTTGACTAGCGGCCGGGGAGGCGGTAGTTGGGGCCGAGGGCGGCGCCGCGGTCGGGCTTGTACAGGTCGAAGCCACGGGCGTCGCACTGGAGACCGCCGTTGATGCAGTGCTTGACCAGCGCGGCCAGCGTCGGCGGGTCCCAGGCGTTGAAGAAGTCGTAATGCCACGAGTAGCCGCGCCCGCTGGCCAGGTGGACCTGCGACATGTCCCCGCTGACCGGGAAAGCGATCTTGAACTCCAGCATCGGCACCGGCACCGGGTGGTCGGCCGGACAGGTCAGCGTGACCCGGTCCGGATAGGCCATGTGGCTCTTGTGGTCGGCCGAGTCCAGGTGCACACCGTCCCAGCAACTCGGGGCCTGGTAACGGATGTTGGCCTGGGTGCCGTCGGCGCAGTAGGACGGGAAGTCCCAGTTGTGGAAGCTGTCGCCGCACTCCCAGCCCTCGATGGCCCCGGGCGCGTGCTGGAACTCGTCCTGGGTGGCCATCATGTCGCCGACGACGAACTTCAGGCCCGGCGGGAAGGGCTGC
>DASWRQ010000321.1:0-2989 GCA_036403095.1 Kutzneria sp. | reverse complement strand
TTTGATGGGTATGTGCGGCACTTCGACTTGGTGGTAATCGGCACCGGATCCGGCAACTCGATCGTCGACGAGCGCTTCGGCGACTGGGACGTGGCGATCGTCGAGAAGGGCGTGTTCGGTGGCACCTGCCTGAACGTGGGGTGCATCCCCACCAAGATGTTCGTGCACACCGCGGACGTCGCGGCCACTCCGGCCGGCGCGGCCCGGCTGGGCGTGGACGAGGAGCTGCACGGGGTGCGCTGGCCCGAGATCCGGGACCGGGTGTTCGGCCGGATCGACCCGATCGCGGCCGGTGGCCGGCGGTGGCGGATGGAGGGCAACGCCAACGTCACCGTGTACGAGGGCCAGGCCCATTTCGTCGGCCCCAAGACCCTGGACACCGGGACCGGCGAGATCATCACCGCCGACCGGTTCGTGATCGCCGCCGGCTCGCGGCCGATCGTGCCGGACGTCGCCGGCATCGAGGAGGTCGGCTTCCTCACCAACGAGGACGTGATGCGCCTCGACGAGCTGCCCCGCCGGATGATCGTGCTGGGCAGCGGTTTCGTGGCCACCGAGTTCGCGCACGTCTTCGCCTCCTTCGGCGTCGCGGTGACGCTGGTGGCCCGCTCCGGAGTGCTGCTGCGGCACGAGGACGAGGAGATCGCCACCCGCTTCACCGAGCTGGCGTCGAAGAAATGGGATGTCCGGCTGAACTCCAAGGCCGTCCGGGTCGAGCGCGTCGACGGCACGATCCGTCTGCACCTGGAGACGCCGCGCGGCGCCGAGGTCGTCGAGGGCGACGTGCTGCTGGCCGCCATCGGCCGTATCCCCAACACCGACCTGCTCGACGTCGAGGCCACCGGCCTCACCCTGCACTCCGACGGCCGGGTGGTCGTCGACGAGAAGCAGCGGACCGCCGTGGACGGCATCTGGGCGCTGGGCGACGTCAGCTCCGAGCACCAGCTCAAGCACGTGGCCAACCACGAGGCCCGGGTCGTGCAGCACAACCTGCTGCACGCCGACGCGCCCATCGACGCCGACCACCGCTTCGTGCCGCACGGCGTGTTCTCCTCGCCGCAGATCGGCGCCGTCGGCCTCACCGAGCAGGAGGCCCGCGAGCGCGGCATCCGCTACGTGACGGCCAGCCAGGACTACGCCGACATCGCCTACGGCTGGGCGATGGAGGACACCACCGGCTTCGCCAAGCTGATCGCCGACCCGGCCACCGGGCAGTTGCTCGGCGCGCACATCATCGGCCCGCAGGCGCCGACCCTGATCCAGTTGGTCATCCAGGCCATGAGCTTCGGCATCAGCGCCCGCGACCTGGCCCGCGGCCAGTACTGGATCCACCCAGCCATGCCCGAGCTCCTCGAGAACGCCCTCCTGAAACTCCCGCTCGACTGATTTTCAGGTGTGTGAAGGGGGCTTTCCTACACTCGGCTTGGGTTCTAGTGGTGGTTGCAACACCTGACCTGTTCAGGGGTTGCCGTGTTCGAGATCCGCACAGACCGCTCACCACAAGGACCCAGGAAGTTGCTCGCCGAGCGCCAGGCCTACCGTGATCTTGTGGCGCAGGGAGTGGGCACCGCTCAGGCATGCCGGATCATCGGGATCAACCGACGGACCGGACACCGATGGCGCAACGGACACACCCGGCACGCCGGACGGCAGGCAGAGCACACCCCTGCCGTCCGGCCCGCCGGCCGCGCCGGTCGGTTCCTGTCGATCGAGGACCGGATCCTGATCGCCGACCTGCACCGGGCCGGGGCCGGGGTGCGGGCCATCGCCCGGCAGCTGGGCCGCCCGCCGTCCACGATCAGCCGGGAACTGGCCCGCAACAGCCACCCCGCCAGCGGGGACTACCGGCCCCACGCGGCCCAGGCCCACGCCGACCGGCGCCGCGCCCGGCCCAAGACCGGCAAGATCACGGCCAGCCCGGACCTGCGGGACCGGGTGCAGGCCATGCTCGACGAGCGGCACAGCCCCGAGCAGATCGCCCGCCGGCTACGCCGTGACCACCCTGACCGGCCGGAGCTGCACGTGACCCACGAGACGATCTACCAGGCCCTCTACGTCCAAGGACGCGGCGAGCTCCGCCGTGTCCTGGCCGGCGCGCTGCGCACCGGACGCGCGGTGCGCCGGCCCCGCCGCGCACCGGATCAGCGTCAATCCCGGTTCACCACGCCGATGGTCATGATCAGCGACCGGCCCGCCGAGGCCGGTGACCGCGCGTGTCCCGGGCACTGGGAAGGCGACCTGATCATCGGCGGTGGCGGCGCGTCCGCGATCGGCACGCTGGTCGAGCGCACCACCCGCTACGTCCTGCTGGTCCACCTGCCCGGACGCCGGGACGCCGTGACCGTGCGGGACGCTCTGATCGTGACCATGGCCGGTCTGCCCGCCCAGCTGAAGCGGTCCCTGACCTGGGACCAGGGCGTGGAAATGGCACGGCATCACGAGTTCAGCATGGCCAGCGGCATGCCGGTCTACTTCTGCGACCCGCATTCGCCGTGGCAGCGTGGGTCGAACGAGAACACCAACGGTTTGCTGCGCCAGTACTTTCCCAAGGGAACCGACCTGTCCGTGCACACCGCTGAGGACCTGGCCGCGGTCGCGGCGCAGCTCAACGGCCGGCCACGCAAAACGCTCGGCTGGGACACCCCAGCCGAGCGTGTGGCTAAGCTCCTGACCGACGCCAGTTGATCGCCTGTGTTGCAACGATCCCTGGAATCCACCCGGAGTGCGGGAAAGCCCCCTTCACGGTGTCTGGTCAGCCCTTCCTGGGTGGGCTGTAGTCGTTGGTGACGATCACGATGACGCCGGGATCGGCCGACTGGATGCCCTCGAAGCGGGGCATGGACCGCATGTGAAAGGCCTGGGCCATGGCGTTGGCCTCGGCCTCCTCGTCGGTGCCGGGCCGGAAGTACACCGTGGTGGTGGCGATGATGCCCTGCGAGTAGTTGCCGACGGTGGCGACGTTGTAGCCGGCGGCGGTGAAGTCGTTGGC
>DASWRQ010000320.1:0-5630 GCA_036403095.1 Kutzneria sp. | reverse complement strand
CATGCTGCGCAGCATGGTGCCGTCGCCGCCGAGGCTGACGACGAGGTCGGCGCGGCGGCCCAGCTCCTCCGGCGTGACGGGGATGGCGGCGCAGTTGAGGCGGACGATCTCGCCCTCGATACCGAGGATCTCGATGTCCCGCTTGGCCGCCCAGCCGAGCACCGCGGCGACGGCATCGGCGGAGTCCCGCTGGGGGTGCAGCACAAGCCCGGCTGAATGCATGAGGGAAGTCTGCCCGTTCCGGCCGCTTCCGGCGAGACCTGGACGGTATCCCGGCCATCCCCCGTGAGTCACGGTCTCAGACCCGGGCAGAACCAAGCCTCGAGTCTCAGTTCTGCTCGAAACCGCCTTTGCCCGAGAGCGGGGGTTCAGGGCAGTTGATGGTAGATCTCGGTCCAGACCTTGGCTGGGTCCTCGTCGTGCGGGCCGTAGACCTCCCAGCGGACGCCGATCCGGGCCAGCCCTTCGGCGGCGCACCAGGCGATCACGGCGTCGTGGGCGGCGCCGAGGCCGGCGTACGATCCATAGTGGACGGTCGTGGCCACCCGTCCGGCCGGCAGCGACGAGGAGACGACGCGGCCGGTGAGCGGGCACGGCTGAAGCAGCTCGACGCCGACCTCCACGGACGGCGTGTCGTCCAGATACAGCATGATGTTGCGGCAGCCGCGGTGGATGTCGGCGGCCCGCAGGCAAGCCCACACCTCGTCCAGCATCGGCTTCCACAGCGCCGGGTACTCCCGCCAGGTCGTGGTGGCGGCGACCACCGCCGTCGGTCTGGCCTCGACGTCCTGCACGGTCACGGCGTACGTCATGCGGTCATGCTAGGGCCGGATCTACCGTGTCGACATGATGGTCGTGTTGTGGGTCGTGATGGCGCTGTGGGCGCTGGGCGAAATCGGGCTCCAGCTGCTGCAGCGGCTGCGCAGCGAACGGACCAAGACCCGGGAGTGGGGCAGCTACGGCGGCATCATGATCACAGCACTGCTGGCGGTGGCGGCGGCGCTGCTGCTGCGCCGGGCGCTGCCGGCGCTGGCCTTCCCGTTCCGCGAGCCGGGCTGGGTGCTGGCCGCCACGGTGCTGATCGCGGTCGGCGCCGCATTCCGGCTGTGGTCGATCGCCACCCTGGGCCGCTACTTCCGGGCGGTGGTGCACATCCAGGAGAACCACCACGTCGTCCGCGCCGGCCCGTACCGGATCCTGCGGCACCCCTCGTACACCGGCCTGCTGGTGATCCTGCTCGGCATCTCGCTGGTGTTCGGCAACTACGCCTCGACCGTGGTGTACGAGCTGCTGGTGATCGTCGGCGTGCTGTACCGGATCCACGTCGAGGAACGGATGCTGCTCGACGGGCTGGGCGAGGACTACGCCGCCTACATGCGGGAGACGAACCGGCTCATCCCCGGCGTCTGGTGAGTTGAGGGTTTCGCACCTCTATGCCAGCCGAATGCGAGAAAAGCCTCTCAAAGGAGTTCAATGACACACTTGAAGGGTGGAAATCGACGAACTCACCGCGCACATCACTGACAGCTACGCCGGCGTGCGTGTCCTGACGCACGCCGGCGATTCCTTCTTCCTCTACGACCCCGACGGCGACCTGCCGCCGCAGCGGCAGCAGCCGTTCGTCACGATCGTCACCGGCGACCACTACGAGGCCGACTCGCAACTCGACCGGGACGGCGCGTACCGGGTCAATATCGGCCTGACCAAGGCCGGCTACGCCGAGCTCATCGGACGGTCCACCGTGGACGACCACACCCCGCGGGACACGCTGCTGCCGCACCCGACCTACGCCGGCCAGCACTGGGTGTGCGTCGTCAACCCCGGCCCGCGCACCGCCGACACCGTGCGCAAGCTGATCGCCGACGCCTACGAGTTCGCCGTCCGCAAGCACACCAACCGGCGCTAGCTCACCACTCGATCGGCAGGCTCCGCAGGCCGTAGACGATCGCGTCGTTCTTGAACTCCGACACCGGCAGCGGCGCCGCCAGGCGCAGGCCCGGGATCCGGCGCAGCAGCGTGGTCAGCGCGATCTGCAGCTCGATCCGGGCCAGCTGCTGGCCCAGGCACTGGTGCGGGCCGAAGCCGAGGTGGGTGCGGGCCTGCCGGGCGAGGTCGACGGTGTCCGGCCGCGGGAACACGGCCTCGTCCCGGTTGCCCGACTGGATCGCGGCGACCAGCCACTCCCCCGCCTTCACCTCGGCCCCGCCGACCGTCACGTCCTCGGTGGCCCGCCGCAGCCGCCCGAACTGGATCACTGCGCCCGCTGGTCCGGAAACGTGGGCAGGTCGACCGGGCGAGTAGTTGTCACGTGGGATAGCTTGCCAGCCATGAAGTCACGCATCGCTGCTCTGCTCGGGTCGGTGATCATCGCGGCCGTTCTGCTACCCGTTCAGACGGCGTCGGCGGGCCGTTTGCCCATCACCCACTGCACTTTCACGCCGACGCCGGACAATCCGGCGGCGCGGCCGGTGCTGCGGCCGGTGCCGATCGCGCCGACCATCGGCACGTTCGACGTGACGTTCCACTTCAACTACGGGCCCGTGACCGTGCGGCTCAACCGCGCCGGCGCCGCCCCGTGCGCCGTGCAGAACCTGATCAGCCTGGTGGCACAGCGGTTCTACGACCACAGCCAGTGCTGGCGGCTGACCGACAGCGAGCGGCTCGGCGTGCTCCAGTGCGGCGACATCTACGAGGTGGAGAAGGGCGGCCCCGGCTACAAGTTCCCCGACGAGACCGACGGCACCGAGACGTACGGACGGGGCACCATCGCCATGGGCAACCAGGGGCCCGGCACCAACGGCAGCGAGTGGTTCATCGTGCACTCGTTCGCCCACATCCCGACCAACTACTCGGTGATGGGCACCGTGGTCAGGGGCATGGACGTGCTGGACCGGATCGTGGCCGCCGGGATCATCCCCAGTGACCGCGGTCCGCGCGACGGCGCGCCGGCCCAGCCCGTCAAGATCCTTCGCGGCACGCTCGGCTAGCGGTGGTCGGCCTCGCCCGTCTCCAGCAGGGTCGAGGCCGCGCCGACCACGTTCTGGTCGGGCTTGCCGATCACTTCGTGGTCCTTGTCCTCGTAGTCGACCAGTGAGAGCACGTGGCGCATCGCCTCGACGCGGGCGCGCTTCTTGTCGTTGCTCTTCACCACGGTCCACGGCGCGTAGTCGGTGTCGGTGGCGCGGAACATCGCCACCTTCGCCGCCGTGTAGGCGTCCCAGCGGTCCAGCGACTCCACGTCGTTCGGACTGAGCTTCCACTGCCGCACCGGGTCGACCTGGCGGATCAGGAAACGTGTGCGCTGCTCGGCCTTGGAGACCGAGAACCACAGCTTCACCAGTGTCACGCCGTCATCGACCAGCATGCGCTCGAACGTCGGCGCCTGGTGGATGAAACGGCTGTACTGCTCGTCCGTGCAGTAGCCCATCACGCGCTCCACGCCGGCGCGGTTGTACCAGGAGCGGTCCAGCAGCACGATCTCGCCGGCCGTCGGCAGGTGGTTGAGGTAGCGCTGGAAGTACCACTGGCCCATCTCGCGCTCGGTCGGCTTGTCCAGCGCCACGACCCTCGCCCCTCGCGGGTTCAGGTGCTCCGTGAAGCGCTTGATCGTGCCGCCCTTGCCCGCCGCGTCCCGCCCCTCGCAGGCGATGACCATGCGGCTGCCGGTTTCCTTGATCCAGTACTGCATCTTCAGCAGCTCGATCTGCAGCAGCCGCTTGACCAGGTCGTACTCCTCCCGACTCAGGCGCGTGTCGTACGGGTAGTTCTCCCGCCACGTGTCCACCACCGTGCCGTCGGGGCGGCGCAGGATCGGGTCGTCGCCGTCCTCGTACTCGACGACCATCTCGTCGTGCTGCAGTTCCGGGAACCGGGCCAGGACCTCCGGCGATTGCTGGATCACCGCTCAGGGATACGCCAGCCGAGCGAACGCGGGGTTACACCAGGATTTACTTCAGTTGCCACTGAAGTGATAGTGCTTCTATTCACACGCGATGCCGTCGTGGTCGGCGTCCAGCGCCGAACGATAGCCCGGTTCACCGATGTGGATCGGCGCAGCTCCAGCGGCTCGGGCAGCCGCACAGTTCTTGTAGTAGACGCCAGTTGGCCCGGGATCCGGCGCAGGTGGGGTGTACGCCGGCGGAGGAGCCTGCACCGTGGTCCGAGGAGGCGGCGGGGCAACAGTCGTTGTCGGGTTCGGCGCAACCCGCACGGTGATCCGCGAGGTGGTCGGGGCGTTCGTGCCGACTCCGTCGACCGACACCACATGCCAGTCGCTGGTGAGCACAACCGGGCTGCCGTCCGGCCCGTACACGCTCACATCCCAGAAGCCGAGACCGTTCAACTCGCTCTGCACGTCCTTGAACGACTTGCCGACCATGTCACCCGGGATGGTCGCCATCGAAACCGTGGTGGTCGTTGTCGTGGTCGGCGTTGTTGTCGTCGCGGAAGGCGTGGTGGTCCGTGCCGGTCCCGCCACATTTCCGGCAGCGCCACACCCGGACAACACGGCAATCAGCGCCACCGCGGCCGCGGTTCCGGCACACGTTCGGACCTCCATGGCAAGTCCCCTTGCTCCAGTTCTCCACCCGGTACGGCCGGAAACATCGGCGGCCTCCACCGTCCGTTACACCCGGAATGCCCGGTCGGCGTCTCAACTCGCCCTGGCATAGCCTGCAAGCAGGGAAAAGCGCGAGGGAGAGTTCGTGGCGCTGTGTGAGCGGGAGTCGGAACGCGAGCGGTTGGCCGAGCTGGTCGGGGGGATCCGGGACCGGGGTGAGGCCCTGGTGGTCCGGGGCGAGGCGGGCATGGGCAAGTCGGCGCTGCTGACGGAGATCGAGGCGCCGGGGATTCGAACCCTGACGGCGGTGGGCGTCGAGGCGGAGCACAGCCTGCCCTACGCGGGCCTGCACCAGCTGCTGTTCCCGCTGCGCCAAGGAATCGACGCGCTCCCGAAGACACAGCGAGAAGCGCTGGCGACGGCGCTGGGACTGGCGGACGGCCCGAGGCCGGAGATCTATCTGGTGGGAATGGCGGTGCTGAACCTGCTTGCCGAGTCGGCCACGAAAGAGCCGCTGCTGCTGATCGTGGACGACGTGCACTGGCTGGATCCGAACAGCCAGGACGTGCTGGCCTTCGTGGCGCGCCGGTTGGAATCGGAGCCGATCGCACTGGTGGCGGCCGTGCGGGAAGGTGAACCGTCCCGATTGACCACGGCCAATCTGCCGACGATGGAGCTGCGGCCGTTGTCGGACGAGGCGGCGAAGGAATTGCTGAAAGACGTGCCGCCCTCGGCCCGAGAACGGGTGCTGAAAGCGGCGCGGGGCAATCCGCTTGCGCTCAAGGAGCTGTCCCGGGGCGATGCGTCGACGAGCGTCGAGCAGACGTTCGCGAACCGGGTGCGTGTGCTGCCGGCGGACACGCGGAAGTTCCTGCTGATCGCGGCGGTGAACGACACGAACGAGCTCGGTGAGGCGCTGGACGCAGCGAAAGCGGATCTGGTGGCGCTGGGGCCGGCGCTGGACGAGAACCTGATCACGGTCACCCACGACACCCTGACCTTCAGACATCCGCTGCTGCGCTCGGCGATCGTCAAGGACGCGGAGCCACGGGACCGCCAGCAGGCGCATCAG
>DASWRQ010000319.1:0-15287 GCA_036403095.1 Kutzneria sp. | reverse complement strand
CGAGTCGTCCAACCCGGACTCGGGCCAGACGGTCGGCATCAATCAGACCATCCAGATCCAGGTCTATCAGCCGACCAGCGGCACAACGACAACAACGAACCGCTGACCGAACGAAAGGGCCCGGCACTCCCAGAGTGCCGGGCCCTTCGTCTGTCCGGGTCAGACCGCCGCGGCGGCCGCGGCCAAGCGGCGCATGCCGGCCTCGAGCTCGTTGACGCGCTCGGCCGCGACGGGGAAGCCGGCGGCGGCCATCCAGTTGGCCAACATGCGGTGCCCGCCGTCGGTCAGCACGGACTCCGGGTGGAACTGCACGCCCTCGATGGGCAGCGTGCGGTGCCGCATGGCCATCACGATGCCGCTCTCGGTCTGGCCGGTGACCTCGAGCTCGTTCGGCACGGTCTCGGGCAACACGGTCAGCGAGTGGTAGCGGGTCGCGACGAACGGCGACGGCACACCCTGCAGCACGCCGACGCCGGCGTGCTTGACGAGGCTGGTCTTGCCGTGCAGCAGCTCGGGCGCGCGGTCGACGGTGCCGCCGAACACGACGCCGATGGCCTGGTGGCCGAGGCAGACGCCGAGCACCGGCACGCGCTTCGAAGCGCAGTAGCGGATGACGTCCATGCTGGCGCCGGCCCGCTCGGGCGTGCTGGGGCCCGGGCTGATGAGCACGGCGTCGGCGGCGTCGACGTCGGACAGCTGCACGACGTCGTTGCGCCGCACGACGCACTCGGCGCCGAGCTGGGCCAGATACTGCACGAGGTTGTAGACGAAGCTGTCGTAGTTGTCGACGACCAGGACGCGCATGATGTGAAACTACCCCGTTGTCACCTGGTTGAAGGGCAGAAGCGGCTCGACCCACGGGAACACGACGAGCATCAGCAGGGCCACGATGCCCAGCACCAGCACGACCGCCTCCGCGACCTTGGCCGCGGTCGGTCCCGGCAGGTGCCGCCAGATCCAGCCGTACACGTCAGTCGGTCTCCTTCAGCGCCGGCGGAACCTGCTCCGGGTGCTTCGGGTCCTTCGGGTACTGGTTGGTCAGCACGGTGTGCAGGATCAGCCGGTGCGACGCGGAGAACTTCGGCGTGCAGGTGGTCAGCGTCATCAGCGAGGCCTGCTGGCCGGCCGGCAGCTGGAGGTTCGCCTGGTGCGGCACGGGGGCGATGACGTCGCCTTGGGACGGCAGCACCGTCTCCTGCCCGACCAGCCCGGCGTACGGTCCGCCGAGCGGGGCGACGCCCTTGCACTGCGGCTGCGCGCCCTTGCCGGTGGCCCAGCCGGCGACCTCGTCGGCGGTCGGCAGCATGCGGTAGACGAACCAGTCGGTCTCGGTCTCCACCACGATGGCGTCGCAGGAGCTGATCAGATCCAGGTCGTTGAACGGCGCGCCCTTGCCGACCCGGTGGCCGGCGACCGCGAAGTCGCCGGGCTGGCCGGGCAGCGCGCTGCCGATGTAGTGGCCGGGGCCGATGTCCAGGTCGGCGTCGGTGGTGCCCTCGACGATGGTGAAATGGTAGTCGGCGCCGAGCGCCGGCACGTAGAGCTTGGCGAAGCCCTTGCCCTCGGCCAGGTCGTAGTGGGTGCCGCGCTGCGGCCCGCCGCCGACCGTGTCCTGGTCCTTCCACTGGGTGTCGAGCGAGGACGTGGCCTGGTTCTGCTTGCCGGCCGAGATCAGGTCGGTCCAGTAGACCTCGTAGACCACAAAAAGCAGGATCACCAGGCCGGCGGTGATGAACAGCTCGCCGAACGAGCGGACCACCCGGCGGGCGGTGTCCTTGGGCGGCGGCGGCGACTCGAGCTGGTCGTCGTCCTCGATCCAGCCGGTGTCCTCCTCGTCCGGCTCCGGGATGAACCGTGGGCTCGGCTGGAGCACGTCGATCTTCGGGAGGAACGCGGTGGGCTGTTCGGGCGCAGGCCGGGGACGCCAACCGGCCGGCCGTCCCGCTGCCGGCGGCGGGTCGTAGCTCACGTGAAACCCTCCTGTGCCCCTGACCTCAACTAGTGGTTCGCTGGGATCCTCGTTTACGTTAACGTGTTACCCCTGGCAGTGGTTGCCCGCGCAGCCACCGATGCTTCAGCGCGCGAGGTCAGGCGAGGAAAGATGCCCAAGTCGAAGGTCCGCAAGAAGACCGTCTACACGCCGCCGACTGATCGGCGCACGGCGGTCAAGGTGAAGGCGGTCGGCCCGTCCCACCCGGTGTACGTGACGGTCATGCTCGGCATGATGCTGCTCGGCTTGGCATGGCTGGTGGCGTACTACCTGGTGCCGACCGGCATTCCGGTGATGGAGTCCCTCGGGTCGTGGAACTTCCTGATCGGCTTCGCGCTGATGATCATCGGTCTGCTGATGACGATGCGGTGGCGCTGACCGTTCACCCAACGTGACAACGACCCGGGCGTGACACGTCCGGGTCGTTGTCTGTTAGCCCGTCGTTTCCCCAGTTCACCGCACGGTCATCGAACGACATGCGTGTAAGTCATCCCCAGTGGGGACAACTCCTGTGGACAACTTTGCGCAATAAAGCACAAGCGCCGGAGCGTGCCCATGACCGAGCCCCTGACCACGGAACACCGCTGGGCCCCGCAGGCCCCGCTGGTCGGCATCGGCTGGGTGCTGACCGCGGTCGCCGTGCTGCTGGTGTTCGTCGGGAACGACCCGGCCGGCCGGGTGCTGCTGACCGTCGCGGCGCTGATGCTGGCGGCGATCTCGCTGTTCGGCACGCTGGCCCGGCCGCGGCTGCGCGCCGACGAGCAGGGTGTGACGGTTCGCGGCCTGTTCTCCAGCCGCAGCTGGACCTGGCCAGAGGTGCGGGTCCGGCTGGTCCACGGCCGGCGGCTGGGCCGCGTCACCGCGACCGTCGAGCTGACGGTGCTGCACGACGACGGCCTGATCATCTTCGGCAAGTTGGACCTCGGTGAGGATCCGGCCGACGTCGTCGAGCAGCTCCAGGCGCTACGTCCCTGGCCCCAGGGCTGAGGCCAGCTGCGCCGCCCTGGTCACGTAGATCAGCACGAGCACCAGCAACAGCGCCGCCAGCACGCCGACCTGCCACCACGTGCGGTTCTTCTGCGGCGCGTAGACCAGCGCGGCCATCGCGATCGCGCCGACCACCAGGCCGCCGAAGTGCCCGGTGACGGAGATACCGGGCAGGCTGAACGTGAGGAACACGTTCACCGCGAGGGTGAACAGGATGGGTCGCGGGTTGAGCTTGAGCCGCACCACGGCTACCAGGTAGCAGCCCATCAGGCCGTACAGCGCGGTGGACGCGCCGGCCGCGCCGGTGTCCGGGTCGGAGAACAGCATCACCGCGATCGAGCCGCCGATCAGCGACAGAAAGTACACCGCGGCGAACCGCGCCCGGCCGAGCACCCGCTCCAGGTCTCGGCCCAGCACCCACAGCGACAGCATGTTGACCGCGATGTGGATGAAGCCGTAGTGCAGGAAACCGCCGGTGACCACCCGCCACCACTGGCCGTTGACCACGGCCGCGCGCGGCCAGGTCACCCACTCGGCGAACAGCGGTGAGTTGCTGTTGTAGGCGAAGCTGCCGGCCTGCAGCGCGGTGATCGCATAGACGGCCACGTTGGCCGCGATCAGCAGATAGACGAGCACGGGTCGGCTGACCATTCGGGCGCCGGCCCAGGTGACCGCCTGGCGGGAGTTCCGCCGACCGTCGTTGACGCACTCGACGCACTGCTGGCCGACCGAGGCGTCCCGAAGGCATTCCGGGCAGGTCGGCCGGTCACACCGGGTGCAGCGCAGCCCGGTGTGCCGGCCTGGGTGCCGGTAGCACGCGGGCAGCGCGTCGGTCGGCTGCCCGTACGGCGCGGTCATGTCAGCTGTAGTCGATCGTGATCTTCTCGATGACGACGTCGGTCAGCGGCCGGTCGTTGCGGTCGGTCGGCACGTTGCCGATCTTGTCGACCACCGCGCGGGACTCCTCGTCGCGGACCTCGCCGAAGATGGTGTGCCGGCGGTTGAGGTGCGGGGTCGGGCCCACCGTGATGAAGAACTGCGAGCCGTTGGTGCCGGGACCGGCGTTGGCCATGGCCAGCAGGTACGGCTTGTTGAAGACCAGCTCGGAGTGGAACTCGTCCTCGAACTGGTAGCCGGGGCCGCCGCGGCCGGTGCCGGTCGGGTCGCCGCCCTGGAGCATGAAGCCGGAGATGACGCGGTGGAACACCGCGCCGTCGTAGAACGGACCCGAGTTCTCGCCCTTGGCGTTCTGGGTCTTGTAGTCCTTGGTGCCCTCGGCCAGCCCGACGAAGTTGCGGACGGTCTTCGGGGCGTGGTTCGGGAAGAGGTAGAGGCGGATGTCGCCCTGCGTGGTGTGCAGGGTCGCCCCGACGATGTCGTTGTCAGCCACGATGCCATCGTGCCATCCACGGCGGGATCGTGACGGGAGGGGCAGACTGGTTCGGTCAGATCGTCCCGATCGACAGGGCTTGGAGCAGCAGATGGACGAGGTCGAGACCATGACCGAGGCCGGCGCGAAGGCGGGCGAGGCGGTCGGCCGGGCGGTGCGTGCCGCCCGCCGCAAGGCCGCCCGCGCGGGTCAGGCCGGCATCGAGCGGACCCACGAACTGGTGGATTTCGCCAACGAGGAGTTCAAACCGACCCGCAAGGCCGCCCGCAAGATGGCCAAGCAGGCCCGCCGGGATCTCCGGCGGACCGCCGACCAGGCACGCAAGGACCTGAAGCGGACCACCGGCAAGGCGCGGGCCGAGGCTGTGCGCAACGCCGACCAGATCCGCAAGCAGGCCCGCAAGGTCGCCGAGGACCTGGCCAACACCGTGGACCCGAGGCCCCGGCGGCGACGCCGCTGGCCGTGGTTGGTCGGCTTGGTGCTGGCCGGCGGCGCGGCGACGGTAGTGGTGCTGTCCCGACGGCCGCGCGAGGTGCGGCTACAGGACGTGCGCGACGACGCCCCGGGCTCGGTGCACGTGCCCGAGCCGGCCCGCAACGGCCATGAGGCCCCGCGGACCGCGGACAAGAAGTAGGCCGCGACGCCCCGGCCCGCTGAGCAGCAGGGTCGGGGCGCTTGCCCGTCCGGCCCCGGCCCCGACGCCGTTCATCGCGGAAACGACACCGTTCCCAGGGCCCGGTCGCCCCGCTGGTCGCTTATGCCCGATTGAGGGCTGCCGATGTGATCTGGATCTCCTAGGTTGCGGCGGGTAACTACCCCCGTCCGGGAGGTTGCCGTGGGCACCACCGAAGACTCCGCCGCCGCGCCGACGCCGGCCGCGACGGACTGGAGCGAGGTTCAGGCCAGTCCTGACTTCGCCGAGCTGCGCCGCCGGCTGCGCGGCTTCGTGTTCCCGATGGCCGGTCTGTTCCTGGCCTGGTATCTGCTGTACGTCCTGCTCGCCGACTACGCCCACGGCTTCATGTCGACAAAGCTGTTCGGCAACATCACCGTCGGGCTGGTGTTCGGCCTGCTCCAGTTCGTCTCGACGTTCGTGATCACCGGCCTGTACGTCCGGTTCGCCAACCGGGTCGTCGACCCCGCCGCCGAGCAGATCCGGCACGAGATCGAGGGGGAGCAACCGTGAAGGCACTGGCCGCGGGCGTCGAGGGCAGCAACTCGACGCTGAACATCTCCATCTTCGCCGTGTTCGTGCTGATCACCCTGGTGATCGTGTTCCGGGCCAGCCGGAGCACCAAGACGGCGACCGACTTCTACGCCGCCGGCCACGCGTTCACCGGCCCGCAGAACGGCATCGCGCTGTCCGGCGACTACCTGTCGGCGGCGTCGTTCCTCGGCATCGCCGGCGCCATCGCGATCTACGGCTACGACGGCTTCCTGTACTCCATCGGCTTCCTGGTGGCCTGGCTGGTCGCGCTGCTGCTGGTGGCCGAGCTGCTGCGCAACACCGGCCGGTTCACCATGGCCGACGTGCTCAGCTTCCGGATGAAGCAGGGCCCGGTGCGCACCGCGGCGGCCATCTCCACGCTGGCCGTCTCGTTCTTCTACCTGCTGGCCCAGATGAACGGCGCCGGCGGCCTGGTCGCCCTGCTGCTCGGCGTGTCCAGCACGGCCGGCCAGGCCCTGGTGGTGGCCGTGGTCGGCGTCATCATGATCACCTATGTGCTGGTCGGCGGCATGAAGGGCACCACCTGGGTGCAGATCATCAAGGCGGTGCTGCTCATCATCGGCGCCTTCGTGATGACCGTCTGGGTGCTCGGCCGCTACGGCTTCAACCTGTCGGCGCTGCTCGGCGACGCCGTCGCGCACGGCGGCAAGACCGGTGAGGCGCTGCTCGGCCCGGGCAAGCAGTACGGCGCCACCGGCACCTCGCGGCTGGACTTCCTGTCCCTGGGCATCGCCCTGGTGCTGGGCACCGCCGGCCTGCCGCACGTGCTGATGCGCTTCTACACGGTGCCGACGGCCAAGGAGGCCCGGCGCTCGGTGGTCTGGGCGATCGTGCTGATCGGCATCTTCTACCTGTTCACCCTGGTGCTCGGCTACGGCGCCGGCGCACTCGTCGGCCCGGAGACGATCAACGCCGCGCCCGGCAAGGTCAACTCGGCGGCCCCGCTGCTGGCGCTGGCGCTGGGCGGCCCGGTCCTGCTCGGCCTGATCGCCGCTGTCGCCTTCGCGACCATCCTGGCCGTCGTCGCCGGCCTGACCATCACCGCGTCGGCGTCGTTCGCCCACGACATCTACGTCAATGTGATCAAGAAGGGTGACCGGGCGGCGGCCACGTCCGAGGTCAAGGTGGCCCGCTGGGCCGCGGTGGTGATCGGCCTGGTCGCCATCGTCGGCGGCATCGCCACCAACGGCCAGAACGTGGCCTTCCTGGTGGCGCTGGCCTTCGCCATCGCCGCGTCGGCCAACCTGCCGACGATCCTGTACACGCTGTTCTGGAAGCGGTTCAACACCGGCGGCTCGCTGTGGAGCATTTACGGCGGCGTGATCATCACGGTCGGTCTGATCGTCTTCTCCCCGGTCGTGTCCGGCGCGAAGACGTCGATCTTCCCCTCGGCCCATTTCGACTGGTTCCCGCTGAGCAACCCGGGCCTGGTCTCCATCCCGCTGTCGTTCCTGCTCGGCTACCTCGGCACCGTGCTGAGCAAGGACAAGGCCGACGAGGCCAAGTACGCCGAGATGGAGGTCCGCGCCATCACCGGCGCCAACGCCGCCCAGGCCGTGCACCACTGACCAACAGCAGCACCTCGATTGCCGCCCTCACTCACAAGCCGAGGGCGGCAATCGCCTGCTTGGCCACCTGCTTGGCCTTGATCGTCTGCTTCTGGTCCGTGGTCACCACAACGGCCGCGCCCGCCTTGGACACCGCATAAACGGCCCCACCGGACGTCGCCTCCGACCCCCCGGCCCAGCCACCCGGCAGCTCCGCCTTGTCCGACGTGTCAATCGGCGCCGCCTTGTTCACCAGCGCCGTGGCCGACCCCGCGTCCCCCACGTACACCTGCACTGTCATCTGCTTGTCATTGCCGAAGCTGTAGAAGAAGCATGCCGGATGCGGCTTGTCCGCCGACAGCATCACCTTCGTGACCTTCTCCCCGTTCGCATCCTCCACAAACGACGAGGCCAGATAGGGACACTGCCCCGCACCAACCGGCACCGGCTCCCCCGGCACCGCCGCACTGGTCGAGGTAGCCGCTTTGCTCGTGGTGGTAGGCGCCGGCGCAGCTGTCCCCGGCGCCGCCTGCGGCGACGAACACCCCGCCACACCAACAACAACAGCCGCCAGCACCCCAGCACCCAACACAGCGTTCTTCATAGGCGCGCAGTCAACCAGAACCCCCCACCCCACCAACGACGGAGGGACGGGTAACTGAGGTGACCAAGAGGGCGACGGCGCAGCCGAGCCCGGGGGGTGCAGGGGGGCGAAGCCCGCCCTGCCGTGGGGTCTGGGGCGAGAGCCCCAGAAAACACAACGGGCGAGGCGGGCTAGGACGCAACGCGTCCAGCACACCTCGCCCACTCGCGCGTGGAGACAAGGGGAATCGAACCCCTAACCCCCGCCTTGCAAAGGCGGTGCTCTGCCAATTGAGCTATGTCCCCTGGGGGTCGCGACCCGCTGGCCGTCGGACCCCTCTGTTCGGTCGACCTCAGTCGGTCGGAGCCGTCGCCTCGCGCCACAGGTCGGCCTCGGCCTTCGCGGACCGCTGCCGCCGCACGATGAACAGCACGACCCCGGCCACAGCCACGAGCGCGATGAGCTTCTTCACGTCGAGTCGCCTCCTTGGCGCTTGCCACCCCTACAACAAGGACAGGTAGTCCCCAACATACACGTGCACCCCGACCAGCCACCCGCCTCCAGCGCACCCCCACGATCGGAAGGGCGACGGCGCAGCCGAGCCCGACTCGGGGGTCCGAGGGGGCGGAGCCCCCTCTGCGGGGCGTGGGGCGGAGCCCCACAGTCACCGGAAACGATAAATGCCTGGAAGCTTCGCTTCCAGGCACACCAAACCCAATCGGTTCCGTGGGCCCAGGAGGACTTGAACCTCCGACCTCTTCGTTATCAGCGAAGCGCTCTAACCGCCTGAGCTATGGGCCCTTACGGGAGAAGAGATTACCGCACCCCTCTCCCCTGATCCAAACCGGGTCTACTCCCGCTCGGAGAGGGTCACCTCGACGCCGCCGGCCAGGTCAGCGGACACGTTGTAGATGAAGGCGCTGACGGTGGCCATGGCCGTGAACAGGATCACGTTCACCAGTCCGACCACGGCGGCGATGCCGAAGACGCGGCCGGCGCTGATGAGGTCGCCGCCGCTGGTGTCACCGCCCTGCACGAGGTCGTTGTAGGTGCCGTTGAGCTTGGTCCACACGTTCATGCCGCCGAGCACGCTGTACAGCACGCCGACGGCGACCATCCAGACCAGGAACATGGCGAAGCCGAGGACCAGGGCCAGCTTGAGCACCGACCACGGGTCGACGCGCTTGATCTGCAGGCTGGCCCGCCGCGGTCCGCGGCCGGGGCGACGCAGCGCGGTGGGCGCGGGCGTGCCCCGGGGCGGGGTCGACGTCGGCCCGCCGAGGTTGACCGAGGTCCGGGTGGTCACCGTCGGCGAGTCGAGCGGGTTGGCCATCGGCTCGGGCGGCGTGACCGGGCGGAAGTTGGTCGTGGCCTGGGAGCTGGTGTCGACCGGCTCGTTCTCGTACGCGGTGGAGGCGATGGTCCCGGCCGACGCGGCGGCGGCCGCCGCGTTGTCGGCGGTGACCCGCTGCCACGGCGGCGGCGCCGAGGGGGCCGCCGGCTCCGACGGAGACGGAGCGGCGGCGGCTTCCCCGGCACTGAACTTGGCGGTCTCCTGCTCGTGACTGGTCGCGCCGTTGGTCGCCGGCTCGGCCGCGGCCGCCGGCTGCTCCGGCTCGGCCGGGGCCTCCTCGGTCGCCACGGACTTCTTCTCGACCTCGCCCTCCGGCTCGGTCTTGGCGTCCGGCTGTTCCGGGTTCTCCGGAGTTGTCACGAGAGGTCCTCAGTCAGCTTGTCGGTGTGGTTCCGGCCGTGCCTTACTCGGTCGCGTCCGGGGCGGAGGTCTGGTCGTCCTCTCCGGAGACGTCGGTGGGCTCGTCGGCGTTGCGTGCCACACCCATCAGGGTGCCGCCCTCGTCGAGGTTCATAAGCCGCACCCCCTTCGTCTGCCGACCGGCCTTGCGCACCTGCACAACGCTGGTACGGATCACTCCACCAGAAGACGTGATGGCGTACAACTCGTCGTCCTCGTCGACGATCAGCGCGCCCACCAGCCTGCCACGCTTGCGGTCGTACTGAATGGTCAGCACACCCTTGCCGCCGCGGCCCTGGATCGGGTAGTCGTCGATCGGCGTCCGCTTGGCGTAGCCGCCGTCGGTGGCCACCAGCACGAACTTGTCCGGCTGCACGACGCCCATGGACAGCAGCTCGTCGCCGGTGTTGAAGCGCATGCCCAGCACGCCGGAGGTGGCCCGGCCCATCGGCCGCAGCGTCTCGTCGGTGGCGTGGAACCGGATGGACTGCCCGTCGGCGGAGAACAGCAGCAGGTCGTCCTCGGCCGCGCAGAGCACGGCGCCGACCAGCTCGTCGTCCTCCCTGAGGTTGATGCCGATCAGGCCGCCGGACCGGTTGGAGTCGAAGTCGGCCAGCCGCGACTTCTTGACCAGGCCGGTCTTGGTCGCCAGCACCAGGTACGGCGAGACCTCGTAGTTGGGGATCTCGATGACCTGGGCGATCTCCTCGCCCGGCTGGAACGCCAGCAGGTTGGCCACGTGCTGGCCGCGGGCGTTGCGGTTGGCCTCGGGCAGCTCGTAGGCCTTGGCCCGGTAGACCCGGCCCATGTTGGTGAAGAACAGGATCCAGTCGTGCGTGGAGCAGACGAAGAAGTGGGCGATGATGTCGTCCTGCTTCAGCGCCGCGCCCTGCACGCCCTTGCCGCCGCGCTTCTGCGAGCGGTAGAGGTCGGTCTTGGTCCGCTTCGCGTAACCCGTGCGGGTGATGGTGACGACCACGTCCTCGACGGCGATGAGGTCTTCCATCGAGACATCGCCGTCGAACGGCAGGATCCGGGTGCGCCGGTCGTCGCCGTACTTGCCGACGATCTCCATCAGCTCGTCGCGGACGATGGTCCGCTGCCGCTCCGGCTTGGCCAGGATGTCCTGGAGGTCGGCGATCTCGATCTCGATCTCGGCCAGCTGGTCGACGATCTTCTGCCGCTCCAGGGCGGCCAGCCGGCGCAGCTGCATCTCCAGGATGGCGTTGGCCTGGATCTCGTCGACCTCGAGCAGCTCGATCAGGCCGATCCGGGCTTCCTCGACGGTCGGCGACCGGCGGATCAGCGCGATCACCTCGTCCAGCTGGTCGAGCGCCTTGACCAGGCCGCGCAGGATGTGG
This sequence comes from Kutzneria sp., assembly GCA_036403095.1. Classification (GTDB taxonomy): domain Bacteria; phylum Actinomycetota; class Actinomycetes; order Mycobacteriales; family Pseudonocardiaceae; genus Kutzneria. Next base: position 4,448 of record DASWRQ010000319.1, on the reverse strand, counting down.
GCCCGCTCCTCGGCCTTGCGCAGCCGGTACCGGGTGCGCCGGACGATGACCTCGATCTGGTGCTTCACGTACAGCCGGATCATCTGGTCCAGCCGCAGCGTGCGCGGCACGCCGTCGACCAGGGAGACCATGTTGACGCCGAACGTGTGCTGGAGCTGGGTGTGCTTGTACAGGTTGTTCAGCACGACCTTGGCCACCGCGTCCCGCTTGAGCGTGACCACGATGCGCATGCCGGTCCGGCTGTTGGACTCGTCGGCGATGTTGGCGATGCCGGCGAGCTTGCCGTCGCGGACCAGGGTGGCGATGTTCTCCACCAGGTTGTCCGGGTTGACCTGGAAGGGCAACTCGGTGGCGACCAGAATGGTCCGCCCCTTGTTGTCCTCCTCCACCTCGACCACCGCGCGCATGCGCACGGAGCCGCGGCCGGTGCGGTAGGCGTCCTCGATGCCGCGGATGCCCAGGATGAGGCCGTGGGTCGGGAAGTCGGGGCCCTTGATCCGGGCCATCACCGCTTCCAGCGTCTCCTCGTCCGGCGCCTCGGGGTTCTCCAGCGCCCACACCACCGCCGACGCGACCTCGCGCAGGTTGTGCGGCGGGATGTTGGTGGCCATGCCGACCGCGATGCCGGCGCTGCCGTTGATCAGCAGGTTGGGCACCCGGGACGGCAGGACGATCGGCTCCTGGATCCGGCCGTCGTAGTTGTCCCGGAAGTCGACCGTGTCTTCCTCGATGTCCTGCAGCATGTGCATGGCCAACGGGGTGAGCCGGCATTCCGTGTACCGCATGGCGGCGGCCGGGTCGTTGCCCGACGAGCCGAAGTTGCCCTGGCCGTCGACCAGCGGGTAGCGCATCGCCCACGGCTGGGCCAGCCGCACCAGCGCGTCGTAGATCGACGAGTCACCGTGCGGGTGGTAGTTGCCCATCACGTCGCCGACGACGCGGGCGCACTTGTTGTAGCCGCGGTCCGGCCGGAAACCGGAGTCGTACATCGAGTACAGCACCCGGACGTGCACCGGCTTGAGGCCGTCGTACACGTTGGGCAGCGCGCGACCGACGATCACGCTCATCGCGTACGCGATGTAGGAGTTCTGCATCTCCTGCTGGATGTCGACCGGCTCGGTCCGCCCGTGGTTGTCGGGCGGCAAGGTTTCGGTCACGACTAGGAGTTCCTTTCACGCATGGGCAAGCAGGCGAAGGGCCGGGACGTCACACGTCGAGGAACTTGACGTCCTTGGCGTTGCGGGTGATGAAGGACCGCCTGGCCTCGACGTCCTCGCCCATCAGCACGCTGAACAGCTCGTCGGCGGTGGCCGCGTCGTCCATGGTCACCTGGAGCAGCACCCGGTTGGCCGGGTCCATCGTGGTCTCCCACAGCTCCTGCGCGTTCATCTCGCCGAGGCCCTTGTAGCGCTGGATGCTGTCTTCCTTGCCGATCTTCTTGCCCGCCGCGAGGCCGGTCTCGATCAGGCCGTCGCGCTCGCGCTCGGAGTAGGCGTACTCCGGCTCGACGCCGCGCTGCCACTTGATCTTGTACAGCGGCGGCTGCGCCAGGTAGACGTGCCCGTGCTCGATCAGCGGTCGCATGAAGCGGAACAGCAGGGTCAGCAGCAGCGTCCGGATGTGCTGGCCGTCCACGTCGGCGTCGGCCATCAGCACGATCTTGTGGTACTTGAGCTTGCTGAGGTCGAAGTCGTCGTGGATGCCGGTGCCGAAGGCAGTGATCATGCTCTGCACCTCGGTGTTCTTCAGCACGCGGTCGATGCGTGCCTTCTCCACGTTGATGATCTTGCCTCGGATCGGCAGGATCGCCTGGTACATGGAGTCCCGGCCCTCCTTGGCCGAGCCGCCCGCCGAGTCGCCCTCGACGATGTAGATCTCGCACTCTTCGGGGTCGGTCGACCGGCAGTCCTTGAGCTTGCCGGGCAGGCCGCCGATGTCCAGCGCGCCCTTGCGGCGGACCAGCTCACGGGCCTTGCGCGCGGCCAGCCGGGCCTGCGAGGAGGACACCGCCTTGTTGATGATGATCTTGGCCTCGGCCGGGTGCCGGTCGAACCAGTCGGCGATCCACTCGTTGCACGCCTTCTGCACGAAGGACTTGGCCGAGGTGTTGCCGAGCTTGGTCTTGGTCTGGCCCTCGAACTGGGGCTCCTTGAGCTTGACCGAGACGATGGCGGCCAGGCCCTCGCGGATGTCCTCGCCGGAGAGGTTGCCGTCCTTCTCCTTGACCAGCTTCTTGTCCTTCGCGTACTCGTTCACCACCCGGGTGAGCGCGGCGCGGAAGCCCTCTTCGTGGGTGCCGCCCTCATGGGTGTTGATCGTGTTGGCGAAGGTGTAGACCGACTCCGAGTAGCCGGTGTTCCACTGCATGGCGATCTCGACCTCGAGGTCCTCGCCCTTGGCGTCGAACGCGACGACCTTCTCGTGCAGCGCCTCGCGGGTCTTGTTGATGTGCCGGACGAAGTCCTCGAGACCGCCCGGGTAGTGGAAGGTCTGCTCCTTCACCCGCGCCACCTGGCCGTCGGCGTCCGCCTCGGCGTCGACCTCGGCCACCCGCTCGTCGCGCACCACGATGGTCAGCCCCTTGTTCAGGAACGCCATCTCCTGCAGCCGGCGGGACACCGTCTCCAGGTTGTACTCGGTGGTCTCGAAGATGGTCGGGTCGGCCCAGTACGTGATGATGGTGCCGGTCTCGTCGGTCGGCTCGCCCTTCTCCAGGGGGCCGGTCGGCACCGAGTGCTCGTAGGTCTGCCGCCAGACGAAGCCGTCCCGCCTGATCTCCACCCGGAGCTTGCTCGCCAGCGCGTTGACCACGGAGACACCGACGCCGTGCAGGCCGCCGGACACCGCGTAGGAGTCGCTGTCGAACTTGCCGCCGGCGTGCAACGTGGTGAGCACGACCTCGACGGCCGGCTTCTTCTCCACCGGGTGCTCGTCGACCGGGATGCCGCGACCGTCGTCGATGCACTCCACGCCGCCGTCGGCGCGCAGCACCAGCACGACCTTGGTGGCGTGGCCGGCCATCGCCTCGTCGACCGAGTTGTCCACGACCTCCCAGATGAGGTGGTGCAGACCGCGTTCGCCGGTGGAGCCGATGTACATGCCCGGCCGCTTGCGAACCGCCTCGAGGCCCTCGAGCACGGAGATGGACTTGGCGCTGTACTCAGCGTTGTTGTTGGCAGCCACGAGCTTTGCTGTCTCCCTCTGGGACGCCACGCAGGACTGGTGTGCGAGCCTGCGCGGACGGACCGTCCAGCGCTGCCGTGCTCACATCCTCAAGAAAGTATACCGGGCGACCCCGCCCAAAAGGCGGCTAGGACCCGCCTCAGAACGTCACAGAAGCCCGGAAGTGAACGAGTGAGGGTCCGCCGGGCTGGGGATGTCACTCGGTCCGGCTACGTTCGTCTCCGAAAGCCGTGATTTCGCCGCTGCCGTGTTTCACATGAAACATGCCGTGTCAGCCGTAGGTGTCACGTGGGCCGCGACCTGGGGCATGCAGCGGGCCGAATCGCCAGTTGGGCGCGGACGGACCCTGCACCTTGAGCCGCTTGACCACGTTCGGGCCGACGCCCTTGGCGATCTGCTGGAGCAGCTGGCGCTGGAGCAGCCGAAGCTGGGTGGCCCACGCCGTCGACTCGGCCTGTACCAGCAGTTCACCATCACGCAGCGTCACCGGCGTGGCGTGCTGGGCCACCTCGGCGCCGACCAGCTGCGGCCACTTCGCGAACACCTGGCCGCCGGAGAGCTGCTCGTTCCACCCCCGGTCCTTGGCCATCCGGGAGACCAGCCGACCGAGCGGCTGCGGGTCCCGATCATCCGCCCCGGACCCCGACCAGCGCCGCCGCCGGCCGCGGTTGACGGCGGCCGCCGAGCGCTTCGTCGGCTTGCGGGCCTTGGTCGCCTCGCGGGCCGCAGCGAGGGCCGCGCGGGCCAGGTCCGATCCGGTCAGGCCCGGCGGCAGCCCGTCGATCACTCTTTCGGCTTGTCCACCTTCGGGTGATGGGCTGGGGGTAGATCCCGCCCGATTTGCACTGTTTGCCGCATTACCGGCCGGTTTCGCTGTGGACCGATGCCCCGGAGTCACCGAGTTATCCACATCATCCACAGGTTTATCCCCAGATGTGGGGTAAGACGGGCCGGTCATGTGTACCCCTTGTGGCGGATTGCCCGCGGGCTCATCAGACACGGTTCACCTCGCCGTCGCGGACCTGGTATCGGGCGCCGGCCAACTCCTCGGGCACGTCCTCGGCGACCGCGGCGGTCACCAGCACCTGCTCCGCATTGGCCGCCACCTTGGCCAGCTGCTGCCGGCGCCTGCGGTCCAGCTCGGCGAACACGTCGTCGAGCACGAGCACCGGTTCGGCCCCATCATCGCGCAGCAGGTCGTACGCGCCCAGCCGCAGCGCCAGGGCGAAAGACCATGACTCTCCGTGACTTGCATAGCCCTTGGC
>DASWRQ010000318.1:0-3633 GCA_036403095.1 Kutzneria sp. | reverse complement strand
GCGGCGAAGCCCATGGTGAACACCGCTTGCGACTGCACCACGAGCGACGACAACCCGGCCGGCATGCCGAGGTGGATGCCCAGGAACAGCAGTCCGAACTGGAACGCGCCGATGGTCGCGCCGACCGCCAGCACCCAGAAGCGTGGATTTTGTGTGGAGGGGGCGATGGCGTCCAATTGACTAAAGAAGGGCTGCCCTTCCTGCCTGCTTTTGCCCTTCGTGCCATCGCTCAGAGGCTCCACACCAAATCCACGCGTGCCACGCCAAAAACCCCCATCCAACCCGACAACCACGGCGAGCCACACCCCAAACCTCACCGCTGCTTAAACCGATACCCAAACTGCGCCGTGAACTCCGCCGTCAACGCAAAGCGATCCCCTCGCACCCGCGTCTGCCGCCACTCAACCGCCCGCCCCTGCGACGACCCCAACCGATTGATCGCGAACAACGCGGTCCCGGCAGGGCAGTGGAGCTGCGACGATTCAGCAGCTGTCGGGATGACGGCATGCACATCCTCATGCCCCGCATCGAGCCGGATGCCGGTCCGGGACGCCAGCTCCCCGTAAAGGCTCGTGTGCCGAAAATCCGCCGTCAGCAGCGGTGACGCGATCGACGCCGGCAACCACACCCGGTCGATCGCCAACGGCTCATCGCCGGCCAGCCGCAATCGCTCCAGGTACACCAGCGGCGTCGACCCCTCCAATCCCAGCCGCTCAGCCACCAGCGCGTCAGCCCGCACGTCCAGCACCCGCACCACGGAGTCCTGCGACAACCCGGCCGCCTCGACCGACGCGAACAGGCTGTACAGCGCCCCCAACGGCTGATGGATCTCCGGCACCGCCGCGACCCGGGGCTGCCGGCCGCGCTCCGCGACGATCACGCCATCGGCTCGGAGCTGCCGCAAGGCCTGCCGCACGGTCGATCGGCTGACGTCGTACTCCTCGACCAGCGCAAGCTCTCCGGGGAACGCCTCGGCGAACTCTCCGGCCGACAGTCGATCCAGCAACGCCGACTGGAGCTGCTGCCACAGCGGTGTCGATCCGGCCCGATCCAATGTGTGCCCCGCCACGAACTCAACGCTACCGGTTGCCGAATGTCCGTACATCTCGTAGCTTAAATGTACGGACATTAGGAGGCGGCCATGGCCCACACCGCAGTCGCGGCACCGCAGACGCACATCGTGACCCGGCTGCCAGGCCTGGCCGTGACCCTCCTCATCGCGGGCGCGGCCACCGGCCTGGGCCTGCTGGTCCCGGTGGTCGGCGGCCCGGTCTTCGCGATCGTCCTGGGCGTCCTCGCGGCCACCATCGTCAAGCCGCTCCGCTCCACCCGCCTTGCACCGGGCTACACCTTCGCCTCGAAGACCGTGCTCCAGCTGTCGATCGTGGTCCTGGGCACGGGCCTCTCGCTGCAACAGGTCGTGCACGTCGGCGTGTCCTCGCTGCCGGTCATGCTCGGCACGCTGGCGGTCGCGCTCGGCGGAGCCTGGCTGCTGGGCAAGTGGCTCAAGGTCGGCTCGGACACCAAGACCCTGATCGGCGTGGGCACCGGCATCTGCGGCGCGTCGGCCATCGCCGCGACCACCGCGGTGATCAAGCCGAAGAGCACCGAGACGGCCTACGCCATCGGCACGATCTTCACCTTCAACATCGCGGCGGTGCTGCTGTTCCCGCCGATCGGCCACCTGCTCGGCCTGAGCCCGCAGGCCTTCGGCCTCTGGGCCGGCACGGCCGTCAACGACACCTCCTCGGTCGTCGCGGCGGCCTACGCCTACGGCGGCGACGCCGGCTCGTACGCGATCGTGGTGAAGCTGACCCGCAGCCTGATGATCATCCCGATCGTCATCGCGCTGGCCTGGCTCAAGGCCCGCAAGGACGACGAGGTGCACCTGCCGTGGCACCGGATCGTGCCGGCGTTCCTGATCGGCTTCGTGCTCGCGGCGGCCACCGACACCGCCGGCCTGATCCCCGACTCCTGGCACCCGGCGCTGTCCACGCTCGGCGCGTTCCTGATCACGACGGCGCTGGCCGGCATCGGCCTCTCGCTGCGGTTCGCCGACATGCGCAAGGCCGGCGCGCGGCCGCTGCTGCTCGGCGGCCTGCTGTGGATCGCCGTCGCCGCCAGCAGCCTCGGCATCCAGGCCCTCACCGGGCTCTAGGAATAGGGCTCTAGGGAACCGGGGCTCCAGGATCCAGCTCTACGAAACTGCGGGAATCGCCGCCACCGCCTCGATCTCCACGGCGAACTCGGGCGCCGCCAGCTGGGTCACGACCATCAGCGAATGCGCCGGGAAGTCCCCGTCCGGGTACCACTCGGCGAAGATCTCCGCCCGCGCCGCCCGGCTGCCGGCCAGGTGCTCGACCCCGGCGATCAGCGACAGGAACTTGACGATGTGCTCCGGCCCGCCGCCGGCCGCCGCCAGCACCTCGCGGATGTTGGCCAACACCTGCCGTGTCTGGGTTTCCGCGTCCGGACCGGCCAAGATCCCGTCCGGACGCAGGCCGAGCTGGCCGGACACGAACACCAGCTCGTGCCCGGCCGGCACGGCCGCCAAATGGCTGTACTGCCCGGCCGGCGCGGCGACCGACGGCGGGTTCCAACGACGGATCATGCTCGAAGCCTAGCCCCACAACGCCAACGACCGCGCCCCGACCAAAGAACCGATCCGCCCCAACGCCTCCTCCACAGGCATCGGGTCCAGCCGGTGACCGTCGCGCAGCCGCAAGGCGACCTCCTCGTTGGCCACCTCCTTCGCCCCGATCACCGCCTGGTACGGCGCCAACCGTGACTCCCGAATCCGGGCGCCCAAAGAACCCCGTTCCACGCCAACGACTTCCGCCCGCAGACCGAGATCCATACACCGCTGGGCAACGGCAGAAGCCGCCGCCCACTCGTCATCGGACACCGGCAGCACGACGACCTGCACCGGCGCGAACCACGCCGGGAAAGCGCCGCCGTGCACCTCGATCAGGTGGGCCACGGCCCGTTCCATGCTGCCGATCAGGCTGCGGTGCACCATGACCGGGCGGTGCCGGGCGGAATCGGCCCCGACGTAGCTGAGGTCGAACTGCGCCGGCTGGTGGAAATCGATCTGCACGGTGGAAATGCTGGACTCCCGCTCCGCGCTGTCGACGATCTGGACGTCGATCTTCGGCCCGTAGAAGGCGGCCTCGCCCGGCGCCTCCACGTGGTCCACATCGGACAAGACTTCCCGTAGCAGCGCCTCGGATCGTTGCCACATCTCGGGATTATCCACGTACTTGCCGCCGTCGCCCCGCAGCGACAGTCGATAGCGCACGGGCTTGATGCCGAGATCATGGTGTGCTCGCTGAATGAGCTCCAACGCCGCCCGCGCCTCGTCCAGAACCTGGTCCGGGGTGCAGAACACGTGCGCGTCGTTGAGCTGGATGGACCGCACCCGCGACAGCCCACCCAGCACACCGGACAGCTCGGCCCGGTACATGCCGCCGATCTCCGCCATGCGCAAGGGAAGTTCACGGTAACTGTGCGCCCGTGAGCGATAGATCAGCGCGTGGTGCGGGCACAGGCTGGGGCGCAACACCATCTGCTCGCCGCCCACGTCCATCGGCGGGAACATGTCGTGGTTGTAATGCGACCAGTGCCCGGACTGCT
>DASWRQ010000317.1:0-9262 GCA_036403095.1 Kutzneria sp. | reverse complement strand
GGGAGCATCGCATGACCGACATCTACGTTCAGGACGTGACCCTGCGCGACGGCATGCATGCCATGGCGCACAACTACTCCGTCGAGCAGGTGCGGGAGATCGTCACCGCGCTGGACGCCGCCGGCGTGGCGGCGATCGAGGTGGCGCACGGCGACGGGCTGGGCGGCTCCAGCGCCAACTACGGGTTCGGCGCGCACACCGACGCCGAGTGGATCACCGCCGCGGCCGAGTCGGTCAAGAACGCGAAGCTGACCACGTTGCTACTGCCAGGGATCGGCACGATCGAGGATCTCAAGCACGCCAAGGATCTCGGCGTGACGAGCGTCCGCATCGCCACCCACTGCACCGAGGCCGACATCTCCGCCCAGCACATCACCTGGGCCCGGGAGAACGGCATGGACGTCGCCGGCTTCCTGATGATGAGCCATCTCAACGAGCCGGCCAAGCTGGCCCAGCAGGCCAAGCTGATGGAATCCTATGGCGCGCACTGCGTCTACGTCACGGATTCCGGCGGCCGGCTGACGATGAACGACGTGGCCGAGCGGGTCGACGCCTACAACCAGGTGCTCGAACCCGGCACGCAGATCGGCATCCACGCGCACGAGAACCTGTCGCTGTCGGTGGCCAACAGCGTGACCGCCGTGGAGCACGGCGCGCACCGGGTGGACGTCGCGCTGGCCGGACAGGGCGCCGGCGCCGGCAACTGCCCGGCCGAGGCTTTCATTGCGGTGGCGGACATTCTCGGCTGGAACCACGGCTGCGACCTGTTCGCGTTGCAGGACGCGGCCGAGGACTTGGTGCGGCCACTGCAGAACCGGCCGGTCCGGGTCGATCGTGAGACGCTGACCCTGGGCTATGCCGGCGTGTACTCCAGCTTCCTGCTGCACGCCGAGCGGGCGGCGAAGCGGTACGGGCTGGACACGCGGGAGATCCTGGTGGAGTTGGGCAAGCGCCGCATGGTCGGCGGACAGGAGGACATGATCGTGGACGTGGCGCTCGACCTGGTGGGGAAGGCGTCGTGACGACCTCGACGGTGCCGCTCGCGGTCCGGCTGCACGACGCCCAGCGCAACACCGAGGCGACTCCTCAGCTGCCGGCCGGAATCTCCATCGATGAGGCGTACGAGATCCAGCATGCCGTGCTGGCTCAGCGTTTCGCGTCCGGGGAACGACTCGTCGGCACCAAGCTCGGCTTCACCAGCCGGGCCAAGATGGTGCAGATGGGCGTCTCCGACATCATCGTCGGCCAGCTCACCGACGCCATGCGCGTCGAGGACGGCGGCGAGGTGCGACTGTCCACTCTGGTGCATCCCCGGGTCGAGCCGGAGATCGTGTTCCGGCTCGGGCGGGACGTCGACCCGGCGGATCCGTTGTCCGACATCGTTTCTGCGGTGGACGCCGTCGCACCGGCGGTCGAAGTCATCGACTCGCGCTACCGGGACTTCAAGTTCAACCTGGCCGACGTGATCGCCGACAACACGTCCGGCGGCCTGTTCGCCATCGGCGGCTGGCTGCCCATCGGCGATGTGGCCAACCGGGCCGTGCGGTTGAGTGTCAACGGCAAGGACGTGCAGTTCGGCTCGACAGCTGCGATTCTCGGGCATCCGTACCGGGCCCTGCGGCAGCTGGTCGGTATCGCCGCCAGGCAGGGGTTTCCGCTGCTCGCCGGGCACGTCATCCTCGCCGGCGCGGCCACCGCGGCGGTGCCGTTCGGGCCGTCGGTGGTGCGGGTCGAGGTGGCCGGGCTGGGCAGCGTCACCGTTCGCGGCGTCCCCTGATCACCACGGTAGGCTGATCCCCTCGACGCCTGGGGGTCACATGCCGTTGCCTCGTCGCACGCTGCTGTTCGGCGGGCTCGCCGTCGCGCTCGCCAGCTGCGGCGGCAGCCCGGAGGCCACGCCGCCATCGTCGACAACGTCGTCGCCGGCGGCAGTGCCGGATGCGGATCTGGCTGCGCTGGAACAGAAGTTCGGCGGCCGGCTCGGCTTCTACGCGCTCGACACGGGTAGCGGCCGCAGCGTCGCCTATCGGGCCGACGAGCGGTTCCTGATGTGCTCCACGCACAAGGTGCTCGTCGTCGGGGCGATCCTTCAGTTGCGGCAGCAACAATCCGGGCTGCTGGACCGGGTGATCCAGTACGACAGGTCCAAGGTCCTCTCGTACGCCCCGATCACGTCCCAGCACACCAGCATGAAGGTGTCCGAGCTGTGCGAGGCGGCGCTGAAGGTCAGCGACAACACCGCCGACAACCTGCTGATCGAGCTGCTCAAAGGCCCGCAGGCGGTCACCGCTTTCGCCCGCAACCTCGGCGACAACGTCACCCGGCTCGACCGGTTCGAGCCCGAGCTCAACGACGGCGCGCCCGGCGACGAGCGCGACACCACCAAGCCGCCGGTCTTCGCTTCCGATCTGTACGCGCTGATCGCGGGCGAGGGCCTGGACGCCGCCGGCCGGGACCTGCTGATCAACTGGATGAAGGCCAGCACCACCGGCCTCGACCTGGTCCGCGCCGGGCTGCCCGAGGACTGGGCCGCCGCCGACAAGTCCGGCAGCGGCTCGAAGGGCGAGGTCAACGACGTCGCCGTGGTCTGGCCATCGAACCACGCGCCGCTGGTGATCACTGCCTTCACCGCGCCCAAGGACCCCACGTCCACCGCCGGCCGCAAGCTCATCGCCGACGCGACCGGCATCGCGATGAAGAAGCTCGTGCCGTGAAGCTGGCTATCGCGGTCTCGCTGCTCGCCGCCGCCTGTGTAGCGGCCTTATGCTCGGCGACACCCTCCGGCAGTATCACCGCACGGCGGTCGCGCCGCGCTGGCCGAGGTCTGCCGGCAGGTCGAGGCCGATCGCGGGCTGCGGGCGCGCACCGTGCTGGACGGCGGCACCGAGGCGATGCTCGCCGGTTTCCAGCCGTTCATGCGCCGGGCCGGCGACGTGCTCGTCGCGCCGTATCCGGTGGACCGGGACCTGCACCTGGACGGGCGCGGCCTGCTGCTCGTCCCGTCCTACTTCTGCCGGCGCACGCCGCTGGCGCTGGTCGACCCGAGCCTGCCTCCCGTGCTGGTCTACCCGGCGTGGCAGCCGGAAGTGAGCCGGCCGGCCGCGCCCGGACGGGTGGTCGCGCTGCTGGGCCGGACCAGGGCCGGCGTGCTGCATTCCGTGCGCGCGCCCAGCACCACCAGCGAGATCGCCCGCCGCCTGCTGGTCTCCGCCGCCACCGCCAGCGAGCACCTGACCGTACTGCGCGATGCCGGACTCGTGGCCAACCAGCGGTACGCGAACTCCGTGCTGCACGCCCTGACGCCGCTGGGCACCGCGCTGTTGAACGGTGGGTGACGGGAATTTCCTTCCAGCACCGCACTTCCGGCGGTATCCAGGCCCGCGACCCGTAGCACATACGAGTGGACTTCCCGGTGTGCGGCGACGGCTTGTGGCTTACTGGCAGGCATGTCCCTGATGTCTCGGCTTCTTGCCCCGAGTGTGTCCGGTGACCCGGCCGAGTTGGCCGCGGCGGTGCTGGCCGACATGCGGTCCGCGCCGTCCGGGGCGCTGTCGGCGCTGCTCACCGTGGACGGACCGGAACCGCAGAGTCTGGTGTTCCCCACCGAGCAGCCGTCCCTGCTGGGCATGTCGGCCGCGCGGCTGCCGCTGCTGCTGGCCGACCGGCCGCGCGAGCCGGCGGCGCTGCGGCCGGAGCCGGCCGTCGACGACGACTCCGACGAGGTGCCGGAGCTGTTCTGCCCCGGGCCGGTGCGCGACAACCCGGCGCTCGGCGAGGAGGTCAACGAGCGCATGGTGGAGTGGGCCGGCGAGGTCGGCATCTACGAGGGCCGGCTGGACCACCTGCGCTCGTGCGGCTTCGGCCGGCTGATCATGCTCACCCATCCCGGCACCGACGACGCGGACCGGTTGCTGGCCGCGGCCAAGGTGGTCGTGGCCGAGTGGGCCTCCGACGACTACTACCTGGACGAGGAGGAGATGGGCGCGGACCCGGCGATGACCGCGGCCCGTTTCGGCGTCCTGTACGGCGTGGTGGACCCGGTGTCGCTGCCGCAGCGCTACCGGCACGAGCTGGACCGGTTCGTCAAGGAGGAGCCGATCGCGCTGGCCTTCCGCACCGGCATGGAGCACCTGGCCCGGTACACCACCGTGGCCCAGATGGGCCGGTTCCAGCACCAGATGGCCATCCTGTTCCAGGCGCTGGACCAGAACGCCAGCTGGCGGCAGACCGGGCGGCGGCCCGCGGTGTGGGAGTACTACATGCACCGCTACCACAACAGTTATCTGCCGCCGATGATCCTCGTCGACGCGATCGCCGGCTACGAGCTGCCGGCGCAGGAGTTCTACCATCCGCGGCTGCGCCGGGCGTTCTGCATGGCCGGCATGGCCGCCGTGCTGCTGAACGACCTGCACTCCATGGACAAGGAGGCCGACGACGACATCAGCCTGCCGATCGCGCTGATGGAGGAGGAGAGCCTGTCCCGGCAGCAGGCGGTCAAGCGCACCGTCGAGATCCACAACGAGCTGATGCACGGCTTCGTGACCGAGGCGGCGGCCCTGTACCTGGAGGGAACGCCCATGCTGCAACGGTTCCTGGCCGACACCTGGGCCTGGTGCGGCGGCAGCCGCGAGTGGCACGCCACCAGCCGGCGTTACCACAACGCGGAGTCCTAGTAGGACAAAGAGGCCCACACCCCGTTGGGGGTGTGGGCCTCTTTGTGTGTTCGCAGCCGTTCGAGCGCAGCGCCGAAGGCCCGTGCCCCGGCGGGGCACGGGCCTCGATTGTCTTGTGGGCTAGGCGATGCGGTCCGCGGCGATCAGCAGATAGTGGAAGCTGCCCTCGCGATAGGCCTGCAGGAACGGGCCCTCGATGCCGGTCGCCACCGAGGATCGCTCACGCAGCTCCCAGTACGGGATGGTGTCCGCGGTCAGGTCGATCACCGCGATCGGCGCGAGCTTGTTGGCCGCCATGGCCTTGAAGTACTCGCTGCGCGGGTGGATGTTGCAGGTGTAGTGCTGGTCGATCTGGCTGACGGCCTTGGACCGGCCACCGGTGACATCGTTGTAGCACCCGGTGATCGTGACATAGCGGCCGCCGATCTCCAGCTGCCGCGAGTGTTCGGCGAACAGCTGGTGCAGGTCGACGTACATGGTGCTCTCGTTGTTCCAGATGGCCTTGCGGCTGGCGTCCTCGAAACCGGTGTCGAGCATGTTGCGGAAGTGGTAGCGCACCTTGTGCGACACGCCGCGGCGCCGGGCCTGCTCGTTGGCGAACTGCATCTGGGTCTCGGAGATCGTCACACCGTCGGCGTAGCAGCCGAAGCGCAGGTTGGCCATGATGCTGGTGCCGCCACGGCCGCAGCCGGCGTCCAGCACGGCATCGTTGGGCCCGACGTCGCCGAGGTGGTCGAGCAGCACCTCGGCCTGGGCCGTCTCCAGCCGGTGCATCTCCGCGATCACGGCCTCGTCCGGCCCGTCGAGCACGGCGGGGTCGTAGGCCCCGAGCCCGTAGTGGTGGTGGTAGAGGCCGTCGACGTCACCGAGCCGCAGGTTGACCGGATCCTTCTCGTTGTTCCAGTACTCAGCGACGGAACGTTGGTAGTCGCTGCGGAGAACCGGCCGTGCGCGGTGGGTTGTCGTCATGCGAGCTCCTTCAACCGTGCGGACGTGCGCCATCGTTGGTCGTTGGCAGAAGAGGACTTCCCGGCGTCGGGTCTGTGGTCGACGTCAGCGGGACCGTGCGGTGCCGGCCGGCCCAGCCGAGGCTAGCACCGGCATTCCCGGCCTCCACAGTCCCTCAACAGGGTGGTGTGACGCCGTTCTGCTGTGGACGCGCGCTGCGTAGAACTCGTTGCTCCGTGCGGGTGATGGGTCATAACCCGGACGTGAGGACACGATGAGCGTTGCTCCAAAAGGGAAATTCTGTGTCAGCGGTGGACTGGTCCGATCAGTGCGTTGCCGGGCAAGGGAAATCGCCCTGTCGCACCAATGGAGCAAGGGGCACGTCGCCCGCCCCGGCCGACCCCACCCGCGGCCGGGACGGGCGACGTGCCCCACAGAGCTCCCATCATCCGATGGAAGCCCCGTTATCCCCGGTCCTCGACCAGACCGAGGACGACGTCGTCGAGCAGACTGAGCTCGCGGTCGTGCAGCGGGTGGTGGCCGAGCAGCAGCGCCTGCACGTACAGCAGCTCCACCGCCCGCCGGACCCGCAAGATCTGCCCCTGCCGGGCCTGCCGGGCCAGCTCCCGCACCGCCGCGTTGGCGAAGTTGAAGCACAGCTGGGCAGCCGGCGCCGCACCCACCGGACCGTCCACAATGGACCCACTGAACTGCCGGCGGACCCGGCAGTCCTCGCCGGCGATGAACGTGGCGTGCATCAGGGTCGGCGCGAACGCGCGCACCTGCACGCCGACGCCGTGCTGGCGTAGAGCTCTCTCCGAGAGTCGGACCAGGTCGGCGACCTCGGCCTGCTCGGCCACGGCCAGGTCGGCGAAGGAGTCGACGACCTCGGTCGGGTCCAACTCGGCGATCTTGCGCTCCGGGCGCAGCGCGGCCAGCCGGTCCAGCAGCGCGGACACGTTTGCCGGACCGCCGTTGACCACGCACCGACCCTGCGCGGCGGCGATCGGCGCCACCTGACGGAAGTCGTCGCAGCGGCGCACGAAACGCAGCTCCCCGAACCGACGAGCGTGCTCCCCCAGCGTCATCCGCCCCAGCGAGGTGTCCACCGGCAGCCAGTCGGCGAACAGCAGCAGGCACTGTTCGTCATGGACGGCCAGCGCCGAGATGCCGGCGTGGTGCACGGCGACGATGCCGGCGAGCCGGGACGGCCACATCCGGGCCAGGTCGGTCAGGTGGTCCCGGATGCACCGGCCCAGCTGCTCGCGGACGGTGTCCAGCCGCGTGTCCTCGGCGAAGCCGTCGCGCGCGGCGTTGGGGCGCAGGCTGTCGACGTCGATCACGCAGCGGACGAAGAACGCCCAGTCCGGCAGCAGCCGGTCGACCGACTCGGACAGCAGCATCCGCCGCAGGTACACGCGGTGGTCCTGCCGTGCGGCCGGGCTCGGCTCGTAGGGCAGCACGAGGGCCAGGCCGCGGACGCCGTCGGCGTGCAGCGGGATCGCGTCCAGCGGGTCGAGGTCCAGCACCCGGCGCGCGTACGAGAGAGCGTTCTCCCGCTCCTGGTCCATGGTCAGCGCCGGCAGCTCCCACGGCGGCAGCTCGTCGTTGACCACCGTCGAGCCCAGGCGGATCGGCAGCGGCAGCAGGCCGCCATAGCGATGGGTCAGGCGCAGCACGTGGCCCCGGCTGAGCCGGTGCTCGGAGCCGGGCCGGGCCCGCAGGTGCACGCGGGTACCGGCTTGGAGAGCGCTCTCCACCGGCGTGATGTCGTACGAGCCGTCGGCCCGCCCCTGCCAGCGCAGCGCCCGGGCGTCGGGGTCCTTGGCCGACCGGGTCACCACCGTGATCTCGTCGGCGACCAGGAAGCAGGCCAGCAGGCCGATGCCGAACTGGCCGATGTAGTCCCGGTGCGCCGACCGGTCGCCGCGCTTGGAGCTGCGGCCGATGGTGGCCAGCAGCTCGACCAGCTCGGTGCCGGTCAGGCCGATGCCGTTGTCGGTGATGATCACCTCCGGCGGGCCGTCCGCCGGCTCGACCACCTCGATCTCGACCGCGCCGGCCACCCCCGGCTCCAGCCGCCGCCGCGCGTCGACCGCGTCCACCGCGTTCTGGAGCAGCTCGCGGACGTAGACGTCCGGGCTGCGGTAGAGGTGCCGGGACAGCAGGTCGACCAGGCCACGCAGGTCTACCTGGAAGGTTCCGGGCACGGTGGGGTACGAGGTGCGCACACGCCGATTCTGGGGTGGCGGGCCACCCCCTAACATCGGTGAAACCCCTAACCTTCGACCGGCGCCGGCGCGGCCGGCGTGCAGCTCTGACGGCTGTGGCAGCCTGGAGGGCATGAACAAGGGGGCGATTCTCGGGTCGGCGGCCTTGGCCGCGCTGTCCACGGTCCGTGCCGCGCGCACGATCGCGAACTGGCGGCTGGTGGAGCCGCTGCCGGACCTGGCGCTGAACAAGGGCAAGGTCAGCGTGGTGATCCCGGTGCGCGACGAGGAGCGGACCATCGACGGCTGCCTGGCGTCGCTGCGCACCCAGCGGCACGACGACCTGGAGATCGTCGTGGTCGACGACGCGTCGACCGACCGGACCGTGCAGATCGTGCAGGAGCACGTGGACGCCGATCCACGGGTGCGACTGGTCCGCACCGACGGTCCGCCGCCGGGCTGGGCGGGCAAGGTGCATGCCATGTACCGAGGCGTGGCCGAGACCAGTGGCGACTGGCTGCTCTTCGTCGACTCCGACACCGAATCGGCCCCCGACCTGCTCGGCAAGCTGCTGGCCGCGGCCGACCGCGACGACGCCGACCTGATCACCACGCCGGGCCGGCCGACCGTGCCGAACAGCGGCTGGTGGCTGTTGCTGGCCCCGACCAACGTGCTGCTGTTCGACTCCGCCAGCCCGGACGGCAGCCGCGGCAAGGCCGTCGGCATCGGGCACTGCATCCTGGTCAGCCGGTCTGCGTACGACAAGGTCGGGGGTTGGCGAGCGCTCTCCGGCGAGCGGGCCGACGACGTCGCGTTCGCCACCGCCGTGCGCGACGCCGGCGGCCGGACCCGGCTCGTGGACGGCCTGGATTCGCTGACCTCGTCCGGGCTGGACTCCTTCGGCGCGGTCTGGCGATCCCAGCGCAAGAGCTGCGTCGCCGGCGGGGCCATGGTGGGCGGTCCGGCCGCCGGTGCCGCCGCGCTGGGGCTCGGCGGCCTGCTGCACATCGGCTACGGCCTCGCACCGGTGCTGATGTCGTTGCGTGGCAAGGGCTTTGCCCGCCTCGCCGGTCTCACCGCCTGGGCCGCCCAGTCCGCCACGCACCGTTCGTACATGCGGGCCTGTCACATGTCCACCGCCACCTCGGTGCTCGCCCCAGCCGCCAACGCCGCGTTCGGCGTGCTGCTGCTGGACTCCGCGTGGCGCTCCATCCGCGGCGGCGACCTGTGGAAGGGCCGCGACATCCGCTAACGCCAGCTGACCTTGTCGTTCACCTCTCGCAGCACGTCCGCGATCCGCTCCGCCGCCTTGTGCAGCTGGCGCTCGCCCAGGTCGCGGACGTTGAACACAGTCATCCGGTCGGTCAGCACCATCGCCAGGCCGCGCAGGTACTCGAAGGCGTCCGCGTCCGGGTCGTGCGGGTCGGCCAG
>DASWRQ010000316.1:0-7544 GCA_036403095.1 Kutzneria sp. | reverse complement strand
CCGGTGGCCGCACCTTTTGTTCGCGTACGGTTGTTCGCGGGCGGCGACCGCCGCATCCACGTCGCCGTCGATGGTGTGCTGGAGGATCCCGAGCCGGCCCCTCACCACGGGACCCGTCAGTCCTTGCGCAGCAACAGGAAGACGCTGGGGCCGAAGAAGGTGTGGGCCAGCATGCGCTGGCTGGCGACCTCGGCGGCGAGGTGGACGCGGTGCGACAGCACCTTCTTCAGGGTGGTGCTGCGCAGGTTGGAGACGGAGAGCAGGCGCTCGGTGCGCAGGCCGGCTCGGGACAGCTGCTCGATGACGGTGTGGGGATTGTGGTTGACGAAGGCGATCTCCTCGTCATGCCGGTTCTCGGGGGAGCGGATGTCGACCGGCAGGTGCGGGATCCGTTGCCCCTTCAGGAGATAGCGCACGCGGTTGCGGGCGTGGGCAAGGTTGGCAACCTCGATCACGGCAGTGCCGCCGGGGCGCAGCACCCGAGCGATCTCGGCGAACTCGGTGCTGGGCTCGGGAATGTGGTGCATGACCCGGATCATGGTGACGAGATCCAGCGCGGCGTCGTCGAAGGCCAAGGCGTCGGCCTGCATCTGGCGGTGCTCGATACGGGCATGGTCGGCCAGGAAGGTGGCGGCGATGTCCAGCTGCCGGCTGCTGGGCTCGGCCAGCGTCACGCGGTCGGCGAACTCCTGCAGCAGCACGCAAAGCCGGCCGTAGCCGCCGCCGATGTCGGCAGCGTGGTCGAAGTGCCGGCCGTGCAGCAGCCGACGGATCGCGGCCTGCTCGGCGGCGTTCTCGTAGTCACGGCCGTCCCAGTAGCGCAGATAGTCGTGGGCCGGCGCGTCGTAGAAATCGGCTCGCTTGCTCAACTTATTCCCCCTCGACCTGTGTGGCTCTTAGACGCCCGCCGGTCGGGGAGGATGCCTGGCTTGACCGAACCGTTACCGACGCCGGCCCCGGCCGCGGGGAACGGTCGACGAAGGAGGGGGAGATGGCAGGCCCGGCCCGGTGGGGCCGGACCATGCGAGCAACGCCCGTCAGCCGACGTAGGTGGGATCGAAGCGCTCGTTGCTGAAGCCGTAGCAGGGGTTCTGCACGAAACGGCGGTAGTTGCTGGTGTTGAGGCCGTCGACGGACAGGCACATGCCGCTGTTCACGTTCTGGAACTGGGCGGTGCCGCCGTTGTAGTCCCAGTCCATCCGCCACTGCTGGTTGAGGCCGATGTGGCAGGTGTACTGGATGATGGGGTTGCCCTGGTTGAGGCCGTAGCCGTAGTCGTCGAGGCACTTGCCGGTGGCGACGTTCTGCAGCCAGAAGACGTCGGGGTCGCCGTTGACCTGGCCGATCCGCCAGCCCTGGTTGTTGCGGTGCGTGCAGGTGAACTGGTCGACGGGGGCGAGGTCGTCGAAGCGGCCCGGGTCGACCTGCATGCACTTGACGTCGTCGCCGGTGGTGCCGTTGTTGGTCCACAGGAACATCACGTCGCCGCTCGCGGGCGGGGGAATGACGTTGTCGGCGAACGCGGGGGCGACACCGGTCAGGCCCAGGGCGAGGACGAGCGGAACCAGCAGCAGGCGGGGGGAGAACGGCATGGGGATTCCTCAGGAGATATGGATGTGGGCCCGGCGAACAGTAGAGATCGCGGCACGCGGACTCCAGGAGGAACCGGCGGAAAAGCCGGCGGAAACGGGCCGGGCGGGAAAGGCCGATCAGCCCAAGAGCGGGCCGGTCAAGGAATCGTGGCGGCCGGTCAGACCAGCTGCGCCAAATGCTGGCGGATACGGGCCTGGTCGGGCAGCCCGATGGGGAAGGTCAGGGCCTCCTGGAACAGGGCCGAAGCGTCGGGGGAGCCGGTGGCGGCGGCGGTCAGGCCGAGGGCCACCAGGGCGAGCCCGGTGGCCTGGGCGTGCTCGACCCGACGGGCGAGGTCCAGCGCGCGCCGGCCGGTGGAGCGAGCCTCGTCCCAACGAGCCAGACCGGCCTGGGACTGGGCCAGCAGAGCCAGGGCGAAGGCCTCGGAACCGGGCTCGCCGAGCGCGGCGAAGGTGGCGGCCGATTCCGTCAACAACGCGGCGGCATCACCGTGATCGCCGGTGTCGTTCCGTACGGCGCCGAGGTTGAGCTGGGCCACGGCGACGCCGCGCCGGTCGCCGATCGAGCGCTTACGGGCGAGGGCGGCGCAGTGATAGCCGATGGCCTCGGCGTGAGCGCCCTGGTCGTGGGCCAGTGCGCCGAGGTTGTTCAGGGCGATGGTCTCCCGTCGAACGTCGCCGGCGGCAAGGGCCTGATCGAGCATGCCGGTGTACGCGGCGGCGGCCTCGTCGTAGCGGCCGGCGAACTTGTGGGCGTTGCCGATCAGGGTGAGCGTCGCGGCTCGGCCGTCCGGGTCGTCGTCGAAGACGGCGGCCGAGGCCAAGGCCAGCGCGGACTCGGGGTCGCCGCTCTCGTTGGCCATGACGGCAGCCCCGTGCAGTGCCCAGGCCCGAGCACTGTCGGCGACACCGGCCGCCGCGGTCAGCATCCGTCGTCCGTCGGCCAACCGCCCCCGAGCCACGTAATGGCTGGTCAGGGCCCGAACGGTGGCCACCGAAAGCAGTGTGGGCGCGGCGTCGACGGCATGCTGGACGGCCGCTCGCACGTTCTCCAGCTCGTCGGCCAGCCGCGGATCTCCGTCGCGGACCAGACGCAGGAAGTGCCCGGCATGCGCGTCCCGATCGTCGGCAGACGTGAGCTGGTCCTCCACCACCTCGCGGATGGTGTCCAGCATGCCGATCCGGGTGCCGCCGGCCCGATCCACGACGGTGACCAGGCTGTGCGCGGCCAGCGTCGCCAAGGACAGCGGCGGGGAGCCCAGCACGGCCTCGACGTCGACCGGATCAGCGCCGCCGACGAACGCGCCGAGCAGCCCGAACAGCCGCCGGTCGGGATCGGTGAGCCCACGCGTGCTCCACTCGACCGTCCGCCGCAGGCTCACGTGCCGGTCGGCCAGATCCACGGCGTCGCCGTGCAGATCACGGACCTGGGCCAGCACTTGCGCCGGCGCCTGGGTGCGTAACCGGGCCGCCGCCAGCTCCAGGGCCAGCGGCAAGCCGTCCAGCCGCCGACACAGCGCGGCGACGGCGGCGGCGTTGTCCGAGGTGAGCGCGAACCCCGGCCGCACCGCGGCGGCCCGTTCGACCAGGAGCCGAACCGCCGCGTTGTCGGCCAGTCCAATCGCACCGTCCGGAGTGGACAGTGGAGCCAGCGGCCACAGGTGCTCGCCCCGCAACCGAAGCGGCGAACGACTGGTGGCCAGCACAGTCAGCCGCGGACACGAGGCCAGCAGCGCGGCGACGGTCGACGCCGCCGCGGCCACGTGCTCGAAGCTGTCCAGCACCAGCAGCCAATGCCCGTCGCCGATCAGCGCGCCCGGATCGGGGGTGCGCAAGGACTCGGCCAGCGCCTGCGGCACGTCGTCGGGGTGCCGCAGCGGGCTCAGGTCGAGGCCGTGCACGGCGTCGAACCGCCCTGCCGCTCGCCAGCCGACCTCCACCGCGAGCCGGGTCTTGCCCACCCCGCCGGTGCCGGTGATCGTGACCAGCCGGGAATCCTGGACGAGCCGCAGCACGGCGGCCAGGTCGTCGGCCCGGCCGATGATCGAGGTGACCGGGGCGGGCAGCGCTGGGCGAACAGAAGAGCGCCGACGGCGGGTGTCCGGCGGCGGCGCGGAGCGCGCTGACGCCGTGAACGCCTCCTGCTCCTCCGCGGTCAGGCCCAGCGCGCCACCGAGGGCACGGAGCGTCTCGCGTTGCGGCCGTCGCGTGGCGCCGCGCTCGATCTCGCCGATCGCCCGCACGCTGATCCCGCTCCGCTCAGCCAACTGCTCCTGCGACAGGCCGCGGCTGCTGCGCAGTCCTGCCAACATCTCGGCGAGCGACATCCGCACATAGTAGGGACTAGCGCACGCGCACGTCGGCCTGCACCGTCGTCTCGTCGAAACCGGTGGTGCGCACGGTGACGTCGAGCCGCCACAGGCCGGCGCTGGGAATGGTCATCTGCTGGGCGACGTACTGACCGGCGCTGGTGCGCACCAGCGGCACGGGCACCGAGCCGACCCCGCCGGACGGCAGCGACAGCGACACGGTCACCTCGGGCACGTCCCGGTTGACGCCGCGGTCGTCCCGCACGTTGACCGCGACCTGATTGTCGCCGGCGACGGCCGGATCCACCCAGACCTGGACGTCCCCGCCGCTCGACAGCCCCAGGGACCCCAGGTAGGGCCCGGTCTGCGCGGCGACGGTGGTCGGTCGGAGCGTGGTGTCGGCCGGCGACGTCGAGACCAGCGCGGCGGTCAACCCGAGCACCACCACGGCGATCGCGGTCTCGCCCCCGACTGACCATCGCAGCCGTGACACCACGAGCCGATGCGCCGCGGCTTCGGACCGGGTCGGCCGGGTGCCCACTACGAGTCCGCGCACCAACGATCTTGACGCCGCGGCAGCGCACAGCAGCAGGCCGAAGGCGGCCAGCTTGAACAGCAGCAGCCGGACGTAGCCGGAGCCGTCGAGCGCGGCCGACAGGTTGACGTCCCGCAACGCCATCACCACACCGGATGCGGCCAGCACGCCGACAGAAACCGTTGCCACACGGGAGAACCTGCTCGCCACCGTAGACACCTCGGGTCGCATGCCGGCCAGCACGAAGCCGGCGAGCACGGCCAAGCCGCCCAACCACACCGACATCGCCAGCAGGTGCAGCGAGTCCGCGGCCAGCGCCAGCCCCCAGCCGTCGCCGACGCCGTCGTGCCCGGCCCCGCTCCACGTGACCGCCAACACCGCACCGGCGGCGAGCACGGGCACCGGCCGGTCGGGCAGGAACCGCATGGCTGCCAAGGCCCCGAGCCGAACCACCAGCAGCACGCCGAACGTGGTGCCGAGGGTGTCGCCGAGCAGGGCCGGATCCACGGCAGTGGCCAGGGAGGTGCCGGCCACGTTCGCGCCTTGCAGCAGCAGGGATCCGACGGCGGAGCCGACAGCGGTCCACCACGCGATGTGCCGCGTCAGCCGCACCCGACCGTACTCACGACCCGCCGGCCAGCAGTAGGCGACAAAAAACGCACTGCCGACCAGCAACGCGATACTGAGGTACGAAAGCCAGCGCAGCAGCCAGAACGCCATGCCCACCAGGGGATCTGCGCCGGCCTGTGCGCCGGCGTCGACCACCGGCGCGGCTCGGGCGGCGCCGACGCTGAACACGAACGCCCCGTGCACCGGGTGGGAGTCCGCGGAAACCACTCGCCACGTCACCGAATACGCGCCGTCCCGCAGACTCGGCAACGGCATCCGCAGCGTGTCCTGCTCGCCGGCAACAGCGGCGACCGGGCCGACGGACCGGCCTTGACCGTCCAGCACCGTGAAGCCGTCACGGGCCGGAGTTATCCGTTCACTGAAGCGGAAAACCACCTCCCTGGGCGCTGTGGCCAGATGCTCCCCGTTCGCGGGCGTCGTGCTGATCAACGTCGCGTGCGCCGACGCGGGCGCAGCCGCCAGCACCAGCCAGCCGGCCGTCAGGATGGCGACCACAATCGCCCGCATCATCGCCGGCCGAAGGACACGTCGTGCTCACGGCCCAGCGCCACCTTGCCCACGGTGGCCAGCAGTCGGTCGTCGTTGTCGTGGCGGACATAGAAAGTCAGATCGCGCATGATCCGCTCCACCGGGGACGGCCGGATCAAGCTGCGGGCACCGCACACGCGCACGCAGTCGTCCAGCACGGCCAGCGCGAGGTGCTCGACGGCGTGCCGAGCCCGCAGGCCGGCAACGCGCGCCTCCTTGACCTGCCAGGCGTCCCACAGCGCGGCGACATGGCGCAGCCACAGCTCCGCGGACTCCACGGCCACCGAGATCGCGCCGATCCGGTGCTGCACATAGGGATCGTCGTCCTTGCCGGCCCGCAGCACGGAATTCGTCGCGTATTCGGCCAAAGCGTCGGCCGCACCGAGGAAACTCGCCGCGTAGTGCGGCAGGAACGCGGCCTGCCAGTGCTGCGTCAGGTACGCCCCGGGCGGGCCGATCTGGTTGGCGTCCGGGATGAACGTGTCGTCGAACTCGACGACGTGGCTGGCCGTGGCCCGCATGCCGATGGGATCCCACCACGACTTGTCCACGTGGACCGAGGAATCGCCGAGATCGCAGGCCAGCATCAGCACGGTGTCGTCGGAGCCGGCATGCCGGGCCCCGCCGGGACCGGCCGGATCGACCAGCAGGATGGCCCAGTCCGCGCCGGTCGCGCTGGTGGCGAAACCCTTGCGACCCCGGACTTTCCACCCGCCCTCGGTTTTGGTCACAGTGGTGCCCAGCGGCCGCGGCTCACCGCTCCACGCCACCCACTTGTGGCCGCGGTTCACGATGCCGTCGAACCAGCGCTCGCGTTGTTCCGGCGTGCCCAGCGCGTCGATGAGCAGCAGCGAATTGGCGTGCCCCTCCCAGCATCGGGCCAGCGCGAGGTCGGCGGCGGCGATCTTGCGGGTCATCGCCCACAACGTGTAGGTGTCGCCGCAGCGCGGCCCCAGGCCGAGGCCGCCGTGCTCGGTCGGCACGGTCGGCGCGTGCAGGCCGGCGGCGAACAGGTCGTCGAAGTCGGCCGCGGGGAAGGCGGCCGACCGGTCGTACTCGTCGGCCCGCGCGGCGAACTGCTTGGTCAGCGTGTCCAGCAGGGACAGCGGATCGGTCATGGCTGGGTGCCCTCCTCGCGCAGGTCGGCGGCGGCGACGGGCGGCATCTGGCGTCCGGTCATCAGCCGGAACTGTCGGGCGACCTCCACCACGAGCACGTCCCAACCGTCCACAACGGTCAGTCCTCGACGCCGTCCGGCGGCGGCGAGCGCGGTCTCCCGTGACCCGTAGGTGAGGTCGACCAGCACCGAGCCGTCGCGCATTCCCTTGACCTCGAACGGAAGCTCCTCGCGCAGGGTGGTGGCGTGCACCACGAGGTCGTACTGCCGGGCATCGAATCGGGACAGGGGAACGAATTCGAGTCCGAGCAGGCCGGCGGCCCGTGCACCGCGGCCGCCGTCTCGGTTGACCATGGTCGGGAACAGGCCGGCGTGCAGCAGTCCGATGGCCGCGCCTCGGCCCGCGCCGCCGCAGCCCACCACCGCGGTGCGCCGGCCGGCCAAGCGAATTCCGTTACGGCGTAGCGGTTGTAGGACGCCGACGGGATCCGTGCAGAAGGCGCGCCAGCCGTGAGGGCCGTGCACGAGCAGGTTGGCGCCGTCCGCCCGGGCCGCATCGGCGCTGACCGAGTCGGCCAGCCGCACGGCCTCGGTCTTGTGCGGCGACACCACCGTCAAGCCGGTGAAGGTGTCCTTGACGGACTCGAAGCAGGGCGCGAACCGGGGCGTGGTCATCGGCACGAAGAACGCCGGCAGGCCGAGCTCGTGGTAGGCGCCGTTGTGCAGCCGGGGCGACAGCGAGCGGCTGACGTCCGTGCCGACGATGCCGAAGACCATCTCGACCGCGTGCAGCCGGGGAAACCGGTAGTCGTGCAGCAACTGCGCCAAGCCGG
>DASWRQ010000315.1:0-4062 GCA_036403095.1 Kutzneria sp. | reverse complement strand
CGGCCTGGGCGGCAACACCCTGCCACCGCCCGGCAACACCGTGACCGTCACCGGCCCCGGCAACCAGACCGGCATGGTCGGGACTCCGATTTCCGCGCTTCAGATCCAGGCCGCGGACTCGGCGTCCGGACAGACGCTCAGCTACTCGGCCGCCGGGTTGCCGCCGGGGCTGGCGATCAGCTCCTCCGGTGTCATCTCCGGTACGCCGACCACCGCCGGCGGCTTCACGACGACCGTCACGGCGACCGACTCCACCGGGGCGGCCGGCTCGGCCGCGTTCACTTGGACGATCAAGTCGGCCGGCGGCAACACCGTGACCGTCACCAACCCCGGCAACCAGTCCGGTGTGGTCGGGACTCCGATTTCCGCGCTTCAGATCCAGGCCGGGGATTCGTCCCCCGGACAGACGCTCACGTATTCGGCCGCCAGCTTGCCGCCGGGGCTGGCGATCAGCTCCTCCGGTGTCATCTCGGGTACGCCGACCACCGCCGGCGGCTTCACGACGACCGTCACGGCGACCGACTCCACCGGCGCCTCCGGTTCGGCCAGCTTCGACTGGTCGATCTCCGGCGGGACCAGCGGCTCCCTCCACGTGGCCTATGACCGGACCTCGGAGTGGCCGGGCGGGTTCACCGCCAACGTCACGATCACCAACAACGGCACCACGGCGGTCAACGGCTGGACCCTGGCGTTCTCCTTCCCCGGCGACCAGAAGATCACCAACGCCTGGAGCGCCACGGTCACCCAGACCGGGGCGGCGGTCTCCGCGACGAACGCCCCCTACAACGCGGCCATCCCGCCGGGAGGCAACGTGCAGTTCGGGTTCCAAGGCACCTACACGTCGAACGACTCGTCCCCGACCGCTTTCACGGTCAACGGGATTCCGGCCAGCTGAACCGCAGGGAGTGATCGTCTTGTTGGGCAGATCGATGAGGAAGACCTGGTTGTCGGCCGGTGCGACGCTCGCACTCGCTCTGGCCGGGCTGGGCGTGATGGGCGGGAGCGCGCGGGCCGAGCTGGCCCAGCAGGCGTGTGACATCTACGCCGCCGGCGGCACGCCGTGCGTGGCGGCACATTCCACGACGCGGGCGTTGTTCGGCGGCTACGCCGGCAACCTCTACCAAGTCCGGCGCGCCTCGGACAACACCACCAAGGACATCGGTCTGCTGGACATCGGCGGTTATGCGAACGCCGCCACGCAGGACTCGTTCTGCGCGGGCACGACGTGCGTCATCACCGTGATCTACGACCAGTCCGGCAAGGGCAACAACCTCACCGACGCCCCCGGCGGCGGCGCGGCCGGCGGCCCGGACAATCTGGCCAATGCCACCGCGGCGCCGACCACGCTCAACGGCCATAAGGCGTACGGCGTTTACGGGGGCAACGGCGTCGGGTACCGCAACGACCACACCAGCGGCATCGCCACCGGCGATCAGGCCGAGGGTGAGTACGCCATCTTCGACGGCACGCACTACAACGGTGGTTGCTGCTTCGACTACGGCAACGCCGAGACCAACAACAACGACGATGGCAACGGCACCATGGAGGCCATCTACTTCGGCAACATCAAGGTCTGGGGCTACGGCACCGGCAACGGTCCGTGGATCATGGCCGACATGGAGAACGGGCTGTTCTCCGGGCAGAACGCCGGCTACAACGCCAACGACCCGACGGTCAACTACCGCTACACCACCGCCATCATCAAGGGCACCGCGAACCTGTGGGCGATCCGTGGCGGTAACGCGCAGTCCGGCAACTTGTCGACGTTCTACTCCGGGCCGCGCCCGAACGTGAACGGCTACAACCCGATGAAGAAGCAGGGTGCGATCATCCTGGGCATCGGCGGCGACAACAGCAAGGGCGCCTCGGGCACCTTCTACGAAGGCGTCATGACCTCCGGCTACCCCTCGGACGCCACCGAGAACGCAGTGCAGGCCAACATCGTCGCCGCCGGATACGGCACCGGCGGGGGCGGCGGCGGGACCGGGAGCGCGGTGCACGCGGTCGGGGCCGGCAAGTGCCTGGACGTGCCGAACTCCAGCACCACCGGCGGCACGCAGTTGCAGATCCACTCCTGCAACGGCCAGAGCAACCAGCTCTTCACCCACACCTCCTCCGGCCAGTTCACGGTCACCGACGCCGGCACCACGCTGTGCCTGGACGCCAACGGCAAGGGCACCACCAACGGGACCAAGGTGATCATCTATTCCTGCAACGGCCAGAGCAACCAACAGTGGACCGTGAACTCCAACGGCACCATCACCGGCGCGCAATCAGGACTCTGTCTCGATGTGAGCGGCGCCGCCACCGCCGACGGGTCCCTGGTCCAGCTGTGGGCCTGCAACGGCCAGAGCAACCAGCAATGGAGCCTCAGCTGACGGTTCCGTAGCGCGCTCGCCGCGGAACGGCGCCCGGCCGACGCCGGCCGGGCGCTTCCGGACATCGTCAGGTCGAATCGATTCGACGAAGGAGATTCGGATGAGAGTCCGAACGAACATCAGACGGCTCGCCTCCGCCACCGCCCTGATTCTGGCGCTGGCGGTTCCCTCGTTCGCGCCGGCGCGCGGGCAGGTCGCGGCCACCGAAGCACTGAGTGTGAACCTCGCCGCCCCGACCGGTCCGTCGACCGGGGTGGGTGAGGGCTTCCTGTACGGCTTCACCTCGGACGGCACGCAGCCGGTGGACCAGTTCATCCAGCCGTTGGGGATCAACGCGTTCCGCGGCGGCGGCTGGTTCTCCGGCGGCTGGATCAAGGACAACTACCAGCTCGGCTCGGCCACGCAGGCGGACATCAACTCGATCCTGGCCGAGGCGCGTCGGCTGACCCAGCCGCCTTACCACGCGCAGTATCAGGTGCTGCTCACGGACCTCTACGGTCTGAACGGGGGTCAGCCCTCGAACACGATGTACCCGTGCGACAACGGCAACTGCTCGAACTGGGCGACGTTCATCGACCAGACGGTGACCGCGTTGCAGGCCTCGGGGCTGAAGCTGGCCTACGACATCGACAACGAGCCGGACATCTCGGTGTTCTGGAAGGCCGGGGTCAACAGCACCCAGTACTTCCAGATGTGGGACACGGCCTACCGGGAGCTCCGGCGGGTCGCGCCCGGAGCGCAGATCGTGGGGCCGTCGTTCGCCTACACCCCGCAGTCGCGGCTGAGCCAGTGGCAGACGTGGCTCAACCACGTGAAGGCGGCCGGCACGGTCCCGGACATGATCACCAACCACGACGAGGGTGACGTCGACGACCCGGTCACCGTCTCGCAGTCGCTCAACAACGCCCTGACCTCGGCCGGCATCGGCCCGCTGCCGCTGTCGGCGAACGAGTACCAGCCGGCCGACCGGCAGACCGCGGGCGTGACCGCTTGGTACCTGGCGCGCTTCGCGCAGTCCGGCTACACCAACGCGATGCGCGGCAACTGGGTGTGCTGCATCACGCCGAACCTGACCGGGGTGCTCACGCAGGTCAACGGGACCTGGCAGCCGACCGGCGGCTGGTGGGCGTTGCGGGACTACGCCGACATGACCGGCACGCTGGTCAGCACCTCCGGGCAGGTCGGCTCGACCGCGATCTCGGCGTCCGAGGACGCCACGAACAAGCGCGCGGTGGCCGTCATCGGAGACTCGAACGGCTACACCGGCGCCGCGTCGGTGACCTTCAACGGTCTGGCGTCAGTGCCCTGGCTCGCGGGCAGCGGCAGTGTGAACGTCAGGGTGGACCGGATCCCGGACCAGGCGCCGCTGAGCGCCCCGCAGGTCGTCTACAGCCAGAAGGTCAGCGCGTCCAGCGGCTCCATCACGGTGCCGATCACGTTCCAGTCGGCCCACGACGCCTTCGCTGTCTACGTCACTCCGGGCGGGGTGGTGAGCGGTAACACCGTGACGGTGACCAACCCCGGTGCGCAGAGTGGGGCGGCGGGGACGGCTATCAGTGGTTTGCAGATCCAGGGCAGCGATTCGGCGTCTGGTCAGACGCTGACGTACTCCGCGAGTGGTCTGCCGACCGGGTTGTCGATCTCCTCCTCCGGTCTGATCACCGGCACGCCGAGTGCGGGCGGG
>DASWRQ010000314.1:0-3822 GCA_036403095.1 Kutzneria sp. | reverse complement strand
TTCACGCGTTCGACGCCGTTACTGCTGACCGGAGTGCTGGTGGCGGCCGCCGCCTGCGCCGCCCCGCCCCAGCAGCAGGCCCAGCCGGCCGCGCAACCGCCGGTCTGCTCGGACACGCTGCCGCAGCACCTGGCCGCGGCGCCGGCCGGGCCGATGGTACCGGGGACGCCGGCGGCCGCGGTGGTCTGCCAGTACGAGGCCGTCCAGCTGCACCTGGCGAAGTCGGTGCAGGTCAAGGACGTCAAGGCGTTGCAGCAGGCGCTCAACGCGGCCGACACCACGCCGCCGCCCCGCGGCACGATGTGCCCGCTGGACCACGGCGGCCGGGACATGGTGATCTTTGCCTATCCGGCCGGCGACCCGATCGACGTGACAATCAAGACCAGCGGCTGCGCGACCGCCACCAACGGCAAGGCCACGGCCTACCGGCTGACCGACGCCGTCCTCGGCAAGCTGTAACCGCGCGATGGCCGCCCATCCCGAACGGGGTGGGCGGCCATCAATTTCAGCGGGTCGGCCGGTACGGCCGGAGCTCGCGCCTGGCCAGCGACATCTTGTGCACCTCGTCCGGCCCGTCGGCCAGCCGCAGCATGCGGGCCGAGGCCCACAGCGTGGTCAGGATGAAGTCCTGGCTCACACCGCCGCCGCCGTGCGACTGGATGGCCCGATCGATGATCTTCTCCACCGCCGCCGGCGTGGCGATCTTGATCGACTGGATCTCGGTGTGCGCGCCCTTGTTGCCGACGGTGTCCATCAGCCACGCGGTCTTGAGCACCAGCAGCCGGGCCTGCTCGATGGCCACCCGCGCCTCGGCGATCCACTCCTGCACCACGCCCTGGTCGGCGATGGGCTTGCCGAACGCCACCCGGCTCACGGTGCGCTCGCACATCGCCTGCACGGCCCGCTCGGCCATGCCGATCAGCCGCATGCAGTGGTGGATGCGGCCGGGGCCGAGCCGGGCCTGCGCGATGGCGAAGCCCTCGCCCTCGCCGGCGATCACGTTGCTCACCGGGACGCGGACGTCGGTGAACTCGATCTCGGCGTGGCCGCCGTGGGCGCCGTCGGTGAAGCCGAAGACGTGCATGCCGCGCTTGACGTTCACGCCCGGCGTGTCCCGGGGCACCAGCACCTGGCTCTGCCGGCGGTGCCGGTCGGCGTTGTCCGGGTCGGTCTGCCCCATCACGATGAAGATCTTGGCCCGCGGGCTCATCGCGCCGGAGGCGAACCACTTGCGGCCGTTGATCACGTACTCGTCGCCGTCGCGCTGGATGCGGGTGGCGATGTTGGTGGCGTCGGAAGAGGCCACGTCCGGCTCGGTCATGCAGAACGCCGAGCGGATCTCGCCGGCCAGCAGCGGTCGCAGCCACCGCTCCTGCTGCTCGGCGGTGCCGAAGCCGGCCAGCACCTCCATGTTGCCGGTGTCCGGGGCGGCGCAGTTGGTCGCCTCCGGGGCCAGCGCCGGGCTGCGGCCGGTGATCTCGGCCAGCGGCGCGTACTGGAGGTTGGTCAGGCCGGCGCCGTGCTCCTTGTCCGGCAGGAACAGGTTCCACAGGCCGCGGCGGCGGGCCTGCGCCTTGAGCTCCTCGATGACCGGCGGCGCGTCCCACGAGGTCGGGTTGTCCAGCACCCACTGCCGGTGCGCGGCCTCGGCCGGATACACGTGGGAGTCCATGAACTCGGTCAGCTGACCGATCAGCTCCTGGGTCCGCTGGTCGTACTCGAACTCCATCAGTCCTCCTTGACTGCGGCGACCGCGGCGGCGCCGTGTTCGACGAGCGGGCCGACAAGTGCGCCGATCCGTTCGAATCCGGCGCCGACCGTGCCGCCCTGCACGAACCGGTAGTGGATGCCCTCCAAGATCACCGCGAGCTTGAAGTAGGCGAAGGCGACGTACCAGCCGAGGCCGGCCACGTCGATGTCGGTCCGACGCGCGTAGCGCTCGACCAGCGCGTCGATGGCGGGGAAGCCGGGCGTGGCGCTGACCCCGTTGGTGATCGGGTCGTCCTCCTGGCCGACGCCCTGCCAGTAGACGACGAACAGGCCCAGGTCGGACAGCGGGTCGCCGAGGGTGGACATCTCCCAGTCCAGCACCGCGCTGATCCCCAACGGCTCGGTCGTCACGAGCGCGTTGTCCAGCCGGTAGTCGCCGTGCACGATCGTCGTGCGCTGCGCCGCCGGCACCGTCGCGGCCAGCCGGGCGTGCAGCTCCTCGATACCGGGCAGGTCCCGGCTGCGTGAGGCGTCCAGCTGCTTGCGCCAGCGCGCCACCTGGCGGGTCATGAAGCCCTCGGGACGGCCGAAGTCGCCCAGCCCGACCTGCTGCGGATCGACCTCGTGCAGCTCGGACAGCACATCGATCAGCTCGTCGGCCACCTGCGCCGCCTGCTGCTCGGACAGGCCGGCGGTGTCGGCGCGGGACCGCATCGGCGTGCCGGCGACCCGCTCCATCAGGTAGAACGGGGCGCCGATGACAGCCACGTCGTCACAGAACAGCTCGGTCTTCGGCACCGGCACCTTGGTCGGGGCCAGCGCCGAGATGACCCGGAACTCGCGGCCCATGTCGTGGGCCGTGGCCAGCACGTGCCCCAGCGGCGGCCGACGCAGCACCCAGTTGTGGACGCCGTCGCCGACCCGGTAGGTCAGGTTGGAGCGGCCGCCCGGGATCAGCTCCGCGGTGAGCGGGCCGGCCAGCACGCCCGCGGCGTCCAGGTGCTTGGCCAGGGCGTCGATGTCCAGGCCCGGCAGCTCGCTCACAGGTCCTCCCCCAGCAGTTCGGCCAGCGCCGCGCGGGTGCTGGCGGGATCGAGGTGTCGAATGCCGTGCATGCCGAGCCGCTGCGCGGCCCGCACGTTGGCCGTGAAGTCGTCGACGAAGACCACCCGCTCCGCCGGCAGGTCCAGGCGTTCCAACAGCAGCCGGTAGATCGGCTCGTTCGGCTTGCGCAGGCCGACCTCGCCGCTGATCACCACCACGTCGCACAGCTCGGCCAGCATTTCGTGCGGGTAGTCGTTGCCCCAGCTGTTGGACAGCAGGCCGGTGCGCAGACCGTGTTTACGCAGGTCACGCACCAGCTGTGTCATCTCGTCGCTGGGTTTCATGGCCGCGAACAGGCGACTGAGCACGCCGTCCGGCTCGATCGGCGAGCCGGACGTGCTGACCAGCCGGGCCGCGAAGCGCCGCTCGAACTCCGGCACCGCGAGCTCGCCGGTCTCCAGCAGGTGGATCGGGTTGCCCGGCTCGGCGTCGCGGCCCAGCCAGTCCCGCATCAGGGTGGCGAAGCCGTCCGGGTCGACCCCGTCGGCCCGCAGCCAGCTGCCGGTGGTGGCGCTCAGGGGCGTGGTGAGCACGCCGCCGTAGTCGAACACGACGGCGTCCACCTGGTCACGTGTCGGCACTGGGCGATAGTACCGACCAGTCGGTATGTGGACAACACGACGCGCGTACAGTCCACGATCGTGCCGGTCATCGACGCCTGGATGCAGCACCCGACGCTGCGTCACTCCAACGACGAGATGTTCGAGTCGCTGCGGCGATGGGTGGGTCTGGAGCTGCGCGCGGAACCGCTGCCGCTGGAGACGACGGTCGCCGCGCTGGCCGCTGGCGACGTGGAAATCGGGCTGTCGGCCGCCTGGTACGGCCCGGCCGGGCCGCTGATCAGCAACGACGAGGTGGCCCAGTTCGTCGCCGATGCCGGCGGACGGCTGCGTGGCGTGGCCGGCGTCGACATCACGCGACCGGTGCGGGCCGTGCGGGAGCTGCGCCGGGCCGTGACCGAGCTGGGGTTCGTGGCGCTGCGGCTGGTGCCGTGGCTGTGGCAGCTGC
>DASWRQ010000313.1:0-16782 GCA_036403095.1 Kutzneria sp. | reverse complement strand
ACGAGCACGCCGCCGACCCCGACGGCATCCACTGGAAGACCCGGCACATCGTCGACTGGGCCGCCGGACGGCCGTTCGCCTGGGTCGACGACGAGCTCACCCCGGCCGACCGGGCCTGGGTCGCCGACCACCACACCGGCCCCGCCCTGCTGCACTGGGTCGACCCCCGCCTAGGCCTACGCGACGAGGATTTCGACACGCTGGCCCGCTGGTCCCCATACCCCCCAGCCTGACCCCGTGTCAACCCCTAGTTGTTGGGAAGGGACCATTCCTCCACTCGGAGTGGAGGAATGGTCCCTTCCGCACATCGGACCCGGGCGTTAGTTCACGCCGAGCAGGTCGACGACGAAGATCAGGGTCTCGCCGGGCTTGATGACGCCGCCGGCGCCGCGGTCGCCGTAGCCCAGGTGCGGCGGGATGACCAGCTTGCGGCGGCCGCCGACCTTCATGCCGGCCACGCCGCGGTCCCAGCCCTGGATGACCCGGCCGCCGCCGAGCGGGAACTGGAACGCCTGGCCGCGGTTCCACGAGGCGTCGAACTCCTCGCCGGTGGAGTGGGCCACGCCCACGTAGTGCACGTTGACCAGCTGGCCCGCAACGGCCTCGGGGCCCTCGCCGACGGTGATGTCCTCGATGACCAGGTCGGCCGGGGCGCCGCCGTCATGCGGCTCGACTACGGGCTTTTCCAACGCCATGGCGGAGCTCTCCTCACGTGTTTCAGGTTCGCCCCACCCTATCGGTCAGGGGACCAGCCACCATTGCACGTCCCGCAGCCAGGGCAGCGTGATGAGCAGGATCACGATCAGCAGCACCATCGCGCCCACGGTGCTCAGCTGGCGGCGCATCAGCAGCTCGCCGGTGCGGTGCGTGATCCGCTCGGGCTCGTCCTCGGGCCACTCGACGGCCTGCTCCGGCTTGAGCCCGGTGTGCAGCCAGAACAGCAGACCCAGTACGGCGGCCAGCCCCATCACCAGGTCGCCGACCACCCCGCCGAAGGCCACGAAGGCCAGGCCGACGACCGGCACCGCGAGATAGGCCACGGCCAGCGGCTGCTTGGGCTGCGGCAGGTTCAGCCAGACCCGGATCGCCGCCCCGCCCCAGAGGACGGCGGCGGCGACCGTGAGCAAGAAGACCAACGTAGGCATGGCGCCTCCCCCGGCGCCGACTATACGTAGCAGCGGGTCAGCGAAGCAGGCCGCGCGCGAAGGCCGTGGCCACGGCGGCCGCCCGGTCCGACACGCCCAGCTTGGCGTACAGGTGCAGCAGGTGGGTCTTCACCGTGGCCTCGCTGATGAACAGCTTGGCGGCGGCCTCGCGGTTGGTGCCGCCCTTGGCTATCAGCGCCAGGACCTCCAGCTCCCGCTTGCTGAGGTCGTCCTTGGCCGGCGCGCGGACCTGGCCGAGCAGCTTGGTCGCCACGGTGGGGGATAGCACGGCCTCGCCGCGGGCGGCGGCCCGGACGGCCCGGAGAAGCTCGGCCCGTGGCGTGTCCTTGAGCAGGTAGCCGGTGGCGCCGGCCTCGATGGCCGGCAGGACGTCGCTGTCGGTGTCGTACGTGGTCAGGACCAGTACCTTCGCCCTGATCGCTAGCGTTGCTAGCTTTCGTATCGCCGCTACCCCGTCCATGCCGGGCATGCGCAGGTCCATCAGCACGACGTCGGGGTCGAGGGACTGCGCATAGGCCACCGCCTCGGCGCCGTCGGCGGCCTCGCCGACCACGTCGAACTCGGGGTCGCCGGCGAACATGCCGAGCAGCCCGTTCCGCACGACCGGGTGATCGTCGACGATGAGCAGCCGGATCGCGTCACTCACCGGGCACGCTCGCCGAGATCGCGGTGCCGGCGCCCGGCTCCGACTCGACCGCCAGCGTGCCGCCGACGCCGTCCATCCGCTGCCGCATCACAGTCAGGCCGAATCCGCCCTCGCGCGGCCTCGTTTCCCCGCCCGCGGCGTCGGTGAACCCACGGCCGTCGTCACGCACATCGAGCACCACCTGGTCGTCCAAATAGGACAGCGTGACGCCGACCCGGGAAGCCTTGGCGTGCTTGGCCACGTTGGTCAGCGCCTCCTGCGCCACTCGGAACAGCGCCACCTCCCGATCGGGCGTCACGGGACGGGGCGGCCCCTCCGTCGACATCGTCGCCGGCACGCCGCTGTCCCGCGACCACCCCTGCGCCAGTTCCGCCACCGCGTCGACCAATCTGTTGTCCTCCAACGGTTCCGGCCGTAGTGCCTGCACCGACCGGCGGGCCTGGGCCAGGCTCTCCCGGGCCAGCCGGGTGGCCCGCTCCACATGGGACGGATCCCGGGTCTGCTCGGCCGCCTGCAACTGCGTGATGATGCCGGCCAGGCCCTGGGCCAGCGTGTCATGGATCTCGCGGGCCATCCGCTGCCGCTCGTCCAACACGCCGGCCTCCCGGGCCTGCACCAGGAGCTGCTCGTGCAGACCGGTGTTCTCGGCCAGCGCCGCGGTCAGCTCCTCGCTGGTCCGCCGGTACTTCTCCATCTGCCGGCCGACCATGAACCCGGCGTACACCAGGGGCACGACCACGCTGGTCAGCACCGTCCACGACGAAGCGTCCGGACCCTGCACGATCACGCTGAGCGTGGTCTGGGCCGCGACGCCGACCGCGATCCAACGCGGCGGCAGCAGCGCGAAGGCCAGGCCGTAGCCGATCGCGCCGAACACCGCCAGCATCGAGTTGGCCCACTGCATGGCGACGATCAGCGCCACCATCACGACGTAGTACGGGATCGGCCACCGGGACACGCCCTGCCGGGCCAACGCCAGGGCGATCGCCGTGGCCCCGGCCAGCGTCAGCACCACCGCCGGCGGCTGGCCGGCGATCGGGACCGTCAGCGCCAGCACGGTGGACAGGACCAGCAGCCCGTAGCCGCTCACCCAGAAGATGTGCCGGTCCTTGTCGGTCATGGCGCGCTACTCCCAGCGGAACAGCCGGGCCGCGGCCAGCCCGAACACCAGCGTGATGGTAGCCAGCACGCCGAGGTGCAGCAGCTGGGGGAAGTGACCGTCCCAGGCGTCGCGAACGGCCTGCATGGTCGCGCCCAGCGGCATGAAGTCCCCGATTCGGTTCAGGAATCCGGGCAGCGCCTCGCGCGGCGTGAAGACGCCGCCGGTGAACATGTTGACGAAGAACAGCAGCATGCCGATGGCCGTGGCCATCCGGGCCGTCGGGGCGACCGCCGCGACCAGCAGGCCGACCGCGAACAGGGCCAGCGCGCCGAGCACGAAGGCCAGCACGAAACCCAGCGGCTGGGCCGGCGGCGGGAAGCCGATGACCGCGCCGGCGGCGACCACCACGACCGCCATCGCCACGGCGACCGCGCAGCTGACCAGCAGCTGTCCGATCAGGACCTTCGACGGGTGCACCGGCGTGGTGTAGAGCCGGCGCAGGATGCCCTTCTCCCGGTAGCCGGCCAGGATCGTGGGCAGCAGGTTCAGCGACAGGATGGCCAGCGAGAACGAGATGGCCAGGCCGGGGAAGTAGGTGAAGATCGGGCCGCCGTCCGGGCTGATGATCAGTCCGAACGAGACCATGATCAGCAGCGGCAGGCCGAGGGTGGCCGCCACCGCGGCCGGCTCCCGCAGGTACAGGCGCAGTTCCGAGCCGGCGATACGCAACTGGGCGCTCATCGGACCTCCTCCGGCTTCCTGCCGGTCAGCGCGACGAAGGCGTCGTCCAGGCTGGCCTGCTCGACCCGCAGGTCGGCGGCGACGATGCGGTGCCGGGCCAGCACCGACGTGACCGCCTGGAGCAGGTCGCCGGTGCCGGTGATCTCCAGCTGCGGGCCGACCTGGCGCATCGACGTGACCTCGGGCAGGTCGGCCAGAAGGTCCTCGATCGGCAGGCCGTTCGGCACGGGCACGCTTGGCCGGAACCGGATGCGCTGCTCGGCGGCCACCTTGGACACCAGCCCGGCCGGCGTGTCCAGGGCGACCACGCGGCCGCGGTCGATCACCGCGATCCGGTCGCACAGCCGCTCGGCCTCGGCCATGAAGTGCGTGACGAGCAACACGGTGACGCCCCGGCCGCGGATGTCCTCGACCAGGCCCCAGGTGTCCCGGCGGGCCTGCGGGTCCAGCCCGGTGGTCAGCTCGTCCAGCACCGCGATCTCGGGCTTGCCGACCAGCGCCAGCGCGATGAACAGCCGCTGCTTCTGGCCGCCGGACAGCTTGCCGAACGGCGTGTTCGCCTTGTCGGCCAGGCCCCAGTCGTCCAGCAGAGCCCGCCAGTCCATCGGGTCGGCGTAGAAGGAGCTGTAGAGCCGCAGCGCCTCCCGAACGCGCATCTTCTCGGGCAGCTGGCTCTCCTGGAACTGCACGCCGATGCGGGTGCGCAGGGTGTCGTGGTCGCGGCGCGGGTCCAAACCGAGCACCCTTACGGCGCCGCCGTCCGGCGTCCGCAGGCCCTCGACGCATTCCACCGTCGTGGTCTTGCCCGCCCCGTTCGGGCCGAGCACGCCGAAGATCTCGCCTCGTTCGACGGTGAACGACACGTCGTCGACCGCGACGTGATCCCGGTAACGTTTGTGGAGGTGCTCCACCTCGATGACTGCCATCGTCCCAGCGTTGCCGGCCAGGCGCTTTCCCGGGATCGACCGGCTGATCACACCCGGGTCAACCGATCGGTGGATGGCGGGGTCGGCACGAGCGCGAAAGCCGACTGTGCGAGGATCCCGCCTGAGATCCACAGGTGTTCCGAAAGGCGGAGGAGATGGTCGACCACTCGCGCGTGCCGCGACTGATCTTCGCGGTGGTGGGCGTGCTCGTCGCCGTCATCGGCGTCGTGGGGCTGGTGTCCGGCGGCGGCTCGCTCGGCGATGTCACGCCGACCGCGCACGTCATCGGCCTGGCGCTGAGCCCGCTGCACAGCCTGCTGCTGGTGATCTTCGGTGTGATCGGCGTGCTGACCTCGTTCGCGCGCAGGCTGACCGCGGCGTGGGCGATGCTCCAGTTCGCGGTGTTCGCCGGCTTGTTCGCCTACGGCGTGGCCGTGCCGGACTCGCTGGGCCTGAACCTGGCCGACCACATTCTGCACCTGGTGGTGCTGACGATCAGCGCCGTCTGCGCGCTGCTGGTGGCCGCCCCGGCCATGGGCTCCGACCGGCACTGAATTCCGACCCGCACTGAATTCCGACACATGGAACGCCACGTGCGGCGGCCTGCTTTTGCTGGCCGCGCACGTGGCGTTTCCGCGTTCAGCGGGTCAGACGGCCGCGGTGGGCGGCTGCGTGGCCAGCGTGAAGGTCGGGTTGCCCTGGTCGTCCACGTTGGCGTCCAGGATCTTGTCGTCCAGGTAGGTGGCCGCGGCGTCGTCCAGGAACAGCCGCGCCCCATCGCCCGCGATCACCCGGTCGGCGTCGTCGGGCTGGGGAGCCAGCGCGAGCGCGAGGCGGCCGTCCTGGTTGGCGATGCGCAGCCCGGTCCCGTCGGGCACGCCGTCATCGCTGGTCAGACTGCGCACGACCTCCACGGCGGTCGGCGTGAGCGTGAGCATGTGTTCTCCGTTCGACGTCGTTCGCGTTGAAGGTGGCCACGCTAGCGGCGTCGCGCCGCCCGTGCAGCCCCGCCCACCTGAGTGTCCTTTGTGGACCTCTGAACACCGGTGGTCAAAGCACTTGACAGCGCCGGGAAAAATTTCTTGGTTTGAGGGGTGTGTCGCATGGGCACACCAGCGTCGGGTGCGGGAAGAGGAACAGGGATCAGGGAACGGCGGTGTGGACGCGCACGGAGTCGGGATTGCGCGCCCACACCGCCGTGCTTTACGTTGCCCGCCAAGGGTTCTCACTCGCGCTGTCGGGTTCTGTTCGGCCCGCTGGGTTTCCGCCCGCAGCCTCTTTTCCTTCCTCCTGTTTTCGCCGACCGATCACGGGTAGCCCACCATCGAGGACGGAGGCGAAAACTGATGACCAAGACAGCGAAGCTGGCTGCCGGGGCGGCGATCGCCGCTGGGTGTGCCGTCTGGGCGATGGCGACGCCGGCTCAGGCCGCGCCGTCGAGCCCGTGTTCCGCGGCCGCGCGGGCGTGCGTCGATCTGTCGACGCACCAGGCGTGGCTGATGCGCGGCGGAGTCGTGACCTACGGACCGGTGCCGGCGATGCCCGGCAGCGCGAGTGCGCCGACGGATCCGGGCGCCTTCCGCGTGACGTTCAAGGATCTGCACCACCGCAGCACCATCTTCAACAACGCGCCGATGCCGTACTCGGTGTTCTTCAACGGCGGTGACGCGTTCCACGAGGGCAGCCTGACCGATCCCTCGCACGGCTGCGTGCACCTCTCCCGCGGTGCGGCGGCCACGTTCTACAGCAGCCTGAAGCCGGGTGACGTGGTTCAGGTTGTGCGATAAAAGGAAACGCGGGTGACGCCACTGGCGCCACCCGCGTTTTTTCCTTACAGGGCACCGAGTCAGTTGGGTGAGCGAGGCCGGTCGGGCCGTCGTGCCCCTTGCCGGCGGTGCACAGGTAGTCGCCGTCGCAGTCCAGTGCTTGGCGTAGCGGCCTGGGCGGCCGGCGTGATCACGGCGGCGGTCGCGAGAACCAGTGGGCGACGGCGAAGCCGGCAGTCAGCCTGCGTCCGCGAGAGCTCCGTCCTGTGGGCGGTGTCCTGACCGCTCGGGCGGGCGGAGCCGCTGGCGAGCCGTTCTCACTTCTACGAGAGGCGGCGTCGATGCGTCAAGAGAACGTGGCCGGAGGTGACCAACAGAACGGGCGACATCCGATGTTCAGACCAATTCGCGCACGTGACCAAGATGATCGGTCCGACCTAAGCGGGCGTGGGCCATTCGGCGACCACCGCCCACCGGTCGTCGCCCCGGGGGCCGAACCGGCCGGAAACGAAGATCGCGATTGGCATCATGCTCACATGCCAGCACAGCGCGACGCCGAGAAACCGGCGCGCAAGATCATCCATCTGCACCGCCTGTTCGACCGTAAACCCGATGCGGCACAACGGGAACAACGCCGCACCGAGGACAACGAGGCCGTCACCGACCGTGCGGCGCGACCAGCTGGGCGGGACTGAGCAGGGCGGTGAACGGCTCGTTCACCTCGATGATCTCGTCGCCGACCGCGGTCAGGATCTGGGTGTACACCCCGTCCCGCAGGGCCAGGCAGCGTAGCTCCGGCAGTCCCGGGTCGACCAGCCAGTAGTTCGGGCAGCCTGCCTCCTGGTACTTGGCCCGCTTGAGCTTCAGGTCGACCAGCCGGGTGCTCGGCGACAGCACCTCGACCACCAGCTCCGGCACGCCGGCGAGATGCGTCGGCGTGAAGTCCTCGCGCCGGCCGACCACCAGGTCCGGGATGAACACGGTGTCGTCGGCCAGCACGACATCGACGGGGGCCGGCAGCACCTCGAGATGCGCCGGGCAGTTCATCGTCAGCGCGATCAACAGGCGTGCGACGATGCGCTGGTGCAGTGGACGGGGCGACGGGCTCATGACGAGCGTCCCGTCCACGAGTTCGTAGCGGTGCCCATCATCTGGCATCGCCTCCAGGTCCGCCCGCGTCAGCGGCCTACCGTGGGGAAATGCAGGAACACTTCCCATGGTGAGCCTCCTCGTGCCGACGATCCACCCGCCCGGCAGCGTACCCGGGGGCCGGGCGACGCGACTTTCACGCGAAATCCTCTTGAACCGACGGAGTTCCCGACTTCGATTGGCACAGCGCCGGTCCTGGTTGCCACGGTGATCGCCGCCGGGCGCTGCGCACGGTAGTCGATTCGGGCGCAACCGCTGGGCCGGCAGAGGGTCTACCGGCTGTCCGGGTGATTTTGCCGGCTTTACCCCGAACGGCCCACCGTTCGACATCTGCGCTGGCTGACGCCGTTATCGGGCCGAGACGACCGGCTACCGTGCGCATCTCAACCCCCGACACCAGGGTGAAATCTACGTGAGGGTCTTGCCCTTGGTTTCCGGCAGCGTGAGCACCACCAGGAAGCCGATCACCGCGATCGCCGTGAGGTACCAGAAGAACAGCGTGGACAGCCCGGCCGCGGCCAGCGCGTTGATCACCAGCGGCGCCGTGCCGCCGAGCAGCGCGACCGTGATGTTGTACCAGGCGCCGATGCCCGCGGCCCGCACGCGCGTGGGGAACAGCTCGCTCAGCAGCGCCGGCGCGATCGAGGTCTGCGCCGTGTACAGGCCGAGGCCGACGCAGAACACCACCGTCAGACCGGCCAGGCCCGGGCCGATCAGGGTGGACAGCGGGACGCTCAGCACCGCCGTCGCCGCCGTGAAGACGAGCATCTGCGGTCTACGGCCGAACCGATCAGCCAGTGCGCCCAACGGGTACTGGAGCGCGACGAACAGCGCCGTGCCGATCGACAGCGCCAGGAACACGTCCTGCGCCGCCGCGTGCCGGCTGTTCACGGCGAACGGCGTCAGGGCGCTGAAGTACGTGTAGTAGACCAGCGTCGACACCGCCGTCGTGCCGACCAGCCAGCCCACCGCCCTCGGGTGCTCGCGCAGGGTCGTGCGTAGCGGGTCCTTGACCCGGACCTTGTTCTGCGCGAACGGTTCCGTCTCCTTGAGCGTGGTGCGCAGCACCAGTCCGACCAGGCCGAGCGCGCCGCCCACGACGAACGGTATCCGCCAGCCGTATGACGTCAGCGTCGCGGTCGACATGGTGTGCGACAACAGGTAGCCCAGCACGGAGGCCAGCAGCACCGCCGAACCCGTTGAGATGTAGAAGAAGGCCGAGTACCGCCCGCGGCGCTCCGGCGGGGCGATCTCGCCCAGGTAGGCCGAGGCGTTCGACACTTCACCGCCCAAGGACAGCCCTTGGGCGATTCGCGCCAGCAGCAACAGCACCGGGGCCAGCCAGCCCGCCTGCGCGAAGCCCGGCAGCACCGCGATCACCAGCGACCCGCCGGCCATCAGCAGGATCGTGCCGATCATCGCCGGCTTGCGGCCCCTGGTGTCGGCCCACCGGCCCAGCAGATACCCGCCCAGCGGCCGGAAGAAGAACGCCAGCGCGTACGTCGCCGCCGTGTTCAGCTGAGCCAGCACGTCGTTGCCGGCCGGGAAGAACACCTTCGCGAAGTAGATGCTGAACGTCGCGTAGATCGTCCAGTCGTACCATTCGATGGCGTTGCCCACGCTGGCCGCGACCAGGACCCGCACGGGGAGCCGGTGCCGCTGTTCGACCGTTGCCATGGCGTGTCCCTCCAGTCGTGTCCGCCAAGCATGTCGGAACCGACGGTTTACGCAAGGCGTAGGCCCGCGATCACGGCCATCAGGGCAGCGAAGATCGCCGCGACGGTGAAGCCGCCGGACGGGCCGAAGGCGTCGACGGCCCAGCCGGCGGCCGAGGCGGCAAGGGCGGAGCCGGCGGCGCTGGCCGAGGCGAGCCAGGCGAAGGCCTGGGTGAGCACGGCCCGGTCGACGGCGGCCTCGGCCAGCACGGAGCTGAGGACGATGATCACGGGCACCGCCAGGCCGGTGAGGGTGACGGCGAAGCCCAGCTCCAGCGGGGAGGTGGCCAGCAGCGAGGGCAGGCAGCCGACGGCGAGACCGGCGGTGACCAAGGCCAATTGTGTGCGAGGAGCCGTTCGCCAGCGGCGGAGGCCGTAGAGCCAGCCGGCGAGAAGGCTAGCGCCGCTAGATGCCGTGAACAGCGCCGCGGCGGCCGAATGGTGCTCGACGGCGAAGGCGGTCACGGCGATGGGCATGGCCCCGAAGAAGCCGCCAAGGCCCAGGTTCACGCCGGCCAAGGCTACGAATCGGGGCCGTAGCGGGGAACGGCCGGCCGCCTTGGCCACCGGTGGTGCGGTGTGGCGTTGCCGGGCCAGGCCCAGGCCGCCGGTCACGACCAGGGCGGCGGCCAGGGTCGTGCCGACGACCGGGTGGCCGATGCTGCTGACCAGGGCCGGCCCGGCCAGGTAGGCGAGCTCGTTGGCCAGCGCCTCCAGCGCGAAGGCCCTGGGCAGCGTCTCGGCCGGGAGCAGCGCCGCCCAGCGGGCCGCGGACAGCGCGCCGAGCTGCGGAATGGTGGCGCCGGCCAGGAAGCCACCGATCACCAGCAGCCAGCCGTTCGAACCGATGATCAGGGCCACGGCCACGGCGTGGGCCAGCAGCATCGGCGGCAGCACCCGGGGCTGGCCGAAGCGGTCGACCAGCCGGGCCAGCTGCGGCCCGGCCACCGCCTCGGCGACGGCCAGCCCGCCGGTGACCAGTCCGGCCGTGACGTACGAGCCGGTGCGGGCGTGCACCAGCAGGACGAGCCCGAGGCTGGTCATCGCGATGCCGACGCGGCCGACGACGGCGGTCAGGAAGAAGGGCGTGCGCAACAGGGCGAGCATGCGTGTGTCCCGTTCACGGCCCGGCGGGGCGCGCCGCCCGGGGTCGTCGGCGCCCTGATTCACCGACCCGCGGTCACGCCTGGAACGTCCACCAGTGGTGTGGGACGGGGACACGCACCCCACACCGGCTCCAGCACCGGACTTCTCTCGTTCGATCTTCGTCACGAGCGTACACGTGTCGGGGCGGGCCTTTCCGTGACTGTTCGTTGACGCTCGCCCGAACCGGGCAGAAGTCTGTGGGCACTGACGAACGGAGAATCCCGGTGCGAGAGTTCCTCGATCGGCGGACCCTGCTGCGCTCGGCCGCCCTCACCGGCATCGCGCTCGGCGGCGCGGCCCTGGGCATGGGATCGGCGGCCGCGGCGACCGTGCCGACCATCCACGACTGCGCGGCCTGGGGCGCCCGGCCGCCGGCCGACCCGCTGACCGTGCTGCCGCACAAGCCGGTGCGGATTCTCGTGCACCACACCGACACCCCGAACAGCACCGACTACTCGCAGGCGCACGCCTACGCGCTGGCCCGGTCCATCCAGAACCACCACATGGACGACAACCACTGGAGCGACACCGGCCAGCACTTCACCAACACCCGCGGCGGGATCCTGTTGGAGGGCCGGCACAACAGCCTGTCCACGCTGCGCGGCGGCACGCAGATCGTGCGGGCCGCGCACTGCCCTGGCCAGAACGACATCGCCATCGGCATCGAGAACGAGGGCAACTACATGGCCACCCAGCCGCCGGCGAAGCTGTGGAACTCGCTGGTGACGCTGTGCGCGTATGTCTGCGACCAGTACTCGATCTCGCCCGACGCGATCCAGGGCCACCGCGACTACGTCGCCACCGACTGCCCCGGCGACGT
This sequence comes from Kutzneria sp., assembly GCA_036403095.1. Classification (GTDB taxonomy): domain Bacteria; phylum Actinomycetota; class Actinomycetes; order Mycobacteriales; family Pseudonocardiaceae; genus Kutzneria. The sequence continues at coordinate 5,605 of DASWRQ010000313.1, read as the reverse complement.
GCTCTACCGCATGTTGCCGCAGCTGCGCAAGGACGTCGCCAACCAACTGGGAGGATGAGCCATGAAGGTCAAGGCTTTACTGCTCGCCGCCGCGCTGCTGACCGCTCCGGTCGCCTTCGCCGCGCCGGCCTTCGCCGCGCCGGCCGCCGCCACCTGCGGCAGCCCCGCGACCAGCAACCCGCACACCTGCGCCCAGGCCGTCACGTGGGCCCGCAACCATGTCGGCGTCACCAGTTCCGACTACAACCACCGTTGCGACCACGTCGTCGCCCTCGCCTACGGCCGCTCGGCCAGCGGCCACACCAGCGCCGCCGCGCACTGGAACGCCATGCCCAGCCAGTACAAGCACTCCGGCACCACCGTGCCCGCCGGCGGCCTGGCCTTCTTGAGCATCCCCGGCAGCACCTACGGCCACGTGATGATCTCCATCGGCGGCGGCAAGTTCGTCTCCAACGACATCGTGGCGGCCGGCAGGCTCAGCGAGACCACCATCGCCACCATCGAGAGCAAGTGGGGCGGCCACTACCTCGGCTGGTCCAACCCCTGGTTCTGACGGGCGGCCAGGCCGAACAGGATGACCGGCAGCACCAGCAGGCCGGCGGCCAGGCTAAGGCCGCTGTAGGTGAGCAGGGACAGCACGACGCCGGACAGGGCGGCTCCGATCGCGCCGACGAGGCTCATGAGCAGATCGGAGACGCCCTGCACGGCCGGGCGGCGGGCCAGTTCGACGGAGTCGGCGACCAGGGTGGAGCCGGCGACGGTGGACATGGACCAGCCGACGCCGAGCGTGACCAGGGCGACGGTGACCATGGTCATCGAGTCGCCGGAGGTGGCGGCCAGCACCCCGGCCAGCACGAGGACGGCCTGCCCGGCCAGGACGGTGCGGACCCGGCCCCAGCGGTCGGCGATCCAGCCCATGATCGGCGACAGCGCGTACATGCCGGCGATGTGCAGGCTGATGGTCAGGCCGACGACGGTCAGCGTGGACCCGTGCTCCAGCATGTGCACCGGGGTCATGGCCATCAGCGACACCATGGTGGCGTGTGAGAAGGCCAGCGTGGCGACGCCGAACCGGGCCTGCGGCGAGGACTTGATGACCGCCCAGCCGACGCGCAGGTTGCGGCTGCGGGAACCGTTGCGGGCCAACGGATCGGGCCGCAGAGCGACGAACAGCACGACCACGGCGCCGGCGGCGGCGATGGCGGAGAACACGAACGGGCCGGACAGCGGGGGAATGCCGAGGAACTCGGCGACCGACGCGCCGGGCCTGGTCAGGTTGGGGCCGCCGACCGCGCCGATCGTGGACGACCACACGACAAGCGCCAGCGACCGGCCGCGGTGGCGGGGATCGGCCAGGTCGGTGGCGGCGAACCGGGACTGGAGATTGGCCGCGGTGCCGGCGCCCATCAGCAACATCGCGGGCAGTGTCAACGGATACGAGTGGGCCGAGGCCGCCGCGATCACCAGCAGCGCGCCGAACATCGACACGGTCCAGCCGAGGCTGAGCGCGAGCCGCCGGCCGCGTGCGGCAGCGACCCTGGCCAGCGGCAGGGCCCACACGGCCGCGCCGAGCGTGGTCATGGTGGACGCGCTGCCCGACCACGCGTCGGATCCCGACAGGTCGGCGGCGAGCGCCGCGCCGACCGACACCGACGCGCCGATCCCGATGCTGCCGGTGATCTGCGCGGCCACCAGCACAGCCAGCGTTCTCCGTTGCGACACAGGGTGACTGTAGATCGTCGTTCGGTCACCCGTCTCGTCATTATCCGGACTTGCGCGCCTTCGGGCGCGGCACCCGGTGCCGGGCCACGCCGACCACCACCGGCTGCACGCTCCACAGTGGACCTTCGAGCTCCTGGCGGCCGATGTCCACCGGCTCGACGTCGTCGTCCCCGCGCCGCCGGGTCGGCGCGCCCTCGTAGCGCACTCCCGGCAGCAGGTGCTCGTGCTTCATGATCACGCTGTGCGGCGCGACCGTGGTGTGCTCGCCGACCACGGCCCCGTACAGCGGAACCGTGGCGTCGCCGAGGGTGGAGTGCGCGCCCACCTTGACATGGCCGATCTTGAGCACGCGGTCCTCGAAGGTGTGCGCCTGGAACATCGCGTTCACCGTCGCCCCGTCGCCGAACTCCAGCATGTCCGGGTCGACGATCTGGGCGAAACCCTCGCCCAGCGCCACCTTCTTGCCGATCTTCACGCCGATCCGGCGCAGGTAGATCGGCAGCAGCAGCGTGCCCTCCAGCGCGGACAGCGGCTTGCCGGCGATGAAACCCCAGGCCACGTACAGGAAATCCCAGCGGCTGGCCCAGCACGACCACAGCGGGTGGATGCCCTCCTTGACCCGGCCCAGCAGGGCCCACTTCATCGCCAGCACGGTCAGGCACAGGAAGGCGCCGGTCAGAAAGCTGACCGCCGGCACGCCGAGCAGCAGGAAGGCCGGCGTGTCAAGGAGTTCGTCGGCCTTGTCGACGCCGACCGTCCACAGTGCCACCGCGGTCAGCGGCACGAGGGGCAGGGTGAACCGGAGCCACTCCCAGAAGTTCCGGTTGATCACGCGGAGCAGCGACGGCTCGTGGGTCAGCGACCGGTCGACGCTGACGATCTCGCGCTGCGGCAGCTCGAACGGCGGATGGCCGAACCAGGAGGTGCCCGGCCGGACGAGCCGGTCGTCGGCCACCGTGGAGATGCCGATCAGGATGTCCGGCGGCAGGCGCTGGCCGGCGGCGATCACGGCGTGGTTGCCCAGGAAGGTGTTGGCGCCCAGCTCGACCTCGTCCAGCACGACCGTGCCGCGCTGGATTCGCGGGCCGCACAGGTAGATGCCGTCGGCGAAGAACGTGTCGGGGCCGATCGTGACCAGCTCCGGGACCACGTCGATGATCGTGCTGATCTCGCAGCCCGAGCCGACGTCCATGCCGGCGGCGCGCAGCCACACCGGCCAGAAGATGCCGCCGGACAGCCATTTCCCGGCCGAGTCGACCAGCCCGGTCTTCAGCCACACGCGGATGTAGGCGAGGCTGTACCGGCTGATCGCGCCGGGCAGCACCGGCCCGAGCGCCCGGGCGGCGACGGCCTCCAGCGCGACCTCGTAGACCAGCGAGAGGCACGCGCAGACGCCGAGCACGACGAGCAGCGCGAGGTGATCGAGCGGATTCTTCAGCGCGGTGAGGAGACTGTCGTAGGTCAGGCCCAGTTTGGACACGACGAAGCCGGCGACGAAGACGTACGGCACCGACAGCGCGAGGCCCAGCAGGTTGCGGCAGAGGATCATCGCCAGGCCGTGGCCGCGCGGCGAGAGCGTGGGACCGCTCACGGTCGGCGGTTCGCCGGCCAGGCCGGCCGGCTTGGCCGGCGCGCCGTCCCAGCGTTCGCCCTCGGGCACGGTGCTTCCCGTTGGCAGATGGGACAACGGCGACAGCCAGGCGTTGCGGCCGACCCGGGCGTGGGGGTCGACGCCGGCCCGGATGTCGATCACCGCGCCGCTGTCCACGGTCACCGGGCCGATCACTACCTGGCCCTGTTCCAGGTGCACCAGGCCGAGCGAGGCGTCCTGGCTGATCGTCACGTCGTCGCCGATCTCCAGCAGGTCCCAGCCGCCCTGCTGGAGGTTGACGCCGCGGTGGATGTGCACCCGCTCGCCGACCTTCGCGCCGAGCTTGCGCAGCACGACCGACGTGTACTCGGTGCCGGCGATGGCGCCCCACGGGATGAAGCGCATGAACTGCCGGACCAGCCAGATCCGGACGTGGAACGGGCTCCACGCCGGCGTCCGCACCGCTTTGTACTGTCCGATCAGGACTCGCTTGGCCCGCACCGCGATCTCGATGGACAGCGGCGTGATCGCCAGCCGGGCGACGCTGAGCACGACCGGCGCGAGGAAGATCATCCCGGTCAGGCTGATCCGGCCGGACAGCCACGGCAGCACCTGGAACGTGATGAGGTAGGCGGCGATCGAGCCGACGGCGAGCTCCAGCACCAGCCACAGCGCCTGCGCGATGGTCGCGCCGATCACGTCTACGGTGTGCCGTTCCCGTTGGCTGCCGGCGGTTTCCGTGTCCGGCACGGCCCGCTCGATGAGGCGGCCGATCGTGCGCGTCTCGTACAGGTCGCGGACGGTGATCGACGCGGTGGCGGGATTGGTGCGCAGCTTGGTGATCAGCATGGCGCCGTTGAGCGAGCTGCCGCCGAGGTCGGTGAAGAAGTCGTCGGTGGCGCCGGGAAGTCCGGGCAGTTGCAGCACCGCCTGCACGGATTCGGCGATGAACAACGCGATCGGGTCGGTCGGCGCCGGCTGTGCGGAGTTCTTGCGCTGCGATTTCAGCACCGGCAGTTCGCTGCGGCGTAGCTTTCCGCCGGCCGTGCGGGGCAGGTCGTCGATGATGCCGAAGGCGCCCGGCATCATGTAGGTCGGAAGTGCCTTGCGCAGCTCGTCCTTGAGCGTTTCGACGGGCGGCGGCTTTCGCGGGTCGTCCGGAACCACGTGCGCGGCCAGCATTTCCGTGGCGCCCTCGCCCTGCACGCGGCAGGCCGCCTCGCGGATGCCGGGGCACTGGGCCAGCACGGCCTCGATGGCCTCCAGCTCGATCCGGTAGCCCCGCAGCTTCACCTGCGAGTCGATTCGGCCGTGGTAGAAGAAGGTTCCGTCCGGGTCGGCGTGCACGAGGTCGCCGGTGCGGTAGATCCGGCCTAGCTTCGGGTGGTCGACGAACTTGGTCCTGGTCAGCTCCGGCTGGTTCAGATAGCCCAGCGCCAGTCCGGGGCCGCTCATGCACAGCTCGCCCTTTTCGCCCGGGGCAACGGGTTCCAGCTGGTCGTCGAGGGCATGGGCCTGCATGCCCGGCACCGGCCGGCCGATCGCCACCGCCTCGCCGGGGGCGATGTCCTGGCGCATGCAGGTGACCGTGCACTCGGTCGGGCCGTAGCCGTTGACCATCCGGCGGCCGAGCGACCAGCGTTCCGCGACATCTTCCGGCAGCGCCTCGCCGCCGACGTACAACAGCCGCAGGTGCAGCAGCTCCGTGCGCGGATCGGTGCAACCGGTGGCGCGCAACAGGGTCGGCGGCGGGCAGAGCACGGTGATGCGCTCGTTGCGCAACCAGGGCACCAGGTCCGGGCCGAGACGCGCGGTCTCGTCGTCCATCGAGACCACGGTGGCGCCGGTGGCCAGCGCCATCCAGATCTCCTCGACCGAGGAGTCGTAGGCCGGCGAAGACCCTTGCGCCACACGGTCTCCCGGCCCGAGGTCGAACTCGTCGACATCCCCGCCGACCAGGTTCGCGGCGCCCCGGTGCTGGATCATCACGCCCTTGGGGCGGCCGGTGCTGCCCGAGGTGTAGATGATGTAGGCGACGTCGTCCGGTTCCGGCGGCTTGGGCAGCGGCAGCGCCGGCGTGGTCAGCGGCAGGTCGACGCGGATGATCGGGCCGGGATAGCCGATCTGGCTGGCCCGTTCCGCGCCGGCGGCGTCGGTCAGCAGCGCCCGGGCCCTCGAGTCGCTGAGGATGTGCGTGACCTGGTCGTCCGGGAACGCCGGGTCGATGCACACATAGGCCGCGGCCGACCGCAGCACCGCCAGCTGCGCCACGTACAGGCGCGGCGTGGTGCG
>DASWRQ010000312.1:0-29557 GCA_036403095.1 Kutzneria sp. | reverse complement strand
TCGACCTGTCGTGGCTGCCGGCCGGCCAGCATGTCCTGGTGTGGCAGCGGTCCGGGGTGCTGCGTGGCGACGACCCGCAGGCCTACGAGCGGATCGTCGCCGTCCTCGACCAGGCGGTCGCGGAGAACCCCGAGTTCCGCTATCAGCTCTCCTGAATCACCCAGCTGGGCTTGCGCTTCTGCACGAACGCGGCGATGCCCTCCTGGCCCTCCTCGCCGGCGAAGTGCTTGGCCGACAGCTCCAGCATGTCGGTGAAGTCCTGGCCCATGTCCCCGGTCCGCGGCTCGCGCAGCATCTCCTTGGTCGCCGCCAACGCGTTGGGCGCGCCGAGGGCGAGCATCTGCGTGTAGCGGTCGACCTCGGCGTCCAGGCCGTCGGCCGGCACCGAGGAGTTGATCAGGCCGATCCGCACCGCCCGCTCCGCGCCGAAGGTCTCGCCCGTGAGGAACAGCTCGTGGGCGGCGCGGGGCAGCAGCCGCGGCAGCACCGTCACGGAGATCACCGCGGGCACCACGCCGATGCGCACCTCGGAGAAGCCGAACGTGGCCGTGTCCACGGCCACCGCGATGTCACAGGCCGCGACGATGCCGACGCCGCCGGCCCGGGCCGGGCCGGCCAGCTTGGCCACCACCGGCTTGGGGCTGGTCCACAGCTGCTCCAGGATCGCCGGGAACTCGTTGACGCCCTGCTGCTCGGAGCCGGCGCCGCCGGCCTCCTTCAGGTCCATGCCGGCGCAGAACACGGTGCCCGTGTGCGCCAGCACCACCACCCGCACCCCGTCGTCGGCGATCGCGGCGGTCAGGTGGTCCCGCAGCTCGCGCCGCAGCTGGGCGGACAGCGCGTTGCGGTTGTGCGGGGAGTCCAGGGTGATCGTCGCGATGCCTCGTCGCACCGCGTAGTGCACCAGCTCGTCAGCCATGACCCGCACTCTAGCCACTACCGGCACGGACCATGGCCCGCTGACGAGACGGCAAAAAGCGTGTGCCCGGCCTCCGCACGAACGGCCGGGCACACGCTTTTCTTACGGACTCCGTCAGCCGATGGTGGTGGTCGTCAGCGTCGGGGCCGGGTTCGGGTAGCACGCGGTCGGGGCGTCGATCGGGAAGCCGAACACCGAGACAGTGGTGGTGAACTTCAGGCCCGGGTCGGTCAGGCTAGTGCCGGCCAGGGTCGTGGTGATGGCGCCGGACGCGCCGGCGGTGAGGTTGAGCGTGAGCGCGGGCAGCTGGAAGGACGCGCCGCCGTTGATCGGGCCGGTCACCGAGGTGACGATGTTGTTGCCGACCTGGGCCACGGTCGCGCTGCCGATGCCGGAGCCGCCGGAAAGGCTGAACGAGTTCACCGTCGCGTTGGCCGGCACCGGCACGGACAGCGTCAGGTTCTTCACCGACTTGACGGTGAACGAGCCGGCCGCGGTCGGCACGGTGTTGACGCCGGGGGCGAGCGTGATGGTCAGCGCGCCGCCCGGCGCCACCGTGGCGGGCGCGGTGGAGTCGACGTTCTGCTGCAGGCTGAGGTTCGCGGTCTGGCCGGCCGCCTTCCCCTGGCAGGTGTAGTTCACTGCCTGGGTGTCGGCCGAGGCCACGCCGGCCAGCCCCAGGAGCGGCACGATCGCCAGGGCCGCGCCAACCAGCAGACGCGAGCTTGTCTTCGTCACGGGAGCCACCTCGATGTGGTTGCAGGGACAACGTGAAACGTGTTCACGATCACAGCGTTACTCGCGGGTAACAGGGCGACAAGGGTTAACACTTCACAGCGAAACCCGTTGTCCCAGAAGGCAAGTCACGCAACCAGCGTTGGCGGCGGCGGACAACGCCTCAGGCCGACCGCACTCCTACGGAGTCGAGGGCTGCCGCCGAGTAGCGGTGCAGGACCAGTTCGGCCACGTCGATGTCGGCGCCGAGGGGCTGAGCGATCGTCACGTCCGGCGCGGCCGAACGGGCCTGCGCGATGACCCGGTCGGGCAGTAGACCCGGGGCCAGGAACCAGGATCCGAGCGCGATCCGACGCGCGCCGGCGGCCCGCAGCCGCTCGATCGCCGCGGGCACACCGGGATCGGCCGCTGCGGCGAACGCCGCCGTCGCGCTGGACCAGCCGGAGCCACGGGCCCAGCGCTGCGCGACGGAATGCACGAGCGCATTTGCCGGAGCGTGCGAGGACCCGGCCGCGGCAAGGACAACGCCCACTTCCGGGTCGTCGTGGCGGATGCCGGCAGCGGCCAAACGGCGCAGCGCGGCCGACTCCAGCCGCGGATCCGGGCCGAGCACGTCGGCGATGCGAATCGACAGTCGCGGATGCCGCGCCGCCGCCGGCACGTCGACCTTTGCGTGGTAAGCACTTCCGAGCAGCAACGGCACCACGACCGCCTCCTGGTGCCCGTCCCACGCCACCGCCGACAACACGTCGGCCAGTCGTGGCGCGGAAAGGTCCAGGAACGCCGCCCGCACGTCCAGACCTGGCCGCAGCGCCCGCACGACGTCCAGCAGCTCGTGCACGGTGGCGGCCGAACGGGGATCCCGGCTGCCGTGCGCTATTGCGATCAACGGCGGGCTGATCAGCGGTGTCACGTCAGAAAGCTCCGCTCAGTCCACGCGCCCGCAGCACGGAGCGCTCGAGCGGGCGGAACACCAGCAGCTCGATGCCGATGCCCACCAACAGGATCAGGAAGATCGCGGCGATCACGGTCGGCATGTCGCTCAGGTTGCGGCCGTCCTCGAGGAACGCGCCAAGGCCCTTGCCCAGCTGCGGCGACACGGCGATGATCTCCGCCGCCATCAGCGAACGCCAGGAGAACGCCCAGCCCTGCTTCAACCCGGCCAGATAGCCCGGCAGCGCGGCCGGCAGCAGGATGTGCCGGGCCGAGGCCAGCCGGGACGCGCCAAGCACGGTGCCGACCCGGGGCAGGATCGGCGGGATCTGGTCGATGCCGGCCACCAGGCCGTTGGCGATGGACGGCACGGATCCCATCAGCACCACGAAGTACACCGTCGACGGCGTCACCCCGAACCACAGCACGGCCGCCGGCACCCAGGCCACCGACGGCAGGCTCTGCAGGCCGGACAGCAGCGGCCCGATCGCCGCCCGGATCACCCGCACCTTGGCCACGACCAGGCCCAGCGGCGTGCCGATGAGCACGCCGGCGACGAAGCCGAGCACGGCGCGGTGCACCGAGTTCCACAGGACGTCGAAAGCCTGACCGTTGCGCAGATTCTCGTCGATCACCGCCCACACCGCGGCCGGCGACGGCAGCTGGTATTCCGGCCAGAACGCGGCGGCCCACAGGGCCTGCCACACCACCAGCAGCAGCACGACGGCGGTGACGGGCGGGGCCACCACGGCCACCGCTCGTCGCCACGTCCACGTGCGCCGCTCGGTCGGTGTGTCCAGCGCGTCCAGGCCCGCCTCGACCGCCGCGACCGACTCGTCGACGACGTCAGGCTGCGGCATGGCTGCTGATCACCTCGCGCAGGCTCGTGTTGATCTCCTCGGTGGTGGCGGCCTGGGCCGGGCCGTCCAGCCCGTCCACCGACCACTCGCGCACCACCCGGCCGGGCCGCGAGGACAGCAGCACGACCCGCTGCCCCAGCCGGACCGCCTCGCGCACGTCGTGCGTCACGAACAGCACCGCGGTGTTGGTGGAACGCCACACCCGCAGCAGCTCGCCCTGGAGCACGTCGCGGGTGATCGCGTCCAGCGCCGAGAACGGCTCGTCCATCAGCAGCAACGCCGGCGAACCGTCCTGTGCGCCCTGCACCGCGGAGGCCAGCGCGCGGGCCAGCGCGACCCGCTGCCGCATGCCGCCGGACAGCTCGTGCGGGCGCTTGTCGCCGAGGCCGGCCAGCCGCACCAGCTCCAGCAGTTCGCTGGCACGCTCCCGGCGCTCCGAGCGCCGCACGCCGGCGAACCGCAGCGCCAGCTCCACGTTGCGGGCCGCGGTCAGCCACGGCATCAGCGCGGCCTCCTGGAACATCACCGCCGGGCGGGAGGTGCTCAGCGTGATGTCGCCCGCGCTCGGCCGGTCCAGGCCGGCGACCAGGTTCAGCAGTGTCGTCTTGCCGCAGCCGGACGCGCCGAGCAGGCACACGAACTCGCCCGGCGCGACCGACAGGTCCACCCCCTCCAGCGCCGACACAGTGGCCCGGCCGGCGCCGAAGCTCTTGTGCACGCCGGTCAGTCGCACGGCAGTGGTCATGGCGGAGGTCTCCAGCGTCGCGGTCATGTCCTCGCCTGCCTCAATCCGGTCCGGTCGGTCACTTCTGGTCGAGGCCGCCGGCGGAGACCGCCGGCTTGCCCGCCGCCTGGAGCACCTTGTTCAGCAGTGTCAGGTCGGCGAAGCCCTGCACCGACGGCGCGGTCTTGGCCACTCCCGCCGTCACCTGGTCCTTGGCCAGCTGCGGGAACCGGCCGGCCAGCGGATCCGTGGTCAGCGCGATCTGGCCCCACGAGTCGTCGATCACGTTGCCCGCCAACGCCTTGCCGGTCAGCTTCTTGAGCTGGGCGTTGACCGCGGCCTCGGCGTCGGCCTTGTTCGACGCGGCCCAGTCGACCGCGTCCAGCTCGCCCTTGAGCAGCGCCTCCACGGTGGCCGGGTGCTGCTGGAGGAACTCGGTCCGCACGATCAGCACCGTGGTCGGGAACTTGCCGTCCGGCCACTGCGTGCGCTCGTCCACCAGCACCTTGGCCCCGCCCTCGATGACCAGGCGGGACGACCACGGCGCCGGCGACCAGGCCGCGTCGATGCTGCCCTTCTTGAACAGGTCGAGCGAGGTGGCGTTGTCGGCGTTGGTCACCTTGACGTCGTCCGGGCCGTCGCCGATCTTGAGGTTGTTGGCGGCCAGCCACTTCTTCAGCGCGATGTCCTGGGTGTTGGCCAGCTGCGGCGTCGCGATGGTCTTGCCCTTGAGGTCGGCCGCCGAGTTGACGGTGTTGCGCACCACCAGTTGCGCGCCGCCGGAGGTGGCCCCGGCGACCAGCTGCACGCCCTTGCCCTCGGACTTGGCGTAGGCGTTGATGGCCGGGCCGGAGCCGATGAACGCGGCGTCCAGCGATTTGCCCAGCAGCGCGCCCACCTCGTCCGGCCCGGCGTTGTACTGCTGGGTCGACAGCTTGGTGCTGCCCAGTTCCTTGGCGAAGAAGCCCTTCTCCAGGCCGATCAGCGCGGCCGCGTGCGTGACGTTGGGGAAGTAGCCGAGGTGCACCTCGGTGGCCGGCCCCTGGTCGGCCGCGGCCGGCGCGGGCGCGTCCGCGCCACCGGCGCGGGAGCACGCGGAGACGAGAGCTAACGCGGAGATTCCGGCGATCAGGGCGAGGGCTCTGCGCTGCATGGGGTCTGCCTCTTTCAGGGGCCGGGGGAGACGAGGTCCTGGGTGGCCGGGTCGGCCGCGGAGATTTCGGGCTGGTCCAGCTGGGCGAGCGGGGCGCCGACCAGACCGCCGGCCAGCGTGCCGCCGTCGGCCGGGTCGATCACCAGGAACGCCCCGGTGCGGCGGCTGTCCGCATAGTCGTCGATCGGCAGCGGCTCGGCGCAGCGCACCACCACGCGACCGATATCGTTCAGTGACAAGGCCTCCGGCTCGTCCACACTGGACAGAGTCTGCTCATCGAACCGTGACCGCAACTGCGTGACCAAGGCCTGGACAGTGCGGGCCCCGTGCTTGACAAGAACCCGGGCGCCGGCTCGCAACGGCTTGTCGCCCAGCCAGCACAGCGTCGCGTCGAACTCGTCCGACACCCGCGGCGGCGCGGCCGCGGCGGCGATCAGATCACCGCGCGTGATGTCGACATCGTTGGCCAGCAACAACGTCACCGACTCGCCCGACTCGGCCGTCTGCTTCGGACCGTGCGGCGAGTCGATGCCGGTCACCGTGGTCGAGATGCCCGACGGCAGCACCACGACCTCGTCGCCGACGCTGACCTGACCGGCGGCGATCTGCCCCGCGTAGCCGCGGTAGTCCGGGAACTCCGCCGTGCGCGGGCGAATCACGTACTGCACCGGGAACCGGAACGGAGCGTCCTCGGCGTCGGCGTGCACCGGCACGGTCTCCAGGTGCTCCAACAGGGTCGGGCCGTCGTACCACGGAGTCCGGTCCGAACGGTCCACCACGTTGTCGCCGACCAGCGCCGACACCGGAATGGTCACCACGTTCGACTCGGGGTAGCCCAACTCGGCCGCGTGCGCGGTGAACTCCTTGGCAATGCGTCGATACGTCGGCTCGTCGTAGCCGACCAGGTCGATCTTGTTCACCGCCAGCACCAGCTGCCGCACGCCCAACAGCGCCAACACCGCCGCATGCCGCCGGGTCTGCTCAACCACACCGTTGCGGGCGTCGACCAGCAGCACGCCCAACTGCGCGGTGGACGCGCCGGTCACCGTGTTCCGCGTGTACTGCACGTGCCCCGGCGTGTCGGCCAACACGAAAGACCGCTTCGGCGTGGCGAAATACCGGTACGCCACGTCGATCGTGATGCCCTGCTCCCGCTCCGACCGCAGGCCGTCGACCAGCAGGGACAGGTCGGGAGTGGACAGTCCCCGGTCGGCGGATGCCCGGTGCACCGCGTCCAGCGTGTCCGCCAGCACCGACTTGGTGTCGTACAGCAGTCGCCCGACGAGAGTGGACTTCCCGTCGTCGACGCTGCCCGCGGTGGCCAACCTCAGCAACTGGCTCATTTAGAAGTAGCCCTCCCGCTTGCGGTCCTCCATGGCTGCCTCGGACATCCGGTCGTCGGCGCGAGTGGCGCCGCGCTCGGTCAGCCGCGAGGCGGCGACCTCCGCGATGACGTCGGCAATGGTGGCGGCGGTGGACTCCACGGCCCCGGTGCAGGAACCGTCGCCCACAGTGCGATAACGCACGGTCTTGCTGATCAGCGACTCCCCGGCGCGGGGACCGCCCCACGGGCCCTCGGCGAGCCACATCCCGTCGCGCAGGTACACCTCGCGCTGGTGCGCGTAGTAGATCTGCGGCAGCTCGATGTTCTCGCGCTCGATGTAGTGCCATACGTCCAGCTCGGTCCAGTTGGACAGCGGGAACACCCGCACGTGCTCGCCCGGACGGTGCCGGCCGTTGTACAGGTTCCACAGCTCCGGCCGCTGCCGGCGCGGCTCCCACTGGCCGAAGGCGTTGCGCAGGCTGAAGATGCGCTCCTTGGCCCGGGCCCGCTCCTCGTCCCGGCGGCCACCGCCGAACACCGCGTCGAACTTGTGCGCGGTGATGGAGTCCAGCAGCGGCACCGTCTGCAACGGGTTGCGGGTGCCGTCCGGGCGCTCCTGGAGCCGGCCGTCGTCGATCCACTCCTGCACGTTCGCGACCTCCAGCCGCAACCCGTGCTCGGCCACCACCTTGTCCCGGAACTCGATGACCTCCGGGAAGTTGTGGCCGGTGTCCACGTGCAGCAGCGCGAACGGCACCGGCGCCGGCCAGAACGCCTTGATCGCCAGGTGCAGTAAAAGCGTCGAGTCCTTGCCACCGGAGAACAGGATCACCGGCCGGTCGAACTCGCCCGCGACCTCGCGGAAGATGTGGATGGCCTCGGACTCGAGCGCGTCCAGCGCCCCATCCGCCTGCAGGATGGGGCCAGTGGCCAGGGTCTCAGCCATGCAGACCACACTCCGTCTTGCCCTGGCCGGCCCAGCGGCCGCTGCGCGCGTCCTGGCCGGGCAGCGGCTTGGCCGTGCACGGGGCGCAGCCGATGGACAGATATCCCTCGCTCACCAACGGGTTCTCCAGAATGCCGTGATCGGCGATGTAGGCGTTGAACTCGTCATCGCTCCACGGCGCGATCGGATTGACCTTGACCAGCCCGTTGCGCTCGTCCCACTGCACGATCGGGGTGTTGGCCCGGGTCGGCGCGTCGACCCTGCGCACGCCGGTGACCCACGCGTCGTAGCGGGCCAGGGTGTTGCGCAGCGGCACCACCTTGCGCAGGAAGCAGCAGCGGTCCGGCGCGGTCTGGTTGAGCAGCCCGAACTCCGCCTCCTGGTCGGCCACCGACTGCTCGGCCTGCGCGTTGACGATGGTCAGCTTCGGGTAGACGGTGGCCACCGCGTCCCGGGTGCCGATGGTCTCCGGGAAGTGGTAGCCGGTCTCCAGGAACAGCACGTCCACGTCCGGCTTCACCTGCGCCGCCAGGTCGATCAGCACCGCGTCCTGCATGTTGGACGCGACGATCCACGACTGGCCGAAGTTCGCCGCCGTCCAGGCCAGCGCCTCGGCCGCGGTCGCGTCGGCCAGCTCCGCCGACGCCTTTTCGGCGAACTCCTTGAGATCCGCGCTCACTTGGCCACCACCAGTCCGACGAACTTCACGGTGAAAACCCGGCAACACGCCGCGCAGCGCCACGCCGCGTGCGGCTCTTCCTCGGGACGCAGGTCCTCGTCCCCGCAGTACGGGCAGTACATCGGAACCGCGCGCTCGGTCATCGGAGATCGGCCTCCTCGGCGCGCAGCGCCCACTGCGCGAACCGCTCGCCCTCGGTGCGCTGCGCCACGAAGCGCCGCACCACCCGCTCCACGTAGTCGTTCAGCTCGGCCGCGGTCACCTTGTGGCCGCGCAGCTTCCGGCCGAAACCGGAGTCCAGGCCGAGACCGCCGCCCAGGTGCACCTGGAAACCCTCGCCCTGGTTGCCGTTGGCGTCCGTGACGATCTGGCCCTTGAGGCCGATGTCCGCGGTCTGGACCCGGGCGCAGGAGTTGGGGCAGCCGTTGATGTGCACGCTCACCGGCACGTCCAGCTGCGAGTTCAGATCGGCCAGCCGCTCCTCGAGGGCCGTGATCAGATCGCCCGCGCGCTGCTTGGTCTCGACGATGGCCAGCTTGCAGAACTCGATGCCGGTGCAGGCCATCGTGGACCGCCGCCACGGCGACGGGTTGCTCTGCAGGCCCAGCTTGGCCAGGTCGGCGCTGAGCTGCTCCACCTCGCTCTCGGCGACGTCGAGCACGACGACCTTCTGGTGCGGCGTCAGGCGGACCCGGCCGGAGCCGGCCCGCTCGGCCGCCTTGGCCAACTCCACCAGGATGGAGCCGGAAACCCGGCCGGCGACCGGGGCGGCGCCCACGTAACGCTTGCCGTCCTTCTGCTTGTGCACACCCACGTGGTCGATCGGCACGGCCGGCGCCGCCGGCGCGGGGCCGTCGATCAGCGGCCGCTTCAGGTACTCCGTCTCCAGGATCTCGCGGAAGCGCTCGGGGCCCCAGTCGGCGATCAGGAACTTGATGCGGGCGCGGTGTCGCAGCCGGCGGTAGCCGTAGTCGCGGAAGACGCTGACCACGCCCTCCCACACGTCCGGCACCTCGGCCAGCGGCACCCACGCGCCGAGACGCTTGCCCAGCATCGGGTTCGTGGACAGGCCGCCGCCGACCCACAGGTCGAAGCCCGGCCCGTGCTCGGGGTGCTCGACGCCGACGAAGGCGACGTCGTTGATCTCGTGCACGATGTCCTGCTGGCCCGAGATGGCCGTCTTGAACTTGCGCGGCAGGTTCGAGTACTTCGGGTCGCCGATGTAGCGGCGGTTGATCTCCTCGATGGCCCAGGTGCCGTCGATGACCTCGTCGGTGGAGATGCCCGCGACGGGGGAGCCCAGCACCACGCGCGGGCAGTCGCCGCACGCCTCCGTGGTGGACAGGCCCACGGCCTCCAGCTTCTGCCAGATCGCCGGCACGTCCTCGACCCGGATCCAGTGGTACTGGATGTTCTGCCGGTCGGTGATGTCCGCGGTGTCCCGCGCGTACAGCTCGCCGATCTCGCCCAGCACCCGCAGCTGCTCGGTGGTGAGCGCGCCGCCGTCGATGCGGACCCGCATCATGAAGTAGCGGTCGTCCAGCTCCTCCGGCTCCAGCACGGCCGTGCGGCCGCCGTCGATGCCCGGCTTGCGCTGCGTGTACAGGCCGTACCAACGGAACCGGCCCCGCAGGTCGGCCGGGTCGATGGAGTCGAAGCCGCCGTGCGCGTAGATGTTCTCGATGCGCGCCCGGACGTTGAGCGGGTTGTCGTCCTTCTTGCTGCGCTCGTTCGGGTTGAGCGGCTCGCGGTAGCCAAGGGCCCACTGCCCCTCGCCCCGGCGGGCGTGACCGCGCTTCGGGGGTGCTGCTGGGGGGACCATGCTGGCGTCCTCCGGGGTTCAGGGCACGGGGCACGCTGAACGAGGTCCCGGATGTGCGGGGGGACGCTTCGCCGGCGTGACCCGCGCCGGCGAGGATCGTGCGAACGGCTACGGGCTACCTGACGACAAGCCCGCACATCGCGCTGGAGACACGCTGGAAGTCGACGTGGCGGCGGACCACGAGTCGAAGTTCCAGCGCAGACATGTTTCCTAGCGTGCCACGCGTCCACGAAGTGGTCCACCGCCAACCGGATGGTGGGACGTGGTTCACGTCGGCCCTGGTGAAGTGCTATGCGGCGGTTCCCGACATATGACCTCGGGTGACGCGGCGATCGCGCTGCGTCGTCAGGGAGACTGGTGGTGTGCCCTCAGCTCTGCCCGTAGCCGATCCCGCCCCCGCCGACGGCTCGCTGCCGACGTCCGCATTGGACGGTCTCGGCCGCCGTCCGTTCGGAATGTACGTACATGTTCCGTTCTGCGCCGTGCGCTGCGGCTACTGCGACTTCAACACCTACACGCCCGGCGAACTCGGATCCTCGGCCTCTCCCCAGAGCTGGTTGGAGGGCCTGCGCCGGGAGCTCGACCTCGCCGCCTCGGTCCTGGGGTCGCCGCCCGCCGTCGACACCGTCTTCGTCGGTGGTGGGACGCCGTCCCTGCTCGGCGCCGCCGGGCTCGCATCGGTGTTGGACGCCGTGCGGTCCTCGTTCGGGCTGGCTCCCGACGCCGAGGTGACGACCGAGTCCAACCCCGAGTCCACCTCGGTGGAGTTCTTCGCCGGAATTCGTGACGCCGGTTACACCCGGGTGTCCCTCGGCATGCAGTCCGCCGCCCCGCACGTGTTGGCGATCCTGGACCGCAAGCACACCGCCGGCCGTCCCGTCGCCGCCGCCCGCGAGGCCTTCTCGGCGGGTTTCGAGCACGTCAACCTGGACGTCATCTATGGCACGCCGGGGGAGCGCCCGGGCGATTTGTCCGCCTCGCTGGACGCCGTGCTGTCGGCCGGCGTGGACCACGTCTCCGCCTACGCGTTGATCGTCGAGGACGGCACCGCGCTGGCCCGGCGGGTCAAGCGCGGCGAGCTGCCCGCCCCCGACGACGACGTGCTGGCCGCCTACTACGAGACCATCGACGCTGCGCTCAGTGCCGCCGGCCTGCACTGGTACGAGGTGTCCAACTGGGCTTCCTCGGCGGCCGCCCAGTGCCGGCACAACATCATCTACTGGCAGGGCGGCGACTGGTGGGGCGCCGGTCCCGGGGCCCACAGCCATGTCGGCGGCGTGCGGTGGTGGAACGTCAAGCACCCCGCCAAGTACGCCGCCGAGCTCGCCGCCGGCCGCTCTCCCGCCGCCGGCCGCGAGACCCTGTCGGCCGAGGACCGCCGCGTCGAGCGGGTCCTGCTCGAACTCCGCCTGGCCACCGGCCTCCCCGTCGACGCCTTGGACCCCGTCGGCCTCGCCGCCGCCTCCTCCTGCGCCGCCGACGGCCTCCTCGACCCCACCGCCCTGGCCGCCGGCCGCTGCATCCTCACCCCTCGCGGCCGCCTCCTCGCCGACGCCGTGGTCCACCGCCTGCTGCCGTGAGCACCGCGGGTCAGGCCGACTCGCGGTACACCCGGCGTGCGATTTCCGCGACCTGCTCGATCTGCTCGGCGGTCAGCGCGGAGGAGCTCGGGTGCTGCGCCATCGCCTCGGTCAGGAGTCGGCGGACCAGGGCCGAGGTCGGGATGTGCTCGGCCTCGGCCCTGGCCTTCAGCGCGACCGACAGCGAGGCCGGCACCCGAACCGAAATCGCCGCCTGCTGCTCCGACTCGGCGATCTCCGCGGTGATCGCCTCCGCCTCGTCCTCGATCACCGCTTCCCGGGCGTCGGCCAGCCGGAGCCGATCGGCCCGCCGCGCAGGATCCGGCTCCGCCGTCGCCTGCTCCCGCAGTTCCTCGATCTCGGCCCGCAGCTTGGCCAGAACCTCGTCCTTGGTCATGCCGAACCTTCCTTTCCAGCGAGGTAAGTCCGCAGATCGGCGCCGCTGGTCCGCCACGCGGTGATTCCGGCGTGAGTGTCGGAGCGGGCCATCACGGTGACGACGAAGCCGGCAGTGGCCGAGTAGCCGATGACGCGAATGTCGCCGGCCCAGCTCTTCGGGTCCGGATCCCGGGTGATCCGATCGGGATCGGCGGCGGCCTCCAGGGTCCAGGCGGGGTCGATGTCGTCACATCTGCACACAACTGCACACGTCGGGTTGGCGACAGCTGGACCGCGAAGTGGGCAACAGGTGCGTTCCTGCCGTGACCGCTCAGAGCGCGAGGGCGTTGCGGAGGGCCTGGTTCACCTGCAGCATCGTGGCTTGCCGCAACGCCCCCAGGTCGCGTGTGACCTCGTCCCGGTACACCGCCACGATGTCGTCGCAGAGGATGCGCCCGGTCCAGGGCGCGTCCGCGGCCGCCAGTTCGACGATCGTGTCCAGCGTCGGCTTCGGCGACGTGGTGAGCCGCACGGCGAGGAAGCTGTCGAGCACGTGATTGCGCTGGTTGTTGGACACCGCGAGGTAGTACTTCTCCGGCAGGTCGCCCAGCTCTGCTCCGTACACGCGGCCGCGGACGATGCGGGAGACGCCGTCATGGGTCCGGGTCACTCGTTACCCCAGCCGGCGATCTGGCGGCGCCGCGCGGCGCGGATCTCCGCCTCGTCATCGGTGTCCCGCGAGACCATCAGTTCGCGGTAGCCGTCCTCGCGCGCCCGTTCACGCACGGCGTCGATGCCGACCACCAGCAGTGCGTGCAGCAGCGCCGCCTTGGAGTCACCGACTTCGTCGGACAGCTGCTCCAAGGCCCGCCGCTCCAGGCTGGAGCTCTGCAGTAGGCGTTCCAGGACGGCGAGGTCGTCCTCGGTGAGCGGAATGCTCTCCCGACGTGCCGCAGTTGACATGGCACAAGTATGCCGCACATTCTGCTGCATATGCCGCCAGCGCCACACCTGGACCGCGAAGTGGGCAACAGGTGCGTCCTGAGTCCACCCCGCTCCGTAAACTTGTCGTGAGCACTTGTGTCGACCGGCCGGGAGGTGACGCCGCGTGAATTCTGATGAGCGCCGCTTCGAGGTGTTGCGTGCGATCGTCGCGGACTACGTCTCCAACCAGGAACCGGTGGGATCCAAGGCATTGGTGGAGCGGCACAACCTAGGGGTGTCGAGCGCGACGGTGCGCAACGACATGGCGGTGCTGGAGGAGGACGGCTACATCGCGCAGCCGCACACCAGCGCGGGCCGGGTGCCGACGGACAAGGGCTACCGGCTGTTCGTGGACCGGATCAGCGACCTGAAGCCGCTGTCGTCGGCCGAGCGCCGGGCGATCCACACCTTCCTGGAGGGGGCGGTGGACCTGGACGACGTGCTGCGGCGCAGCGTCCGCCTGCTGGCCCAGCTGACCCGCCAGGTGGCGGTGATCCAGTACCCGACGCTGACCCGCTCGACGGTGCGCCACCTGGAGGTGGTGCAGCTCACGCCGGCCCGGCTGATGCTCGTGCTGATCACCGACGCGGGCCGGGTCGACCAGCGCATGGTCGAGCTGGGCGACGTGATCGACGAGGAAGGCGCGGCCCAGGTCAGGGCCATGCTGAACTCGGCGATGTGCGGCCAGCGGCTGGCCGACGCATCGGCCCGGGTGGCCGAGCTGCCGGAGCAGGTGCCGGCGGAGCTGCGCAACGCGATGCTGCGGGTGTCGACGGTGCTGGTGGAGACGCTGGTCGAGCACCCGGAGGAGCGCCTGCTGCTGGGCGGCACGGCCAACCTCACGCGCAACGTGGCCGACTTCCCGGGCTCGCTGCGCCAGGTGCTGGAGGCGCTGGAGGAACAGGTGGTGGTGCTGCGCCTGCTGGCCGCGGTGAGCGATCCAGCCACCGTCACGGTCCGCATCGGCGGCGAGAACGAGGCCGAGGACCTGCGCAGCACCTCCGTGGTCTCCATCGGCTACGGCGGTAAGGGAACATTGCTCGGGGGGATGGGCGTTGTCGGCCCGACGAGGATGGACTACCCGGGCACCATGGCGGCCGTGCACGCGGTGGCCAACTACGTGGGCGACATCCTGACCGGGCGCTAGCCCGACAGCTAACGGGCCGGGTCCCTCGCGGGATCCGGCAGGAGGACTGGAAACAAGGTGGCCAGGGACTACTACGGCACGCTCGGGGTCAGCCAGGACGCGACCCCCGACGAGCTCAAGCGCGCGTACCGAAAGCTCGCCAGGGAACTGCACCCGGACGTCAACCCGGACGAGCAGGCCCAGGCGCGCTTCCGTGAGGTCACGGCGGCCTACGAGGTGCTGTCCGACCCGCAGAAGCGGAAGATCGTCGACCTCGGCGGCGACCCGCTGGGCGGCGGTGGCGGTGGCGGCGCGGGCATGCGCGACCCGTTCGGCGGCGCGGGCTTCGGCCTCGGCGACATCATGGACGCGTTCTTCGGCGCGGCCACCGGCGGCGGCAGCGGCCGCGGGCCCCGCAGCCGGGTGCAGGCGGGCTCGGATGCCTTGCTGCGCATGGAGTTGACGCTCGAGGAGTGCCTGACCGGCGTCAGCCGCGAGATCACGGTCGACACTGCGGTGCTGTGCGACCACTGCCAGGGCAGCGGCTGCGCCCCCGGCACGACGCCGCAGACCTGCGACACGTGCCACGGTCGTGGCGAGATCCAGTCGGTGCAGCGCTCGTTCCTCGGCCAGGTCGTGACGGCCCGCCCGTGCCCGGTGTGCCGCGGCTTCGGCGAGGTCATCCCGGAGCCGTGCCAGCAGTGCTCGGGCGACGGCCGCATCCGCGCGCGCCGCAGCATCACCGTGCAGATCCCGGCCGGTGTGGCCGACGGCATGCGGGTGCGACTGGCCAGCCAGGGCGAGGTCGGCCCCGGCGGCGGTCCCGCCGGCGACCTGTACGTCGAGGTGGACGAGCTGCCGCACGACACGTTCGAGCGCGAGGGCGCGAGCCTGCACGGCACGCTGCGCATCCCGGTGACGACGGCGGCGCTGGGCGCGGTGCTCCAGCTCAAGACGCTGGACGGCACCGAGGAGCTGCGCATCGAGCCGGGCACGCAGCCGAACACGGAGCTGGTGCTGACCGGCCGCGGCATGCCGAAGCTGCGCTCGTCGGGCCGGGTCGACGGCCGCGGCGACATGTACGTGCACCTCCAGGTGGAGGTGCCGACGAAGCTGGACGCCAAGCAGGCGGAGCTGCTGCGCGAGCTGGCGGCGTTGCGCGGCGAGGAAGAGCCGGAGCTGTCCTCGACCAACGGCCGGGGCCACGGCCTGTTCTCGCGCCTGCGCAACTCCCGCCGGTGACGGCCCGGTGACGACACTGCCGGTGTTCCTCGTCGACAGCCTGCCGACGGGCGACGACGGCGTGCTGGACGGCCCGGAGGGGCACCACGCGGCGTCGGTGCGGCGGCTGCGAGTCGGCGAGGAGCTGGTGCTGGCCGACGGTCGTGGTGGCCGGGTGCGCTGCGGCATCGAGGCCGTGGAGAAGGACTCGCTGCGCCTGAAGGCGTTGGAGCGCACGTACATCGGGCCGCCGCGACCTCGCGTCGTGCTGGCTCAGGCGCTGGTCAAGGGCGACCGGGGCGAGCTGGCGGTGGAGCTGGCCACGGAGGCCGGCGTGGACGCGATCGTGCCGTGGCGGGCGTCCCGCTGTGTAGCCCGATGGGATGAAGGCCCTCGCGGCGCCAAGGCGCTGGCCAAGTGGCGCAGCACGGCCCGGGAGGCGGCCAAGCAGTCCCGCCGCGCCTGGGTGCCGGAGGTCGCCGAGCCGGTCATGACGGCGGAACTGGCCAAGCTGGCCGGCGCCGCGGCCAAGGCCATGGTGCTGCACGAGTCGGCCACCGGTCGGCTCCAAGATCTGCCCACGGACGGGGATCTGCTGCTCGTGGTCGGTCCCGAGGGTGGCATCAGCGAGGACGAGCTGGCCGCGCTGGCCGACGCCGGCGCGGTGGCGGTCCGACTCGGGCCCTCGGTGCTGCGGGCTTCTACCGCAGCCGCGGTGGCATTGGGAGCCATCGGCGCCCTGTCCACCCGATGGGGCTGACCAGAGCGATCAAGATGGGCCCGGGGTTGCTCCGCTCTGGCGCGAAGCCGTGAGCAGGGTCTACCCTTTGGCAACCAAGAATTTCCGACGTTCGCGAGAACGTTGGGACCACCCGCCGGACACCTCCCCCCTCGGTCCGGCGGCGGCCGTGCCGTAGCGGAGTGACCCCCAGGCTCCGCTGCGGCACGGCGTTTTTTATGCCCCCTTCAGCTCGTCACGAGCGGGCCGAGCTCGGGAACAGCGTGTAGCTGAAGGACCAGAGAAAATCGATGCCGAGGATCACGGTCCACAGCGCCATGCCGCCGAGCAGTTGCTCGCCGCGTACGGGGTCGAAGCCGGTCAGCGCGTAGCCGCCGCCGAGCAGCGCGATCACCACCACCCACTCGCCGCACCGCCGGTAGAAGCCGGCGCGCTGCTGGCGGGCGTGTTCCCAGCCGTTCACCTTGGGTTTGGGCTCGTGGGCCAGCTTGCGTCGGACCCAACCGTCCACGGCGTGCATGTGGTGCCGGCCGGACACGACCACGATGCCGATGATGATCGCCCCGAGCACGTGCGCGATGTCGCCGGCGCCGCCCCGGGCCAGGTCGATGGCGCCGGCGACGAGCACGACGACGTATCCCAGCGGGGACAGCGCCAGCAGCACCGCGCCGGTCCTCGGCATCTTCAGCAGGTAGCGAGTGAGCAGGCCGGCCAGCAGCAGGACGACGAAACCCACCTCGGAGCCGATCACGAGGGTGAGCAGCACGGCGCCTCCTTCTGATGTGTCACGACTGTATTAGTACAGTCGTATTTATATCACGTGTGTTAAAACAGTGGAGTGCCCAAGGCTGTCGATCACGAGGCCCGTCGCCGTGAGCTGGCCGAAGCGGTGTGGCGGGTGATCAGCACCGACGGCGTGCACCGCGCGTCGGTGCGTGCCGTCGCCGCCGAGTCCGGGTGGTCCACCGGCTCGCTGCGGCACTACTTCCCGACCCAGGACTCGCTGCTGGCCTTCGCCATGGAGCTGCTGGCCGACAAGGCCCGCGCCCGGCTGCTGGCCATCGACGACCACGACGCGCGAACCGTGCTGCGGCGCATCGCCGAGGCCCTGCTGCCGCTCACGCCCGAGCACCGCACCGAGATCGAGGTCTGGCTGGCCCTGCTGGCTCGGGCCCAGGTCGACCCCGCGCTGCAGCGGGCCGAGCGGGACAATCGGGAGGCGCTGCTGGCGCTGCTGTCCGGCGTGCTCTGGCGGGCCACCGCGCAGGGCGAGCTGAGCGAGAGCCGCAACCCCGACCTCGAGGCCGTCCGCTTCCTC
Source organism: Kutzneria sp. (assembly GCA_036403095.1). GTDB lineage: Bacteria > Actinomycetota > Actinomycetes > Mycobacteriales > Pseudonocardiaceae > Kutzneria. The sequence goes on along the minus strand of DASWRQ010000312.1, from coordinate 12,116 downwards.
GCGGTGATCGACGGCATGACCCTGGCCTGCGTCTTCCACGCCGAGCGGGTCAGCGCCGAGGGCGCGCTGAAGGTGATCGACCAGCATCTGGACGACCTGCTCGGCGTGCCGTCTACCCTGCCGGCATGACCGCGGACTGCCTGTTCTGCAAGATCATCGCCGGCGACATCCCGGCGACCGTCGTCCACGACGGAGAGCGCACTTTCGCGTTCCGCGACATCAACCCGCAGGCCAAGGTGCACGTGCTGGTCGTGCCCAAGCAGCACCACGAGGACGCCGCCGCACTGGCCGCCGCCGACCCGCGGCTGCTGGCCGACGTGATCAGCACCGGGGCCGAGATCGCCAAGGCCGAGGGCATCGCCGACAGCGGCTATCGCCTGGTCTTCAACACCGGCGAGGACGCCGGCCGCACGGTGTTCCACGCCCACCTGCACGTGCTGGGCGGAGAACAATTGGGTCACTTCGGCCGGCTCTGACGGGTCAACTTGAATGCGCTGTGTCGGTGCCCCCGACTAGCATCGACGTGACCGACCAGCAGTCACCGACGGCGCGCCGACGCGCAGGAAGCAGGCCCGAGGCCAGGTGCCTTCAACACCCAAGAACGGTTCGTCCTCGGCGTCACTGGCCGAGACGGACGCCCAGTCCCGGTTCACCGTGCCCGACGAGGCGGTGCTGGCCCTGCTGGGCTCGCGCGACGAGAGCCTCCGGGCCGCGGAGGAGCTGCTCGAGGCCGATGTGCACGTCCGCGGCAACGAGGTCACGCTGACCGGCCGCCCGGCCGACGTCGCCTTCGCCGAGCGTGTGTTCGCCGAGCTGGTCACGTTGGCCCGCGGCGGCCAGCAGGTCGGCCCGGACGCCGTGCGCCGCACCGTCGCGATGCTGCGGGGCGGCGAGGCGGAGTCCCCGGCCGAGGTGCTCAGCCTGGACATCCTGTCCCGGCGCGGCAAGGTGATCCGGCCCAAGACGCTCAACCAGAAGCGCTACGTGGACGCGATCGACGCCAACACCATCGTGTTCGGCATCGGCCCGGCCGGCACCGGCAAGACCTACCTGGCCATGGCCAAGGCCGTGCAGGCGTTGCAGGCCAAGCAGGTCAGCCGGATCATCCTGACCCGGCCGGCGGTCGAGGCGGGCGAGCGGCTCGGCTTCCTGCCAGGCACGCTGTTCGACAAGATCGACCCGTACCTGCGGCCGCTCTACGACGCGCTGCACGACATGGTCGAGCCCGAGTCGATCCCGCGGCTGATGCAGGCCGGCACCATCGAGGTCGCGCCGCTGGCCTACATGCGCGGTCGAGCGCAGCCGATCTTCACACCGGTGCTGACCCCGGACGGCTTCCGTCCGATCGGCTCGTTGCGGGTCGGCGACCTCGTCATCGGGTCGAACGGCGAACCCACGCCCGTGCTCGGCGTGTACCCGCAGGGCGAGAAGGACATCTATCGCGTCACGGCCGGGGACGGGGCGTCGACCCTGTGCTGTGCCGACCACCTGTGGACGGTCAGGACGGCGTCGGACAAGCGTCGAGGCAAGCCGTGGCGGGTCCTCGAGACCAAGGAGATGATCGGCAACCTCCGCGCCGCCCATGCGCGTCGCTACGAGTTGCCGGTGCTGACCGCGCCGGTGTGCCAGCCCGAACGTGCTGTCCCGATGGACCCGTACGCGTTGGGTCTGCTGCTCGGCGACGGGTGTCTGACCGGTTCGACCACGCCGTCCTTCGCGACCGACGACGTGGAGCTCGCGGTCGCTCTGGAAGCCGCCCTGCCGGGCGTGCGCGTCCGGCACCGGGGCGGGGTGGACTACGCCCTCAACCGAGTGCGCCGGTCGGGCGAAGTGATCACGCTGGAGAACCCGGTCACGGGTGCGCTGCGCGAGCTGGCGTTGCTCGGCACCCGCTCCAACTCCAAGTTCATCCCCGAGGTCTATCTGCGCAACTCCGCTGAGGTCCGGCTCGCGGTCCTGCAGGGGCTGCTGGACTCCGACGGCGGTCCGGTCACGCAACGCGATCGAACCTGCCGGATCCAGTACGTGACGACCTCGCCCACGTTGAAGGACGACGTGATCGGCCTGGTCCGCTCGCTCGGCGGCGTCGCCTATGCCCGCTGCCGGCCGGCCGAGGGGCGCAAGCCCGGGTTCACCAACGGTCGACCGGTCGGCTACCGCCATGACGCGTACGCCGTCGACATCCGCCTTCCCGCGGGTGTTCAGCCGTTCCGGCTGGCCCGTAAGCGTCAGAAGTACGCGGACAACGGCGGTGGCGGCCGGCCGATGCGGTTCATCGACAGCATCGAACCGGCCGGGCGCGCCGAGGCGGTCTGCATCCAGGTGGCCGCGGCGGACTCGCTGTACGTCACCGAGGACTACCTGGTCACGCACAACACCCTCAACGAGGCCTTTGTGGTCCTGGACGAGGCGCAGAACACCACGCCCGAACAGATGAAGATGTTCCTCACCCGGCTCGGCTTCGGCTCCAAGATCGTGGTCACCGGCGACGTCACCCAGGTCGACCTGCCCGGCGGGCAGCGCAGCGGCCTGCGTGTGGTGCAGGAGATCCTGGCCGGCGTGCCGGACATCCACTTCTCGGTGCTGACCAGCCAGGACGTGGTGCGCCACCGGCTGGTCGGGGACATCGTGGACGCCTACGACAAGTGGCAGCACACCCAGGAGGCCGGACCCGGTGTCCGGGCCGAACAGGGCGGCCGGGGACGATAGGCCCGTGAGTATCGAGATCGCCAACGAGGCCGGCGTCGGCGTCGACGAGGCATCCATCGTCGCCGTCGCCCGCTTCGCGCTGGACCGGATGGGCGTCAGCCCGCTGGCCGAGCTGTCCGTGCTGCTCGTCGAGCTGGACGTGATGGCCGACCTGCACGAGCGCTGGATGGATCTGCCCGGGCCGACGGATGTGATGGCGTTCCCGATGGACGAGCTGGACTCGGCCCGTCGTCCCGACGCGGCCGGTGTCGGCCCGGCCCTGCTGGGCGACATCGTGCTGTGCCCGGCGTTCGCCAAGGACCAGGCCCGCAAGGCCGGCCACGGCCTGCTGGACGAGCTGCACCTGCTGACCGTGCACGGCGTGCTGCACCTGCTCGGCTACGACCACGCCGAACCGGCCGAGGAGCGGGAGATGTTCACGCTCCAGAACCGGATCCTGGCCGACTACCGGGAGGCCAAGGAGTCGGCCACCCGGGCCGCCGCGCAGCGCAGCAACGACGACCGCGTGCTGGGCGTCGTCGGGCTGGCCGAGGAAGAGGACAAGCCCGCCCCGGACGCCGACGCCGGCTGATGGCCGACGGTGTGATGAGCTCCGGGGCCGTCCCGATGCTGTTGTGCGCCATCGCGCTCGTGCTGCTGGCCGGCGCGTTCGGCGGCGCCGACGCCGCGCTGGGCACGGTGTCCCGAGCCCGCGTCGAGGAGTTGGTGCGCCAGCGGCAGGCCGGCGCCCGCCAGCTCCAGCTGCTGATCGAGGACCGGCCGCGGCACATCAACCTGCTGTTGCTGCTCCGGCTGGGCTGCGAGCTGTCGGCGACGGTGTTGATCACCGCGTTCTGCCTGCAGGCGGTCGCGCCGGTGTGGCTGGCGCTGCTGATCGCCGGCGTGGCCATGGTCATCGTCTCGTACGTGTTCATCGGCGTCGGCCCGCGCACGGTCGGCCGCCAGCACCCGTACCGGGTGATGCTGCTGGCCGCCGCCCCGGTCCGGGTGCTGGGCCGGGTGCTCGGGCCGCTGAGCCGGCTGCTGATCCTGGTCGGCAACGCGATCACGCCCGGCCGCGGCTTCCGCGAGGGCCCGTTCTCCACCGAGGTCGAGCTGCGCGAGCTGGTCGACCTGGCCGGCGAGCGCGGCGTCGTCGACGAGGACGAGCGGGAGATGATCCACTCCGTCTTCGAGCTGGGCGACACCATCGCCCGCGAGGTGATGGTGCCGCGCACCGAGATCATCTGGATCGAGCTGACCAAGTCGGTGCGCCAGGCACTGGCGCTGTCCCTGCGCACCGGCTACAGCCGGCTGCCGGTGATCGGCGAGAGCGTGGACGACGTGGTCGGCGTGGTCAACATCAAGGACCTGGCCCGGGCCTCGGTCGAGGGCGGCGCGCAGTCGCCGACGGACCAGTCGGTGAAGGACCTGATGCGGCCGGCCAGCTTCGTGCCCGACACCAAGCGGCTGGACGACCTGCTGCGGCAGATGCAGGTCTCGCACAACCATATGGCCATCGCCGTGGACGAGTACGGCGGCACCGCCGGCCTGCTCACCATCGAGGACATCCTGGAGGAGATCGTCGGCGAGATCACCGACGAGTACGACCAGGACGAGCGGCCGCCGGTGGAGCAGCTCGACGAGGACTGCTACCGGGTCAGCGCCCGGCTGGCCGTGGAGGACCTGGCCGAGCTGTTCGACGTCGAGCTGGACGACTCCGAGGTGGAGACCGTCGGTGGGCTGATGGCCCAGCGCCTTGGCCGGGTGCCGCTGCCCGGGGCCGAGGCCGAGATCGAGGGCCTGCGGCTGCGGGCCGAGGGCGGCAAGGACAACAGGGGCCGGGTGCGCATCACGACCGTGGTGGTGCGGCGCGGCGAACGTGAGAGGAACGGCGAGCGTGCCTGAACTGGACCCCGAGGACGCCAAGATCGTGACCCTGGCCCGGTCGGCCCGGGCCCGCACCGGCGCCGCCGAGGGCGCCGCGGTCCGTGACACCGACGGCCGGACCTACGCCGCCTGCACGGTGTCGTTGCCGTCTTTGAAGCTGACCGCGCTGCAGGCCGCCGTCGCCGCCGCCGTGGCCAGCGGCGCGCCCGGCCTCGAGGCCGCCGCCGTCGTGACGGAGGCCGGCAAGATCGACGACGATTCCCAGGCCGCCGTCCGCGACCTCACCGCCTCGGCCCACATCCTGCTCGCCAACCCGGCCGGCACCGTACTCGACACCCTCCGCTGACACCAGCGCCCACCGTTTGGAAGGGACCATTCCTGACGTTCAACGTGAGGAATTGCGCTTTCACGCCGGTCAGATTCGCGCCAGCAGGAAGCCGGCGAGGCCGAGGAACAGGGCGGCGGAGGCGGCCGACAGACCGGCCTGGCCGCGGTGTCCGATGCGGCGGCCCGAGCGGGACACCGCGAAGGCGATCACGCCTTCCAGGCCCGAGGCCGTCACGAACCACACCACGGTGAACAGCAGCAGGCCCGGCCAGCCGCCGGAATGCTGCGCGGCCAGCATCGTAGGCGTGCCGGTGGCCAGCCAGAACGTCCAGCTCAGCGGGTTGAGCAGGTTCGAGAGCAGGCCCTTCCAGAACGCCCAGCCGCCGGCCAGCTCGGGCACGTGCCCGCGCCACAGCCGGAAGGCGTCCCGCAGTGCGAACGCGGCCAGGCCGGTCATGAACACCGCGCCGGCCACCGCCACCCACAGCGACGCGCCGGCCACGGCGGCGATCACCTGCGACAGCAGCAGCGCCGGAATCAACAGCACCAGGTCGGCCGTCGCCGAGCCCAGAATCACCCGCATCCCGGCGGCGAAGCCCCGGGTCGCCGACTCGTGCAGGATCGTGACGAAGATCGGCCCGACCGACAGCGCGGCCCCCGTGCCCAGCACCAGACCCAGCCACAGCACATCGAGCACGGGCCGACACTAGCGCCCCCGCTGAGCGCGTCCGGGGCAACCAGCGAGAATGTGACGATGACCAGCGACAGCATCCCCGCCGGGCACCGCTCCGGGTTCGCCTGCTTCGTCGGCCGGCCCAACGCCGGCAAGTCGACGCTGACCAACGCGCTGGTCGGCGCCAAGGTGGCGATCACGTCCAGCAAGCCGCAGACCACCCGGCACACCATCCGCGGCGTGGTGCACCGGCCGGACGCGCAGCTGATCATCGTGGACACGCCCGGGCTGCACCGCCCCCGCACGCTGCTCGGGCAGCGGCTCAACGACCTGGTCATGGAGACCTGGTCGGAGGTGGACGTGGTCGGCCTGTGCGTGCCGGCCGACCAGAAGGTGGGCCCGGGCGACAAGTTCATCGCCACCGAGCTGGCCAAGATCGGCAAGCGCACGCCGGTGATCGGCATCGTCACCAAGACCGACCTGGTGCCCCAGCAACAGGTGGCCGAGCAGTTGTTGGCGCTGCAGAAGGTGATGGACTTCGCCGAGCTCATCCCGGTCTCCGCGCAGGACGGCTTCCAGACCGACACGCTGGCCGACCTGCTGGTCGCCCGGCTGCCCGAGGGCCCGCGGCTCTACCCGGACGGCGAGCTGACCGACGAGCCCGAGGCCACGCTGGTGGCCGAGCTGATCCGGGAGGCCGCGCTGGAGGGCGTGCGCGACGAGCTGCCGCACTCCATCGCCGTCGTGGTCGAGGAGATGCGCCCGCGCGAGGGCCGCGACGACCTGATCGACGTGCACGCCAACCTGTTCGTGGAGCGGACCAGTCAGAAGGCGATCATCCTCGGCCACAAGGGGGAGCGGCTCAAGCAGGTCGGCACCACCGCGCGCCGCCAGATCGAGCGCCTGCTCGGCTCGCGGATCTTCCTCGACCTCCACGTGAAGATCGCCAAAGACTGGCAGCGGGATCCCAAACAGCTCCGCCGTCTGGGCTTCTAGGCTGCCCCAAGGGGCGGATCGACGCAGCTCGGTAAAGAACTGGCCGCGAGTTGCGTGAAATGCCCCGGGTCGACCTGTAACGCGCCCTATAGTTCACGCGCTTTGGCAGGTAAAACCCCAGTCCAGGAGTACGCAGTGACCACACCGCCCCCCGGCTTCGACCCGCAGGGACAGCAGCCGCCGTACGGACAGCAGCCCCCCTACGGGCAACAGCCGCAGACCCCGCCGCCTGGTTTCAACCAGCCGGGGTACGGGGCTCAGCCGCAGCAGCCGTATGACCCGAACCAGCCCCAGCAGCCGCAGCAGCCGTACGACCCGAACCAGCAGCAGCAGTACGGCCAGGCGTCGCCGCCCTACGGCACGCCGCAGCAGCCGTACGGGGCGCAGCAGCCCTACGGCCAGCAGCCCTACGGCGGCCAGCAGCAGTACGGCCAGCCCTACGGCGGCCAGCCGATGGGCGCGGGCGGCGGGCTGGACTACATCCAGCTGCCCGGCATCGGCGCCGTCCGGCTGGCCTCGATGGGCCAGCGTTTCCTGGCCCGCGTGGTCGACGCGATCATCGTCGGCATCCCGTTCTTCATCCTGTACTTCATCATCGGCGCGGCCTTCGCCTCCTCGGCGGCCAGCTCGATCCAGATCGACCCGGAGACCGGCCAGGTCGTCGGCGGCGCCGGCGCCGGTATCCTCGGCGGCTCGCTGACCGTTTTCCTGCTCACGCCGTTGATCTTCATCGTGCTGCAGATCCTGTACGAGGTCTCGATGATCGCCACCCGCGGCGCGACCCTGGGCAAGCAGGTCGCCGGGGTCAAGGTCATCCGCGAGTACGACGGCCAGGTGCCCGGCTGGGGCGGCGCGTTCACCCGCTGGGGCGTGATGGTCGCGCCGGCGATCGTGCCGTGCCTCGGCGGCCTGTGGGTGCTGCTGTGCGAGCTGTCGCCGTTCTTCGACAACCAGGGCCGCCGTCAGGGCTGGCACGACAAGGCGGCCAAGACGATCGTGATCGCCACCAAGTGACGGTTCTCGTTCGACTGCGGGTCACCCCGGCTGTCGTCGCCGTGACGGCGGCGGTCGGGGCCCTGCTCGGCGCCGGGATCGTCAGCATCCCGTGCTGGTTCCACGCCATGACCGGCGCCGACTGCCCGTTCTGCGGCGGCAGTCGGGCGCTGGGCGCTTTGCTGCACGGCGACGTGCTCGGCGCTTTGCGCTTCAACGCCTTCGCTGTGCTCGTCCTGCTGCCTGCGGCTGTCGCCGGCCTTGTCCTGCTCGGGCGCACAGAGCTGGGACTGCGGATTCCGTCCTGGCCGGTCCGGCGCTCGGCCCTGGTCGTGCTGGCGATCGCCGCCGTGGCCTGGTGGCTGGTCCGCGACGTCGCGTTCCCCGGGCTTCAGGTCTGACCCGCGTGGGATAATCGTCCGGTGAGCCTGTACCGAGACACCTGCGTCGTGCTGCGGGTGCAGAAGCTCGGCGAGGCCGACCGGATCATCACCCTGCTGTCCCAGCGGCACGGCAAGATCCGCGCCGTCGCCAAGGGCGTGCGCCGCACGTCCTCGCGTTTCGGCGCCCGGCTGGAGCCGTTCTGCCACGTCGACGTGCAGTTCTACACCGGACGCACGCTGGACGTGATCACCCAGGTGGAGACCGTCGACGCTTTCGGCATCGGCCTGGTCGACGACTACGCGCGGTACACGGCGGCCTGCGCGGTGCTGGAGACCGCCGATCGGCTCACCGCCGAAGAGGGCGAGCCGGTGCTGCGTCTGTACATGCTCATTGTCGGTGCGCTGCGGGCGCTGGCCGACCGGCAGCGCGAAGCCGGCCTGGTGTTGGACGCCTTCCTGTTGCGCGCCATGGGTTTCGCCGGCTGGGCGCCGGCCGTCACCGAATGCGCGCGCTGCGGCACGCCCGGCCCGCACGCCGCCTTCAACGTGTCCGCCGGCGGCTCCGTGTGCGGCGCCTGCCGGCCGCCCGGCTCGGCCAGCCCGGCCGGGGAGACCCTCAGCCTGCTCGACGCCCTCACGCACGGTGACTGGGCGTTGGTGGACCGCACGCCGCCGTCCAGCAAGCGCGAGGCCAGCGGCCTGGTCGCCGCCCATCTGCAGTGGCACCTGGAACGGCAGCTGCACTCGCTGCCATTGGTGGAGCGCCGGGTCTCGGCCACCGCCATCGACCGGCTGGCCGCCCAGATCCGGACCGTGGTGGCCGATCGTCAACTCTTGGGGGAGAACCTTGATCCTGCGACCGGCTGAGCCCGGCGACCTCAAGGCCGTGCACGACATCTGCGTGGAGACGGCCACCCAGCGCGACCTGGACGACGTCGACCTGATCGGCTACATCTTCGCCGACCCGTACCTCACGTTGGCGCCCGAGCTGTGCTTCGTCATCGCCGATGACGACGGTGTCGCCGGCTACGCCGTCGGCGCGCTGGACACAGTGGACTTCTACCGGCGCTGGCGGGCCGAGTGGACGCCTTTGTTCGCGGAGAAGTACCCGAAACCGGCGCAGGAGACCACCCGGTGCGAGTCCCTCGTGCTCTCGCTGCACAACCCGGAGCGCTTCCTGCCCACGGCCGCCGCCGACTATCCGTCCCACCTGCACATCAATCTCGACGCCCGCGCGCGGCGCCAGGGCTGGGGCACAAAACTGCTGGCCGCGCTGTTCGACGTGCAGCGGGCCGGCGGGTCGCGCGGCGTGCACCTGACCACGTCGACCAGCAACACCCGGGCCATCGCCTTCTACCACACTCTGGGCTTCGAGGTCCTGGAACGGCCCGGCGAAGGCACCGTGATGGGACTGCGCTTCGACGGTTCGGGCAGGATGGAGCCATCCCCGTCCCGATCGTGAGGAGCAGGCCTGATGCTGCGTAGGCAGCTGCGCGGACGCAACGACCCCACCGTGAGGCCGCCCGACCCGCATGAGAGCGGCGCCCGCCCGCCGAAGATCCCACTGGAGTTCGTGCCCAAGCACGTCGCCCTGGTGATGGACGGCAACGGCCGCTGGGCCAACATGCGGGGGCTGTCCCGCGTCGAGGGGCACAAGCGCGGCGAGGCCGTCGTGCTCGACGTGGCCAAGGGCGCGATCGAGCTCGGCGTGAAGTGGATCTCGCTGTACGCCTTCTCCACCGAGAACTGGAAGCGCAGCCCCGACGAGGTGAAGTTCCTGATGAACTTCAACCGGGACGTCATCCACCGGCGCACCGACGAGCTCGACGAGATGGGCGTGCGGATCCGCTGGGCCGGTCGCAAGCCCAAGCTGTGGCCGAGCGTGGTCAACGAGCTCCAGAAGGCCGAGGAGCGCACCCGGAACAACGATGTGCTCAACCTGACCATGTGCGTCAACTACGGCGGCCGGGCCGAGATCGGCGACGCCGCCCGCGAGGTCGCGCGCCTGGTCGCCGCCGGCAAGCTCAACCCCGACAAGGTGGACGAGCGCACCCTGGCCAAGCACCTCTACCACGCCGACATGCCCGATGTTGACCTGTTCATCCGGCCCTCCGGCGAGCAGCGCATCTCCAACTTCATGCTGTGGCAGTCCGCCTACGCCGAGCTCGTGTTCCAGGACATCCTGTGGCCCGACTTCGACCGGCGTGACCTCTGGGCCGCCTGCGAGGCGTATGCCCGTCGGGACCGTCGTTTCGGCGGCGCCGAGGATGCACCCACCGAGGACCTGGAGGAGGCCACCCGATGACCGACGACGAGGCGCAGAGCACCGCTCGGCTGCTCACCGCCGCCCGCGAGGCACTTGAGCTGTTCCACGAGGTACATGTCGACGACGACGGCGCCCTCAGCTTCCGGCACGGCGAAGTTCCGTGCGCCGTGCAGGCCATGCAGTTCGCGGAGGGGCTCACCATGCTCAGCCTCACCTGTGTGGTCGCCTGGGACCTGCCCGACGAACCCGCCCTGGCCGTCTCCGCCGCCGAACGCGCCGGTCAGGGCCTTTTCGGCACCCTCGGCGTGGTGCACACCGAGCGGGGGATGGACGTCACCCTCCGGTACGCCTTCCCCGCCGACAACGTCGACCCGTCGCCGCTGTCCACCATCCTCATGCTGGTCGTCTCCACCGCCTCGCAGCTGCGGGCCGACCTCCTGGCCAGCGTCGAAGGATGACGGCCACCACCGCGACCCGGTCACGCCGGCGCACCACCTCGTCGTCGATGGTGCTGGCAGCCGTGCCCGTGTCGGCAGTGCTCGTGTCTGGGGGCGCGTGATGACCGCCGACACCGAAGTCCGGCTGGCCGAGCAGCCTCAGCGTCGGCGCATCACCTCGCCGTCGATGGTGCTCGCAGCCGTGCCTGTGTTGGCCGTGCTCGTGTCGGCCATGTTCGGGTCTGGGGGCGCGTGATGACCGCCGACACCGAAGTCCGGCCGGTCGAGCAGCCTCAGCGTCGGCGCATCACCTCTCTCGAGGTGCTGTGCGTCGTGCTCGTGCTGGCCCTGGTGCTCCAGGGCCAGCTCGTCGACGCCCTCGACATCCCCGCGCTGCGGACCGGGGCCACGGTTTTTGTCGCGGTGTGCGTGCAGGCCATGCCGTTCCTCGTGCTCGGCACCCTCATCAGCGGGGCCATCGCCGCCTTCCTGCCCGCCGAAGCCCTGCGCCGAGTGCTGCCGCGGCGGTCCGCTTTCGCCGTGCCGGTCGCGGGTCTGGCCGGCGTCGCCCTGCCCGGCTGCGAGTGCGCGTCGGTGCCCGTCGCGCGGCGGCTCATGCAGCAGGGCGTCGCCCCCTCCGTGGCCCTGGCATTCCTGCTGGCCGCGCCGGCCGTCAACCCGGTCGTGCTGGTCGCCACCGCCGTGGCCTTCCCCGGCCGGCCCGAGATGGTCCTGGCCCGCTTCGCCGGGTCTCTGCTGACCGCCGTGGTCACCGGCTGGCTGTGGGCGCGCTTCGGCAAGGCCTCGTGGATCGCCGCCCGGGCCTTGGAGCGCCTTCCCTCCGGCGGAGGCTCCCGGTGGGCCGTGTTCGCCGAGACCGCCCGGCACGACCTCGTCGAGGCCGGCGGCTTCCTCGTCATCGGCGGCCTCACCGCCGCCGCCCTGAACGTGCTCGTGCCGTCCACCCTGCTGGAATCCCTGTCCGGGCAGTGGGTTCTCGGCATTCTCGTGATGGCCCTGCTGGCCGTCGTGCTGGCCATCTGCAGCGAGGCCGACGCCTTCGTCGCCGCCTCGCTGTCCGCCCTGCCTTTGTTGCCCCGCTTGGTGTTCCTCGTCGTCGGTCCCGCCGTCGACGTCAAGCTCATCGCCCTGCAGGCCGGCACCTTCGGCAAGGCCTTCGCCCTCCGTTTCGCCCCCCTTGTCTTCGCCGTCGCCGTGGTGTGCGGCACCCTCGCCGGCCTCGTCCTGCTCGGAGGCGTCGCATGAGGCGCGAAACCCAGAACATCCTGCTCGTGCTGCTCGGCGGCGCCCTGCTCAAGATCGCCCTCAACGGCACCTACCTGAACTACGTCAAACCGGCGCTCCAGCCCTGGCTCATCGTCTCCGGTGCGATCATGGTCCTGTTGGCCGGCGTCGCCATCACCACCGACATCCTCAAGGCCCGCCGCGCCGCCCCAGCCCCC
>DASWRQ010000311.1:0-2240 GCA_036403095.1 Kutzneria sp. | reverse complement strand
CGCCGCAAAGCCTTCCAGCACCTCCCACGCCTTGCCGATGACGTCGACGGGATAGCCGCGCCGCGCCGCGAGCGGGCGGAACCACGACCGCATCCGCGCGATGCCCTCCGGATCGCTCAGCGCGCGGCGCACCTCGTCCGCCTCCGACAGCGAGCAACCCGTCATCGTCGCGATGATGTGCAGCACCTGCTCGTGGAAGACGACGACCCCGAACGTCTCCGCCAGCGCGAACCGCAGGTCCTCGTGCAGGAAGTCGGGCTGCTTGAATCCCCACCGCGACTCGAGGAACGCCGGCACCATGTTGGTCTTCACCGGTCCCGGCCGGAACAGCGAGATGTCGATGATGATGTCGTTGAACGTTTCCGGCGCGAACTTGCCGACCAGCTCCCGCTGACCCGGTGACTCGATCTGGAACATGCCGAGCGTCTTCGCCGACTGCACCAGCTCGAAGGTCGCCGGATCGTCGCGCGGCACCGTGTCGATGTCGACGACCTCGCCGTCGACCCGCTCGGCCCGGGCCGTCAGCACGGCGTCCACGAGACTGTCCAGCAGCCCGAGCAGCCAGGACTGCTCCCCGTCCACGTCGGACAGCGCGCTGGCGCACAGGTCGGCCAGCGCGGCAAGCTCGGTGCGCTGACCAGCGGTGAACTCACGCCGCGGCACCGGCCAGCAGATCTCCATCGCCCCCAGGACGGCCCGGCTGTTGCGGATCGGCAGCACGGCCCGGGCCCCGCCCGGCCAGCGGTCGGCCGCCGGCGCGAGAGTGGGGTCCGACACCCCGGCACGCAACCAGAGCTGCCGTTGCTCCACCACGGCCGTACGGGCGTTGGCGGCGAACTGCGGCGGCAGCTGGCGCCACCGGCTGGCCTCGGCCGAGCCCAGACCCCGCTGGCCGACCAGCCGCAACGTGCCGTCCGGCTCCATCCGCCAGATCGCCAGCGCCACCGCGCCGGTCGGCAGCAGCGCTTCGGTGAACACGGCGTCGGCCAGCGCGTCGCCATCACGGGCGGTCGACACGCGGGTCTCGGCCAGCCGCAACCCCAGCACGGGGATGTCGCCGCCGGGCGGCGGCGGGGCCGTCTCCATCAGCTCGGCGGCCATCTCCAGCGGCGTCAGGCCGACGCTGTCGGCCAGCGTGTGCAGGTGCTCGGTGGCGCGGGCCAGGCTGCCGCCGACGCGCTCGACCAGCCGCCCCTTGGCCTGTTCAAGCACGGCGTCGGCGGCGGCACGCGCCCGGAGCTGCGCGAGCTGCTCCCGCTGGTGGGCCACCAGGCGGGCGAGCCGTTCGAGGTCGGACACCGGCCGAGTGTAGAAGTGTCCGGGGCGTGATGCGCACGTGCCAGGATGGATCTCCGACAGACACGGACGCGGCAGGAGCGGTGGATGGTGGTGGAGGGCAAGGCCGTGCAGAACGAGCGGCTCCAGCAGCTGCTCCAGGGCCTCAAGGCGGTACGCGACGGCGATTTCAGCACGCGCCTGCCGCGGGTCGACGACGTGCTCATGGACGAGATGTCCGACGTCTTCAACGGCATGGTCGACCAGCTGGCCCTGTTCACGTCCGAGGTCACCCGGGTGGCCCGCGAGGTGGGCACCGACGGCAAACTGGGCGGCCAGGCCACGGTGCCGGGCGTGTCGGGGACCTGGAAGGACCTGACCGACTCGGTGAACGCGATGGCCGGGAACCTGACCGGCCAGGTCCGTGACATCGCCGAGGTGGCGACCGCGGTGGCCAAGGGCGACCTGACCCAGAAGATCACCGTGGACGTCAAGGGCGAGATGCTGGCCCTGAAGAACACCATCAACACCATGGTCGACCAGCTGTCCTCGTTCGCCGACGAGGTCACCCGGGTCGCCCGCGAGGTGGGCAGCGAGGGCCGTCTGGGCGGTCAGGCGACCGTGCCCGGCGTCGCCGGCACCTGGCGCGACCTCACCAGTTCGGTGAACTTCATGGCCGGCAACCTGACCGACCAGGTCCGCAACATCGCCCAGGTGACCACCGCGGTGGCCAAGGGCGACCTGACCCAGAAGATCACCGTCGACGCCCGTGGCGAGATCCTCGAGCTGAAGAACACCATCAACACCATGGTCGACCAGCTGTCGGCCTTCGCCGACGAGGTCACCCGGGTGGCCCGCGAGGTCGGCACCGACGGCATCCTCGGCGGCCAGGCCCAGGTGCCCGGTGTCGGCGGCACCTGGCGGGCGCTGACCACGTCGGTGAACTTCATGGCCGGCAACCTGAC
>DASWRQ010000310.1:0-31520 GCA_036403095.1 Kutzneria sp. | reverse complement strand
ATTCCTCACGTTCAACGTGAGGAATGGTCCTTTCACGCAGCTACGGTGCGGTCAAGCAGACGTGAGCAGGCTTCGTGTTCTAAAAGGCTGTGAAGGGGGCTTTCCCGCGCTCGGAGTGCGGGAAAGCCCCCTTCACAACGTCTCAGGACACGGCCGGGGCGGGGCTGTGGTCGGGCGGGGTGCTGCTGTCGTCGTGGCCGCCGCCGCCCAGCAGGCTGCCGAGCAGGCCGGACAGGGAGTCGAGCAGGCCGCTGACCAGGCCGCTGACCGAGTCGAGGATGCCGCTGCGGGGCTGCGGGCCGAGGGCGGCGGCGAGCTGGGTGCGCTGCTGTTCGGCGCGGCCGAGGTACATGGCGATGGCCGGGCTCATGGCCTGGCGGTCGAGGTCCGAGCGGACCTGGGCGAGCGTGGGGGTCAGGCCGGCGACGGCGGCGCGCACGGCGTCGACGTCCTTGGCCTGCCAGGCGGCGGCGACGCGGTCGCGGCCCTGCTGAACCTGCTGGGCCAGCGTCGGGGAGCTGGCCTGCGCGACGCCGGAGACGAGCAGCCCGGCGGCTACCAGCGTGGCGGCGATGATCCCGACAACGGTCTTGGGCATCGTTGACCTCTGAGTGGGTGTCGGAACTGGACGCGCTCATAGTTGACCCGTGAAGCACTTTTCGCCGTGCTAGATCACCCGATCGGGGAAGTCTGCCTGGAACAGGACCAACAAAGGCGTTGCCTTGACCGCTGTTTCCTCGTACTCACCGTCCGGATTGGACAGTGCGACGACGGCGCCGCCGACGCCGTAGCGGACCCGTCCGGGCGTGACGACGGCGGTGCGGATCACGACACTCAGGTCGACGGCGCCGCTGAGCGAGAAGTAGCCGACGGCCCCCGAGTACACGCCGCGCGCCTCGCCCTCCAGCCGGTCGATGATCTTCATAGTGCGGATCTTGGGCGCGCCGGTCATGGAGCCGGGTGGGAAAGCCGCCCGCACGCAGTCGACGGACGAGGCGTCCGGCCGCAGCCGGGCGGTGATCGTCGAGACAAGCTGGTGCACGGTCGCGTAGCTCTCGACGTCGAACAGCTTCGGCACGCGCACGCTGCCGACCTCGGCCACCCGGGCCAGGTCGTTACGCACGAGGTCGACGATCATGAGGCTCTCGGACCGGTCCTTCTCACTGGTCCGGAGCTCTTCTCTCAACGCCGTGTCGTGTTCGGGGGTGCTGCCACGCGGCCGGGTTCCCTTGATGGGCTTGGATTCCACCACACCGTCGGCGTCGATGCGCAGGAAGCGTTCCGGCGAGGTGCTGAGCACGTGCAGGTCGCCGAACTTCAGCAGCGCGCCGAACGGGGCCGGGCTGGTGCGCCGTAGGAATCGGTACGCCGGCCAAGGATCCACGTCGGCCTCGACGGTGATCCGGTTGGTCAGATTGACCTCGTACGTCTCGCCCTCGACGATCGCCTGCTGGCAGGCCGTGATGGCGTCGAGGTACTGCTCCCGGTTGTGCCGCAACGAGATCGTCGCCGGCCCGAAGGCGCTGACCTCGCCCAGGTCCACTTCGGACACTTCGTCCAGCAGTGCCAACTTCGAGGGATCCAGGGCCATCGCATAGGTTGTGTGCTCGACGTGGTCGAACACCACGGCGTGGTCGGCGAACATCATGGCCGCGTCCGGAAGCGGCGACCGGTGCGTGACATCGCCGCCGCACTCGGACTTCAGCTCGTAGCCGAGATAACCGATCCACCCCAGCGTGAAGTCGAACGGGACGTCCGCGATCGCCCTGACCATAGCGAGTTCGTCGTCCAGCCAGTCGAAGAACGAGCCTTCGATGTCGGCCGAGGTCACGCAGCGGGTGGCGGATCCCATGATGGAGAACCGATCGATTCCGTTGCTGTCCAACCAGAACGCATGCTCGGCGTGCCGGAACAGCTGATCGAACACGGCTTCGGGACCGACAGTCGTGGGCATATGGCGAACGTGCACGGCGATCGGCTCACCCTTGATTCGACCGGCGCTACTGGTTGTGATCACCGGCCGTGGCCGCACCGGCGTCAGGTCGGCGAAGTTGCGTAGCAGGCGGTGGCCATGCTCGGTGCGGATCGACTCGGGGTGGAACTGCACGCCCCACAACGGTTTGGTGCGATGTTGCAGGGCCATCAGCACCCCGTCCGGCGTCCAGGCCGTGGCCTCCAACGACTCCGGCAGGTCGGTCACCGCCAGCGAGTGGTAGCGCACTGCCCGCAACGGCGACGGCAGCCCCGCGAACAAGCCGGTGCCGTTGTGCTCGATCGGCGAGGTCCGCCCGTGCCGGGGCTCGTCGGCCCGGCCGACCTTGGCCCCGTGGAGATGGGCGATCGCCTGATGCCCGAGGCACACGCCGAGCAGCGGCAGCTCGCACCGAGCGATCAACTCGCGGCACATCCCCAGGTCCGCCTCGTGCTCCGGGGTGCCCGGCCCCGGCGACACCACCACGTTGTCGAACTCCGCCAGCAGCCCAAGCGTCAACCGCGGGTCGTCGTTGCGCAGCACCGTCGGCGCGCACCCGGTGACCTCGGCCAGGTAGTGGGCCAGGTTGTGGGTGAACGAGTCGTAGTTGTCGACCAGCAGCGTCTGCACGCCGCGACGGTAACCTGCCCGACCCGGCCCCCGGTACTCATTGTGCGCCACCGAACGGCCTCGACCCCAACGCGGAATGACCATTCACCACTTCGAGCGACGAGGTGAAAACGCTCTGTCGACAAGAAAGGCTGTCGAAGACTGTGGATCCCTCACCATTTCGTGGCTGGAGTATACAAGTCGACGGACTTGGGGAAGGTGGGGACGCCGGCCTCGGCAAGGGTCGAAAGGCGGTCGAGCCGTCGGCACGTGGCGAAGGCCGACGGGCCGCCGGAAGGCGGGCGACCCGCGCGGAGAGACCGGCCGCCCGGGAAGGGAGGCGTGGTGCTGCGCAAACCGGCGGCGGCGCTCGGCGGGTTCTACGCCATGTCGCTCGACTCGGTCCGGTTCGCGTTCCGGCGCCCGTTCCAGACCCGCGAACTCCTGAGCCAGGCCTGGTTCATCGCCGGCGTGTGCCTGGCCCCGACGCTGCTGATGTCGATCCCGTTCTGCGTGATCACGGTGTTCCAGCTGAACCAGCTCCTGATCGAGCTCGGCGGGGCGGACCTGTCGGGCGCGGGGGCCGGGCTGGGGGTGGTGCGGGAGATCGCGCCGCTGGTCAGCGCGCTGGTGGTGGCGGGCTCGGGGGCGACAGCGATCTGCGCGGACCTGGGCGCGCGCAGGATCCGCGAGGAGATCGACGCGGTGCGGACGCTGGGCCTGCACCCGGTGCACCGCCTGGTGGTGCCGAGGGTGCTGGCGGCGACGGTCGTCGCGCTCTGCCTGAACGGCATGGTGACGCTGGTCGGCCTGCTCGCCGGCTACGTGTTCTCGGTCTACGTCCAACACGCCAGCCCGGGCCTGTTCATGGCCAACCTCACCCTGCTCGCCGGCCCGAGAGACTTCGTCATCAGCGAATTCAAGAGCGCGGTCTTCGGACTGCTCGCGGGCCTGGTGGCCTGCCATCTCGGATTGACGGCCAAGGGCGGCCCGAAAGGCGTCGGCGACGCGGTCAACCAGACGGTGGTGTGTGCCTTTCTGCTGCTGTTCCTGGCCAACAGCCTGATCACCGCGCTGTTCCTGAGGAGCTGACGATGCTGCGATCGATCGGCCGCCAACTGGAATTCCACGGCCGCGTGTACGCGAAACTGCCGACCGCGCTGCGCAAGTACCGGCGGGAGGTGCTCCGGCTGCTGGCGGAGACGAGCATGGGCACCGGCGGCTTGGCGGTCATCGGCGGCACCGCGGCGGTGGTGGCCTTCATGACGGCGGCGGTCGGCGTCGAGGTCGGCCTCCAGGGCTACGCGGCGCTGAACGACATCGGCGCGGGCGCGCTGGCCGGGTTCCTCTCCTCGTACGCCAACACGCGTGAGGCCGCGCCGCTGATCGCCGGCATCGCCCTGACGGCCACGGTCGGCGCCGGCTTCACCGCCCAGCTCGGCGCGATGCGGGTCAGCGAGGAGATCGACGCCCTCGAGGTGATGGCCGTCCCGTCGCTGCCGTTCCTGGTCAGCACCCGGATCATCGCCGGCCTGCTGGCCATCGTGCCGCTGTTCGCGCTGGCCGTGCTGACCTCGTTCGCCGCCACCAAATGTGTCGTCACGGTCGGCTTCGGCCAACCCGCCGGCACCTACCAGCACTACTTCGACATCTTCCTGAACCCGACGGACCTGTGCTGGGCCTTCGCCAAGGCGCTGCTGATGTCGATCGTGGTCATGTCCGTGCACTGCTATCACGGCTTCACCGCCAGCGGCGGCCCGGCCGGCGTCGGCATCGCGGTCGGCCGGGCGGTGCGGACGTCGCTGGTCGCGGTGCTGCTGGTGGACATGGCCGTGGACTTCAGCGTGTTCGGCAACGCCTCGACCGTGCACATCGCCGGATGAACCGGCACACCGCGCTCGGGGCCGCGTTCGTCGTCGCCGTGCTCGCGGCGTCGGCGCTGGTAGCCGCGCAGTTGCAGGGCGCGCTGGACCGGGTCGTGCCGGTGACGGTGTTGGCCGGCCGGGCCGGGCTGCTGATGGACCGAGGGGCCGAGGTGAAGGTCCTCGGCGTCACGGTCGGCACGGTCCGCAGCGTCATGCCCACATCCGACGGGGCGGAGCTCGGCGTCGGCCTCTATCCGGCGCTGATCGACAAGGTGCCGGCGGACGTCACGGCGAACGTGGTGCCGCTGACCATCTTCGGCGCCAAGTACATCGAGCTCCTCCGGCCGCACGAGCCGTCGCCCCCGATCAAGGCGGGCACGGTGATCAGCGGCAGCCGGGTGGCCGTGGAGATCAACGAGACCTTCGAGCACGTGCTGGACCAGCTCAACGCCATCGAGCCGAGCCGGTTCAACCTGGCGCTGACGGCGGTCGCGGAGGCGTTGCGGGGCAATGGGGACAAGCTCGGCGAGCTGGCCACGAACCTGGACGGCTACCTCGGCCGGCTCAACCCCAGCCTGCCCGCGCTGCACGAAGACCTGGCCAGAGCCCCGGCCGTGCTCGACACGTACGCGGCGGTCGTGCCGGACGCGATCCGCGTCGGCGACAACCTCGGCGCCACCAGCGACACCCTGGTGTCCGCGCCGCTGACGACGTTCCTGTTGTCCCTGACCAAGTTCGGCCACCAGGGCGGCGACTTCCTCAACGGCATCGACCAGCCGCTGACCGACGCGCTCAAGATCAGCCGGCCGACCGTCGGCCTGCTGGCCGACTACGCCAGCATGTTCCCCTGTCTGTTCCAGGGGCTCGACCTGAACCGGGAACTGTTGAGCCGTAACAAGGACAGCGGTCTGCACGTGGACATCGCGGTCGGGCTCGGCGCACAGCCGTACCAGTACCCGCAGGACCTGCCGCAGATCCGGCCCGGTGCCGGGCCGAGCTGCCACGGAATGGCGGCGGGCCGGTGAAGTTCCTCGTCTTCTTACTCGTCAGCGTCGCCGCCGCGGCGCTGGTCGGCGTCACGCTGTCCGGCCGCGCCCCGGGCGGCCCGGCCGACGACTACCACGCGGTCTTCGCCGACGCCTCCAATCTCGTGACCGGCGATGAGGTTCGGGTCGCCGGCATCCGCGTCGGCACGGTCGGCGCTCTGTCCATAATGGACGAAAACCAGGTGCTGGTGACGTTCTCCGCGCAGCGGACGGTTGACCTGACCACCGGGACGCACGCGGCCGTGAAGTACAAGAACCTGGTCGGGGACCGCTACCTGGAGCTGACCGCCGGCGACGGCCCGGAACTCGCGCCGGACGGCACGATCCCGGTGGCGCAGACCACGCCGGCGCTGGATCTCGACGCGTTGTTCAACGGCTTCAAGCCTTTGCTCGCCGCGCTGTCGCCGGACCAGGTCAACGCCGTGTCCGGTGAGCTGGTCACGGTGTTGCAGGGCGAGGGCGGCACGATCGACGAGCTGCTGGCCGCGTTGGCCTCGGTGACGTCCGCTTTGGCCGATCGCGACCAGGTGATCGGCGACGTGATCACCAATCTTGACGCCGCGCTGGCCCGGGTGAACACGGCCGAGCTCGGCCAGTTGATCACGCAGTTGCAGCAGCTGGTCGGCGGCCTGAACGCCGATCGGGACCAGATCGGCGACGCCGTCACGCACATCGACGCCCTGACCGGCCGCACGGCCCAGCTGCTCGGCGTCGTCCGGCCGGCGCTGCACGACGACGTCGGCAACCTCGGCCGGTTGTCGAACACCTTGAACGCCAACCGGGACAGCCTCACCGCGGCGTTGTCGGCGTTGCCGGACGCCTATCAGCGGCTGAGCCGCGGCGCCGCCTGGGGCGGCTACTTCAACGTCTACCTGTGTGGTCTCGGCATCAAGCTCGCGGACCCGATCGCACTGCGCAGCGGCATCGCCCGCTGTCGGCCGACGAAGTGAGGGCGCGCATGACAAGGACCTTCGCCGAACGAGATCCGGCCAAGCTGGGCGTGATCGGCACGGTCGTGCTGATCACCGTGGTGGCCGGCGCGTTTCTCGTGCCGACGGCGATCGGCGGGCGGCACTTCGTGGCCGAGTTCGCCGAGGTCGGCGGCCTGGGCGGCGGTGACCCGGTGGTGGTCTCCGGGCTCAAGGTCGGCCAGGTCGACGGCGTGGACCTGGACGGCGACCGGGTCGATGTCAGGTTCTCCGTGACGGACGACAACGTCCACCTCGGCAATGACACCAGTGCGGCGATCAAGGCCGAGACGGCGTTGGGGCGCAAGGAACTCGCGCTGACCCCGGCCGGCTCGGGCGAGCTGCGGCGGATCCCGCTCAACCGCACCACCGTGCCCTACGACGTCACGGACGCGCTGTCGGACGTCACGTCACAGGTGTCCGATGTGGACACCGGCCAGGTCTCGCACGCCCTGGACACGCTGACGGACACGTTCAAGGACACGCCGCCGCAGGTCAAAGCCGTGCTGGACGGTCTGAGCCGGCTCTCCGGGACCGTCAACTCCCGGGACGCGGCGCTGCGGGACCTGCTGGTGCACGCCAACAACATCAGCGGCGTGCTGGCCCAGCGTGACGACCAGCTGGTCAAGATCCTCACGCAGGGCTCGACGCTGCTGGCCGAGCTGAACCAACGCGGGGCGACCATCCGGTCCCTGCTGACCAACTCGGTGGCCGTGTCCGACCAGCTCAGCGGCCTGGTGGCGGACAACAAGAACCAGCTCGACCCGACGCTCAGGCAGCTGGACGATCTGTTGACCGTGTTGCAGCAGAACCGGGACCACATCGACCAGGTGCTGGACCGGACCGGGCCGCTGGTGCGGGAGGTCGGCGAGGCCATCGGCTCCGGGCCGTTCGTCGACACCCAGGTCGGCAACCTGGTGCCGACCAATCTGATCCCGCTGCTGCCGGAACTGCTGGCCAGGGGAGGAAAGTGAACCTGCACCGGCTGACCGTCGCCGCGGTGATCGCGGGCCTGCTGGCCTCGACCGCGTACGTGGTGCTGAACCCGGGCGGCCGCCGGACCGCGACGCTGGAGTTCGCGCGGGCGGTCAACCTGCACGAGGGCGACGACGTTCGTGTGCTGGGTGTGCGGATCGGCGAGGTCATGTCGGTGCGGCCGGACGGCGACCACGTGGCCGTCGGCATCGGTTACGACCGGCCCGTGCCGGCCGAGGCCAAGGCGGTCATCGTCACGCCCAGCGTGATCAGCGGGCGGTTCGTGCAGCTCACGCCCGCGTACACCGGCGGTCCGCAGTTGGCCGACGGCGCGGTGATCGCCCGGGACCGCACGGCCGTGCCGGTGGAGTGGGACGACCTGAAGGACCAGCTCACCCGGCTGTCCAAGGCATTGGCCCAGAACGGGTCCCTGCCCAAGGCGATCGACACCGCGGCCGCCAACCTACAGGGCAACGGCGGCTCGATCCGGCAGACGATCACCGACCTGGCCAAGGCGGCGAGCACGCTCGCCGCCGGCAGCAAGGACCTGTTCGGCACGATCAACAACCTCCAGGTCCTGGTCACCGCGTTGAACGGGGCCGACGACCAGGTCCGGACGTTCAGCGCGCAGCTGACGGCGATCGCGAAGCTGGTGGACGACAACAAGAACCAGCTCGCGGCGGCGTTGAGCGCGCTGGACCGGGCGACGGCCGAGGTGGCGGACTTCGTTGCCCACCATGCGGATCGGCTCGGCGTGACGGTCGGACAGCTGGCCGACGTGACCAAGATCCTGGCCGACGACCGGGCCAAGCTGGCCGAGATCCTGCACCAGGCGCCGACCACGCTGGCCGACACGCTGGCCCTGTTCGACCCAGCCACCAACACGTTGCAGGCTCGGCTGGCCATCAACAACACCCAGGACCTCGCCGGCTTCACCTGCATCACGCTGTTCTCTCTCGGCGGCACGCCCGACGACTGCCGCCAGACGCTGGATCCGTTGCTGCACATGCTGAACATGACCACGGTCCCGATCGCCCTGAACCCGCCCAGCCTGCCGACCCTGCTCCTGGGCGGTGGCCGATGAGGATCTTGCTGGTAGCGGTCCTGGTGCTCGGCCTGACGGCCTGTACGCGCAACGGTTTCACCGTTCAGGCGGAGTTCGCCGACGTGGCCAACCTGGTGCCGGATGCCGAGGTGAAGGTCGACGACGTCACGGTCGGCCGGGTCAGCGATGTCCGGCTCGACGGCTGGCACGCCCGGCTGACGCTGGAGCTGGACGACGGCGTTCGGCTGCCGGCCAACGCGACGGCCAAGATCGGCCAGAAGAGCCTGCTGGGGGCCGAATACGTCGAACTGGACCGGCCGGCCGATGCGCAGGGAGCACTGCGTCAGGGCGACCTGATCCCGTTGACCCGGACCGGCCGCTACCCGGAGACCGAGGAGCTGCTGGCCGGCTTGTCGCTGTGGCTCAACGGCGGCGGCCTGCAGAACCTGCGCGCCATCTACACCGAGGTGGACAAGACGCTCGGCGGCCGCGAACAGACGACCCGGGACCTGCTTGACAGGCTCCGCACCTTCACCACCAGCATCGACGGGCAGAAGGACGCCATCGTCAAGACTATTGACGCACTGGACAACCTGGGCCGACCCCTGGCCGCGCAACGGGATCAGCTGGCCGAGGCGATCGATCACGTCACGCCGGGCATCACCCTGCTCAACCAGCAGCGCACCAACCTCACCGCCGCCCTGACCGCGCTGACGTCGTTCTCCACGGCCGCGACCAAGGTCATCGACCATACACAGGACGATCTGCACGCCGATCTCGACGGCCTCAAGCCGATCCTGGCCAACCTCGTCGCGGCCGGCGACGCGCTGCCCAAGTCCTTCGACGTCGCCGGCACACTGCTGTTTCCGTTGTCCACCTTCCGAAACAGCTTCCGCGGCGACTTCGTCAACGTGTATGCCACTGTCGATTTGTCGTTGCAGGCAGTCAATCCGCTGCTGGCCCCGTTGGGCGGTCGCTGATGTTCAGCCGCCTGGTCCGCATCCAGCTCGCCGTGTTCTCGGCGCTGACGATCTTCGCCGTGTCGGTGATCGTCGTCGACTACCTCGGCCTGACCGGCGGCAAATACACCGTCACCGCGGACTTCGCCGATGCCTCCGGTCTGTATCCGGGCGCGGAGGTGACCTACCTCGGTGTGTCGGTCGGCAAGGTCGCCTCGATGGATCTCGGCACCGGCGGCGTTGCCGTCGCGTTGTCGTTGGACCAGCCGGTGCCGGCCGCGCTGCGGGCCGAGATCCACAGCACCTCGGCCATCGGCGAGCAGTACGTCGACCTGTCGCCGGTGGGGGACACCGGCATAAGAGCTGTCGACGGGACAACTATTACCGCCGATCGGACCAAGCCGATGACTCCGACCGACGCGCTGCTGTCCAGCGTTGACGAACTGGCCAAGGCCGTGCCGACCGACCGGCTCCGGACCGTGCTGACCGAGGTGACGACGGCCTTCCAGGGCTCGCACGACGATCTCCGCCAGCTGCTCGACCAGGCCTCCCTGCTGGTGCACGACGCGACCGTGAACGTCGGCCCGACCACCGGCCTGATCGCCGGGCTCGGGACGTTTCTCGGCACCCAACACGACCTCGACGGCCAGCTCCGTTCGTACACCAGGGACCTGGCCTCCTTCACCGACCAGCTCCGCTACAGCGACAACGACCTGCGCGGGCTGATCACCACCGTGCCGACCTTCGACGACCAGGTGCTTGACCTGCAAGATCGGCTGACGCCGACGCTGCCCATGCTGCTGGGCAACATGATCGCCACCGGCCAGGTCGTCCGCACCTACCTGCCGGGCGTCGAGCAGTTCCTGTCCGACTACCCGGCCACCGTGGCGCTCATCCAGAACATGCTGCTGGCCCACAACGGCGACATCGCCGCCACGCTGCGGCTGAACATCAACGACCCGCCGCCGTGCACCACCGGTTTCCTGCCCAACCCGCAGCGGCGGGATCCCAGTGACACCAGGGACATCGCCGCGCCGAACGATCTGTACTGCAAGGTCGCGCCGGCCGATCCGCGGGTGGTGCGGGGCGCGCGGAACACGCCGTGCCTCAACGCCCCCGGTCAGCGCGGCGCGAGCCCCGAGCAATGCCGAGAACTGGAGCTCCCATGGCAGAAGTTGTTGGTGAAGTAGTGCCGTGGCGGCGGCGGATTCTCCCCGCCACCGCAACGGTGCTGGCGGCCGTGCTGGTCGCCGGTGCAGTCCTGTTGTTGCTCAAGCTGAACGACGCCAACGCCGACGAGGACAGCCGCCAGTCGGCCTTGCAGGTGGCCCGCGAGGTCGCCGTCGACCTGACCACGGTCAGCAAGGACACCGCCCAGCAGGACGTGACCCGGCTGATGGGCACGGCCACCGGCTCGTTCAAGGACCAGTTCGCCCGGCAGGCGGACGTGTTCCGCAAGGTGGTGCAGCAGGCTTCCGTGACGTCCAAGGGAACCGTGGCCGAGGCCGGCGTGAGCAGCGTCGACGGGGACACGGTCACCGTGCTGGCCGCGGTCTCCGCGACCGTGCAGAACGCCGACGCGCCGGCCGGGGAGCCGCGTCAGTACCGGATGAAGATGCAGCTGCACCACGAGGGAGACCGTTGGCTGGTCTCGGATCTGGAGTTCGTGCCGTGAGGTTCGTACAGCGTTTTCTCAGGGGGATCGCCGCCGCGGCGGTCGTCGGCCTGGGTGT
This sequence comes from Kutzneria sp., assembly GCA_036403095.1. Lineage (GTDB taxonomy): Bacteria > Actinomycetota > Actinomycetes > Mycobacteriales > Pseudonocardiaceae > Kutzneria. The sequence continues at coordinate 20,348 of DASWRQ010000310.1, read as the reverse complement.
GGCCGTCTTCCTGTTGTATCAACGGGTCGAGCGTTCGTCCGAAGTGGATGCTGCCCGGCAGTCGGCGGTCGAGGCGGCGCGGACGCGGCTGCCGCAGCTGCTGTCGTACGACTACCACACGCTGGACCGGGACCTGGCCGGCGCCCGCGCCGGCACCACCGGGGCCTTCCGCGACCAGTTCGCCGAGCTGGCCACGAAGGTCGTCGCGCCGGCCGCGCAGCAGCAGGAGATCGTCACCAAGACCACCGTGGCCGGCACGTCAGTGGTCAGCGCCGAGACGGATCGGGTTGTGCTGCTGGTGTTCCTGGACCAGGTCACGCAGACCAAGGCCGACGCGTCGTCCCGGATCGACGGCGCGCGGGTGCGGGCTACCCTGCAACGACAGGACGGCCAGTGGTTGGTTTCCGCGCTGACGCCCGTGTGAGCAACAGGAAGGCCAGCACGGCGGCGACCGCGACCGCGGTCATCACCACGCCCATCGACACCGCCGAGCCGGCCAGCGGCGCGGCCACGCCGCCGATCAGGAACTGCGCGGTGCCGAGCAGGGCCGAGGCGTTGCCGGCCTTGTCCGGATGATCGTTCATCGCCAGCGCCGTGGCGTTCGGGAACACCACGCCGACGCTCGCGGCCAGCAGGAACAGCGCCGGCAGCACGCCGGCCAGCCCGAGGCCGGTGAGCACGGACAACAACAGGCCGAGCGCACTCAGAACGGTGCCGACGAGGCCGACGGCCAGCAGCGGGCGCGGCGCGAACCGGCCCAACAGCCAGCTGTTGAGCTGGCTCGCGCCCATGATGGCCAGCGAGTTCACGCCGAAGACCAGGCTGAACATCGGCGCGGACAGGCCGTAGGTGTCCTGGAGCACGAACGACGAGCCTGAGATGTACGCGAACAGGGCGGCGAAGGCCAGCGCGCAGGACAGGGCGTAACCGAGGAAAACCCGGTCCACCAGCAGGGAGCCGATCGACAGGCCGCCCTTGTGCCGGCGCTCGCGCGGCAGCGACTCGGCCAGCGTGAGAGTGGTCAGCACCAGCAGGAGCAGCCCGATCGCCGACAGGACGACAAAAACGCCGCGCCAGGTCGTCCAGTGCAGCACCACCGCGCCCAATGCCGGCGCGATCACCGGGCCGAGGCTGTTGACCAGCATCAGCAGCGAGAAGAACTTGGCCAGCTCGCGGCCGTCGAACAGGTCCCGCGCGACCGCACGGGAGATCACGATGCCGGCCGCGCCGCCCATGCCCTGGACCAGCCGCAGGATCGTCAACGTGATGGCCGACGGCGCGAAGACGCAGGCCGCCGAGGCGATCAGGTAGATCACCAGCCCGACCAGCAGCGGCCCGCGCCGGCCGAGGCGGTCCGACAGCGGGCCGGCGATCAGCTGGCCGACCGCGAGGCCGATGGTGCAGGCCGTCAGCGTCAGCTGGATGTCCGGCGGCGTCGCCGTCAGCTCGCGCGCCATCGCCGGGAAAGCCGGCAGGTACATGTCGATGGACAGCGGCGCGAACGCCGACAGGCTGCCCAGCACGACCGCCAACCAGGCCGTTTTCGCCTTCGTCACAATCGGCCAGAGTACTTCCCCCGAATGGGGTAGCGTCCGATCCATGATGGCCGTCACGTCGATGTCGCACGTCCATGCGGACGCCGTGCTGGGGATCTACCAGCTGGGCATCGACACTGGTCAGGCCACCTTCGCCAGGTCCGCGCCGTCGTGGGCCGAGTTCGACGAGGGCCACCTGGCCGAGCACCGGTTCGTCGCCCTGGACGGGGACCGCGTGCTGGGATGGGTCGCGTGTTCGCCGACGTCCAAGCGGGCCGTGTACGCCGGGGTCGTCGAGGAGAGCGTGTACGTCCATCCGGACGCCCATGGCCGCGGGGTCGGGCGGGCGCTGCTCAACGCCGTGATCGCCAGCACCGAGGCGGCCGGCGTGTGGACGCTGCGGGCCGGCATCTTCCCGGAGAACACCGCCAGCCTGGGCCTGCACGAGAAGCTGGGCTTTCGGGTGGTCGGCGTGTTCGAGCGGGTCGGGCAGTTCCACGACGGCCGCTGGCGTGACGTCGTGCTGCTGGAGCGGCGCAGCTCGGTGGTCTGATCGTCCGATGTGGATTGTCGTGTCGACGGCATGACATCTGTCGTGGGTGCTGGCCTGGTCGCGGTGCCAGACTTGAGGCCATGCGAGCCAAGGGAATCAACTACGACACCGGTTTCACGCCCGGTGGCAAGCTCAGCCGCTCGGTGTTCGAGCCCGACGAGGTGCGGCGCGAGCTGCGGATGATCGCCGACGAGCTGCACTGCACCGCCGTCCGGATCACCGGCGCCGACCCGGCGCGGATCGACGTGGCCGCGTCCATCGCCGCCGAGCTGGGGCTGGAGGTGTGGTTCGCGCCCTTCCCGTGCGACCTGACCGCCGACGAGATGCTGCCGCTGTTCCTGGACTGCGCCGCCCGGGCCGAGGCTCTGCGCCTGGGCGGGGCGTCCGTCGTGCTGGTGCTGGGCTGCGAGATGAGCCTGTTCGCCCAGGGCTTCTTGCCCGGCGACAACGTTTTCGCTCGTATCGAAGGCATCATGAGCGCGTCGCCCGAGGCCTACGCCGCCTTCGCCACCGCCCCCGCTGCCGTCGCGGCCTTCCTCGGCAAGGCCGTTGCCGCCGCTCGCGAGCGGTTCGGCGGCCCGATCACCTACGCCTCCGGGCTGTGGGAGGACATCGACTGGTCGCCGTTCGACGTCGTGTCGGTGGATGCCTACCGGGACAAGGAGAACGCGCCGACCTTCGTCGACCAGTTGGTCGCGCGGGCCAAGCACGGCAAGCCCGTCGCCATCACCGAGTTCGGCTCCAGCACCTACACCGGCGCCGGCGAGCGCGGCGGCATGGGCTGGATGATCGTCGACGAGAAGGCCGACCCGCCGGTGATCGACGGTGACTACGTGCGGGACGAGCAGGAGCAGGTCCGCTACCTCCAGGCGCTGCTGCCGATCTTCGAGGAGGTCGGCGTGGACGCCGCCTTCTGGTTCACCTTCGCCTCCTACGACACCCCGCACACCGATGATCCTCGTACCGACCTGGACATGGCCGGCTACAGCGTGGTCAAGCTGACCGACGAGGGTTTCGTGCCCAAGGCCGTCTTCGCCGCCCTGGCCGAGGCGTACGGTTCGGCCACCGCCGAACCGTTGCGGCACTAGCGTTTCCATATGGATCTGGAACTGCCTGTGCCGTCGCCTGCGCCGACCGTCGCCTGGCTACGGGCGATGGTCGCCCGGTTCAGCTCCGGGCCCGACCATCAGCGGCGGCGGGCCTTGGCCGTGGCCGAACTGGCCAAGATCGACCCCACTGCCCTACGGTGGATGGCCGCCGAGACCACGTGCAGTCCGGCGGAGGTCCTGGCCCGGGCCATGGGAGTCGAGGTCGGGGACGCCGTGGCCGTGGCGGCCCGCGCATACCATCCCCACACCGTTGCCGACTCGGACGCCGATCTCGCCGTCGCACGCCTGGTCGACGCTTTCGGCGGCGTGCCCGACGAGCTCACCGCCGCCCGGATCAGCCTGTTGATCCAGAGCTGCGACGCCACCGCCGCCCTCGTTGCCAAGGCCCGTAACCATGCTGGCGTCGAGGAAGCCCTCCGCGACGATCCGCCGCTGCGGGAGACCCGCCGCGTCCGTAACGGTCAGGTCATCATGGTCAGCCTCGACGGCCGGCCCTTCGGCGCCGGCACTCACGAGTGCCCCGGGCAGGCCCACGCCATCGCGCTGGCCGAGGGCGTCCTGGCCCGCGCCGACGAGCAGTAGCCGCAGGCCGTGTTCGAAGTAGCGAACGGCGCTGGATCAGGTGATCACTTCTTCCCCAACAGACTCCCGACCCCACCCAACAACCCGCCAACCACCGCAGCCACCACATTCGGCGGCGTGGTTGTGGTCGTCGTGGGCGGAGGTATGGTCGGGGTGGTGGTGCCGGTCGGCGGTGTCGAAGTCGAGCTGGTGGGCGGAGGTGTGGCCGTGGTGGGTGTGGCGGCGGCCAGGACGGCGGGGATGGCGCTGACGCCGCCGGAGTAGGTGGTGATCCACTGGAACACCTCGGCGAGGTAGGCGCCGGAGTGGTTGTAACTGAGGACAGCGTTGACGAGATCGCCGTTGAGCGACAGGTCGCGGCCGTCGGCGCAGAGGTAGTCGGCGGCGGAAGCGGTTGCGTCCCAGACGTTCTGGGGATCGGCCGCGCCGTCGTGGTTCTCGTCGACGCCCCACTTGGCCCAGGTGGAGGGCAGGAACTGCATGGGACCGACGGCATGCGTGCCGTCGAGGACCTCGGGACCGACGATGGGCTCGGTGACGGTGCCGCGGTCGTCGACCTGTCCGCCACGGGCGTGATTGGACTCGACCTTGCCGATACCGGCCAGCACCTGCCAGCGTAGATGGCACGAAGGCGAACGCCCGGCGGCGTGCTGGTAGGCGGCGAGCAGCACGGCGGGGATGCGGTTGTCGGTGACGGTGGCGACTGGTCGGTAGGCGACGACGTGGTCCGGGTGCACGACCTGGACATCGGCCCGCTTGTGCGGGGCAGCAGGAGGATTGGCCGGTGGGACAACACGATCGGGCGCGGTGGCGGTGGCGGGCCGGGCGTCGACCACGGCGGACGGGGTGGTGCTGGCCACGCAGGTGACGGCCAGAACTCCGGCGAGCGCGAGCAAGCCGGTGCAGGCGCGGCTGGACAAGGCGACTCCAATCAGGGAAAGGACCGTGGCCCGGCGGGACATCCCGCCGGGCCACGGTGGGTCAACAGGTCAGAACAACCGGCCGACGGCCTGCGAGACCGACTGCAGGGCGCCGAGCGGGGGGACGCCGAGCAGGGTGAACGTCCAGATGTTGTTGAGCGAGGAGGTGTCCGGCTGGTCCACGACGGTCACGCCGTCGGCCAGGGCCGGCGAGGCCGCGCCGACGAGGGCGGCGGCCACCAGGGTGGTGGTGACAAGTGCCTTGCGCATAACGGGTTCCTTCCTGTTCAGCCGCTGATGAGCTTCAGCAGGCCGTCGATGGGGGCCAGGGCGGTGGTCGGCAGCGGCACGGTCGGGCCGAGCAGCGAGCCGACGTCCAGGCCGGGCAGGGCCCAGATGGGCAGGGTGTCGGCGGCGGCCGAGCCGGCGCCGACGGCGAGCAGCGCGGCGGTCAGCAGGCCGACCGCAATAGCCTTGGACTTCACGGTTTTCCCTTTCAGCAGACGGAATCGGTGGGTTTGGGGTTGCCGAGCCCGAACAGCGGGCGCAGCGGGACGCCGACGTAGGTGCCGACGATGGCGGCGGCGCCCCAGAGCCAGCCGTGCAGGCTGAAGGAGGCGACGCCGGAGAAGTAGGCGCCGATGTTGCAGCCGCCGGCCATGCGGGCGCCGAAGCCCATCAGCACGCCGCCGATCACCGCGCCGACGGCCATCTTCCACGGCACGGCGCGGTGCAGGACAAAGGCTCCGGCCAGGGCCGAGGCGATCAGCGCCCCGAGCATGATGCCGAAGTCCATCACCGACACACGGTCGGCCAGCACGGAGGCGTGCAGGGCGGCGGCGTTCTTCGGCACCGTCCAATAGGGAGCGTTCGAGATGTCGATCCCTATCCAACCAAGGAACTTCGCTCCCCACAAGGCGAACGCCGCGGTGATTCCCCACGGGCTGCCGGAGACGAACAGCGTCACCGCGTTCAGCGCCGCCAGCAGGATCGCGCCCACCCACAGCGGCCACGCACCACGCAACACTCGCGTCCAGCCCCGGGCCACGGGGGGCGGCTCGATCGGGGGTGGGTTGCGACGCCGTTGCAGCAGCAGGGATCCGCCGGCGATCGCCGCGATGATCAGGAACGAGAACAGCACGCCGCCGCCGTAGCCCAGCGGCGTCCCGGCCAGTGACACCGTCGGGCCGAGGGACTGGAGGTACGCGATCCAGTTGGCCGCGAAAGCGCTGCCGATCGAGCCGAGGATGAAGCCGCCCAACGTGTACAGGATCGCCGTCTGCCCACTGCCGACCGCGAACAGCGTGCCCGACGCGCAGGACCCGCCGATCTGCATGCCGACGCCGAAGATGAACGCGCCCAGCGCCACCCCGATGCTGGCCGGCAGGATGATTCCCTTGGGAGCGCCGGAAAGCCCGACGCCCGATTGCAGGATCACCGCGAACAGCGCCACCGCGACCGCCAGCATCAGCATGTGCGCCCGGATCGCCGCGCCCTGGCCCACCGTGACGATCTGCCGCCACGCCGAGGTGAATCCGAAGCGGGAGTGGAACAACACCAGGCCCAGCGCCAGCCCGACCACGTACAGCAGGGCCAGTTTCCAACCGGCCGCGTGGTAGACGGCGAAGGCCAGGACCGCGGCCAACGCCGTGCCCGTGATGATCACGCCGGATCTGGCCGACGGCGCTTCGACCGCCACCACGGGCAGTCTCTCGCTGACGACGGACATCGTGCCTCCTAACGGTGCAGGGATGGGGGATTGGGAGAGCGGCAAGCTCAGGACAGCGGTCCCGAGATCGGCACGATGGTGCCGTTGGGGACCCACTGGCCGGGGTAGGCCATCTCCATGCCGTCCATGGTGTTGTCCATGGGCATGGCGTCGACCTGCGCCGAGGCGTACAGCCGCACGGACGGATCCGACCGCTGCCCCTGGGCGGCGAGCCACTCGTCCAGGCCGCCGATGGAGCCCGTCTCGCCGGGGAAGGCGTTGGCCAGGGCGACGGTGTAGGCCAGGGTCTGCGGATCACGGGGATCGAAGCGAAGCGGGATCGCCGAGCTGACAACGGATCTGAGCAGGGGAGCGGTGAGCAGCCACGGGGCGAGGTAGATGCCGTTGATGTAGGTGGGCTTCTGCGTCTGCTCGACGGCGACCTTGGACAGCTCGCCGGCGGCGGTGGACCAGCCGGAGACGACCACGAGGGCGCTGTTGGGCTGCTCGGTGTCGAAGACGGGAATGCCGGCCCGGCGCACGACTTCGACGGCGGCCTTGGACCGGGCCGAGTCGTCGCCGACGACGGTGACGGCGGAGATCTTTCGGCCGGCCAGGAAGTCCACCAGCTTCCGGACAGCTTCGGCATCGCCGGTGGACAACGCGTCGCTGGGGCACGAAGCCAACGCCACCCGGCTGCCGCCGATGAGGCCGCCCAGCGCTGCATTGGCGCACTCGGGGTCGACGGAACGGCCGGCCGGACCGGAGCCGGTGTCGACCGGCACGACAGACTCCTTGCCGCCCTGGGAGATCTGCAGCGTGCTGCGACCGGCTGGCAGGTCGACGTCGGCCCAGGCCCCGTTCATGCCGGGCCTGCGAACAGCGTGCACGCCGTTGACCACGGCCTCGACCGGCAGGTGGACGAGGTTGTGGCCGGGACGTTGCGGGACAACAAGAACCGGCGCGCCGGCGGCGGAGCCGAGCAGCGGAACACCGGGCGTCGGCAGGTCGGCGGGCCGAGGTATCGCGCCGAGGGCGGCCCAGGCCAGGTAGGCGACGACGACCAGCAGGGCGCCGACGGGGTAGAGACGCTTGACCGGCAAGGTGATCGTCAGTGCCGTGACGACGATCGGCAGTAGGGCCACGACCAGCAGCGCCAGCCCGAAGCCGGTGTCGTAGAGCCGGCGGTCGAAGCCGACCCCGGACACCGCGATCTGCAGCACGCCGGCGATGGCGAGCACGACGGCCAAGGTCAGCGCCAGTGGGCGAAGACGGCTGGAGGACGGCCTGAGCAGCGTCAACCCGAGCCAGGCCACCACGCCGACGGTGTAACCGGTGTCGGCCAGGAACTCGATCCCCATGTGGCTCAAGGAGATCTCGGAGATCAGCACCACCAGCAGGCCGAAGCCGAGATAGGCCGACGGCGTGCGCCAGCGCAGCGTCGCCGGCACGGCCACGGCCAGCACCACCTGTCCGACGGCGAACAAGGGGTTGGTGTCCAACCACAGCAAGGAGATCAGATCGGCCGCGGCCGTAACGGCTGCGGCGATCCAGGCGATGACGAAGGTGTTGCGCCGTACCGAGACCACGGTGGGGCGCAGCAGGCCGACGCCGGCGACAGTGGCCGTCGCCAGCAGCAGCACGATCCTGAGCAGCAGCACGGCAGGGGGCACTCCGGTGACGGAGGAGTCCATGCCCATGTCGGTCATGTTCAAGGCAATCCCGCTTCGCCTAGGAGCGGGTGGCGCCGCGGTCGGGGCGGCGCCACCCGCTCGCCGTTACTTCACGTCCGCGTCAGCGACGACGAACAGCTCCGAGTGCGGCTTCGCGTTGCCGAAGTCGCCGTGCGGCCAGGACTTCCGGTTGAAGTTGATGCCGACCTGCCCCGTGTACTCGTCACGGAACGCAGTGTCGACGGTCAGCTTGCCGTCCGGGCCGATGTTCACCATGTTGACCTTGTGGTCGCCGTCGATGCCGGACCGCGCCACGAAGTAGTCCGACACCGCGACCCGGGCCGGGTTGTCGGTCTCGTGGTAGTAGCCGTCCGAGCCGATGGCGAAGTTGTCGTAGGTTCCCCAGTGCGGACCCTGGCCCGGCGTGCCCGGGTTGATCGCCGCCGCGCCGACCAGCGTCGGGCAGTCCGCGCCGCCGCCGTTCTGCGCCTTGGCCAACGTGTCGATGTTGCACGTGTAGCCGTCGCCGGCGGACAACAGCTTGCGGATGTCCAATGTGTACACGCCGCCGATGGTGCCCGGGTCGTCGGCCGACAACGTGCCCTTGGGCCGGCCGATCACCGCGTGGTACAGGTAGTGGTCGTCCGGGCTGACCTGCACCCAGCCGCCGTTGGTGCCGCCGCCGTTGGCCTCGGTCGCGTTGGGGTTGAACGCCTTCGTGGCCGTGCCGTCGTCGAACACCTCACGCCAGTGCGGCTCGGCCGCGGTGATGTCCGGCGTGTAGAAGATCGCGCCGCCCTGCATGGTCTGGGCGAACGCGCCCTTGTGACCGGGCTGGTTGGTCACGGTGTTCTCCATGGCCGCCCGGCTCTCCGCGTGCAGCGGGTCGGCCGGGTTGGCCCGCGGGCCGTCCGGCAGATAGCTGACCGCCCGCAGCTTGGGGTTGTTGCGGTCGGAGATGTCCCAGGTCCGGATGGTCGGCCGGCGCAGGTAGGGCGACGGCTGCTTGACCGGGTCCAGGATGATGTTGCGCGGCTCGGCGTAGTCACTGGTGATCATCGTGTTCAGGTCCTCGCGGGCCTGGATGCCGTGCGGGTTGGCGCAGGTGGCGCTGCCCAGCTGGGGCAGGTTGTCGCACAGCTTCGAGTCGTCGCCCTGCGGGGTGGCCGCCGGCGACTGGGACAGCACCTTGCCGTTCCGGTCGAAGTGGATCACCTCGCCGGGGCTGCCGGCGAAGCCGTTGCCGATCACCGACGAGCCGTCGCCGTACACGTACGGGCCGGGCACGACCGGGCCGCCCATGTAGGTGCCGTAGGCGGTGCCGTCCTTGAGCGTCCAGTACGCGTCGGGCACCGAGCCGCCGAGCGTCTGGCTGGGCAGGCTGATGCCCTTGAGCTTGAGCTGCGGCAACGAGGACACGTCGAACGCGTAGGTCGCCGCCGCGAACAGCGCGCCGGCGTAGATGGTGTCGCCCTTGTGCCACACGTACTGCATGTGGTGCGGCTCGTTCTCCACCAGCGGGCCGACGGTGGCCGTGTTGACCACCTTGCCGTAGTCCGGCGAGCCCTTGGTGGCGTCGATGACCGCGAGGAAGTCCGGGCCCGGCAAGGCGTTGCGCACCTTGGTCAGCCCGCCGCCGAGCGTGCCCGGCAGGTTCTTGATGTCCGGCACGATCGTGTCGGCGATGTTCTCGTCGCCGGCCCAGACCAGCAGCCATTCCTTGCGGCTGCTGGACTTCGCCGCGAACTGCGGCACCAGGTGGTTGGTGACGGAGTAGTCCTTGCCGTCCGAGCCGGTCACGTGCTCGGTGCTGACCTGCACGTCCGCGTACGCGGACGTGCCCGCGGCCGGGAAGAAGGTGGCGCCGGCGGCGACCAGCACGGCCGCGCCCACCATCCTCGCCCTTCGCCGGCCAGGCGGATATACAGACATGTGTGCTCCGATTCGTCAAAGGAGAAAATGCGCGCGACTGACTGACCGGACACCGGTGCCGGTGTTCGGGCAAGCGCTTTCACCGGCTCCCGAACATGTCGGTCACCGACGAATATGAGATGGACTCAGCGGCCGAGACAGAGGTCGCTGGCCTGCCTCTGCAGGTCGACGTGCCGGCGAATGGTCAGATAGACCCCGCGCATCATGCGCAAGATGATGCTGCGTTCGGAGTAACTTGTCAATGAGTTCCCCAAGTGCGGGAAATGCCCCCAATAGGGTGAAGCCTATTGACCTGTCGGTGTCCGACGCAATTTCGGCGGCCTTTTGTTAATGGCGTGGAAACGAAGAATCAGAGCTGGCCGCGGATGCGGTCGCGCAGTGGCTTGCGCTGCAACGCTTCCAGCGCGGCAATGACCACATCGGACAGCGGGTGCGGCAGCTCCGCGTCGAGTTCGCGGCCGGCCGCCTCGGTGGCCTGCCAGGCCTGCTCCAGTTTGGGCAGCAGTGCGCGGGCGTGTGGCGTCAGGTCGACAATCCGTTGGCGCGCATCGGTTCCCGGCGACAGGGACACCAGTCCCTTGCGGTCCATCGCGGCGACCGTCTGGCTGGCGGCGGAGTGGGTGACCTCGACGACCTCGGCCAGTCGGCGAATGGAGCTCGGCCCGAGCGCGGCGAGCGTGCGTAGGAACGGGGCGTAGCGCGGCCGGAAACCGGTGAGACCCAGCTCCTCCTCGACCACGGCGACGTCGCCGTCCAGCAGCTCGATCAGGTGGCGCAGTCTCGTGCCCAGTCCCGGTCCCGTCACCGCAGTAGTATAACAGTGCTAATGTAACAGTGCTGTTGTAACTGCGACCATCGACAATGGGGGACCATGCGCGACCGCTACCCGGAGATCGAGCCCTACGACCACGGCCTGCTCGACGTCGGCGACGGCAACCTCATGTACTGGGAGACCTGCGGCAACCCGGACGGCAAGCCGGTGCTGTCGGTGCACGGCGGCCCGGGCAGCGGCTGCAGCCCCAACTCGCGCCGCTACTTCGACCCGGAGCGCTACCGCATCGTGCTGTTCGACCAGCGCAACTGCGGCCGCAGCCGGCCCAGCGCCGCCGATCCGGCCGTCGATCTGAGCGCCAACACCACCGATCACCTGATCGCCGACATGGAACTGCTGCGCCAGCACCTCGGCATCGACCGCTGGATGCTGTTCGGCGGCTCCTGGGGCTGCGTGCTCAGCCTCGTCTACGCCGAGCGGCACCCCCACCGCGTGACCGAGCTCGTGCAGATGGGCCTGGCCACCGGCCGCCGCGAGGACGTCGAGCTGTTAACCCGCGGCCTCGGCGGCATCTTCCCGCAGGCGTACGCCAAGTTCGTGGCCCTGCTGCCCGAGAACGAGCGCGACAACCCCGCGGCCGGCTATCACAAGCTGCTCAACGACCCCGATCCGGCGGTCCGGGATCGGGCCATGCGCGCCTGGTGCGACTGGGAGGACGCGATGCTCCCGTACGCCCCGGCCCGGGCCATGTACGAGGAGGACGAGAAGTTCGCGTACGCCTTCACGCGGCTGGTCACCCACTACTGGAGCCAGGACCACTTCATCGACCCCGACGAGGTGCTGGCCAACGCCGGGAAGCTCAAGGACATCCCGACCGTCCTGGTACAGGGGGTGCTCGACCTCGGCAACCTGGTCGGTACCCCCTGGCTGCTGGCCCGGGCGCTGCCGCACGCCGAGCTCGTGATGGTGCCCGACGAGGGGCACAGCGTGCGGTCGGAGGGCATGCGACACGCGCTGGTCACGGCCACCGACAAGTTCGCCGAAAAAAACTTCTGGCAGGGTGTCGATCGGGCCGTCGGCCGCTCGACGCGTAGGTGAGAAGCCACCCTGGACCGAAGGAGACAGCGATGCGTTTCATGGTGATCGTCAAGGCCAGCGAGGCGAGCGAGGCCGGCGTGCTGCCCACCCCGGAGGAGTTCGAGGCGATGGGCAAGTTCAACGAGGAGCTGGTCGACGCCGGCGTGCTGTTGGCCGCCGACGGCCTGCAGTCCAGCGCCAAGGGCGCGCGGATCTACTTCGACGGCGACAAGAAGACCGTGGTGGACGGGCCGTTCACCGAGTCCAAGGAGCTGATCGCCGGCTACTGGCTGATCGAGGCCAGCTCGCTGGAGGAGTGCGTGGAGCGGTTCAAGCGCTGTCCGAACCCGGCGCCCGGCGTCCAGACCAACATCGAGATCCGGCGGGTCTTCGAGGCCGAGGACTTCGGCGAGAACTTCACGCCGGAGCGTCAGGCGGCGGTCGAGGAGCTGCGTGAGCGGGCGGCGGCCCAGCACAACAACTGAGTGTTCGACAAGCACCCGCGAGGTCGCGCCGGTCTCTGGAGCCGCGGGCCGGGGAAATCGTGTCTGTTCAGCGATTTTTCCGGCCAAGGCGAAGCGATCGGATCAGAGCGACCTCGCCCCGCGCGGAACGCGCGGCGTAGATACTGTGGTTGTGACGGCCACCGATACCCACCGCGCGATCGACGCTGTCTGGCGTATTGAGGCGCCGCGCCTCATCGCCGGGCTGACCAGGCTCGTCCGCGATGTCGGCACGGCCGAGGAGCTGGCCCAGGACGCGCTGGTGGCGGCCCTGGAGCAGTGGCCGAACGAGGGCGTGCCGCGCAATCCCGGCGCGTGGCTGATGACCACGGCCAAGCGCCGGGCGATCGACCAGATCCGGCGCAACGAGACCTATCGGCGCAAGGTCGAGGAGGTCGGCCGCGACCTGGAGGAGGCCACGCCGGACATCGGCGACGTGGTCGCCGAGGACGACGGCATCGGCGACGACCTGCTGCGCCTGGTGTTCGTGGCCTGCCACCCGGTGCTGTCCACCGAGGCCAGGACGGCCCTGACGCTGCGGCTGCTCGGCGGCCTGAGCACGGACGAGATCGCCCGCGCCTTCCTGGTGCCGGAACCGACCGTGGCCCAGCGCATCGTGCGGGCGAAGAAGACGCTGGCCAAGGCCCAGGTGCCGTTCGAGGTGCCGCAGGGCGACGAGCTGGCGGCCCGGTTGTCCTCGGTGCTCGAGGTCGTCTACCTGATCTTCAACGAGGGCTATTCGGCCACCGCCGGCGACGACTGGATGCGGCCGGCGCTGTGCGCGGACGCGTTGCGGCTGGGCCGGATCCTGGCCCGGCTGGCGGCGCGCGAGCCCGAGGTGCACGGCCTGGTGGCGTTGATGGAGATCCAGGCGTCCCGGGCCGCCGCCCGCACCGGGCCCGGCGGCGAGCCGATCCTGCTGGCCGACCAGAACCGGGCCCGCTGGGACCAGCTGCTGATCCGGCGCGGGTTGGCGGCGTTGGAGCAGGCCGAGGCGCTGGTCGACGACAAGCCCGGCCCGTACGTGCTGCAGGCGGCCATCGCCGCCTGCCACGCCCGGGCCCGGCACTTCGCCGACACCGACTGGGCCCGCATCGCCTGGCTGTACGAGCACCTGGCCGAGGCGATGCCGTCGCCCGTGGTGGAGCTGAACCGGGCGGTGGCGCTGTCCATGGCGTTCGGGCCGGAGATGGGACTCTCGCTGCTGGACCAGCTGATGGAGATCCCGGCGATGCAGAACTACCACCTGCTGCCCAGTGTGCGCGGCGACTTCCTGGCCAAGCTCGGCCGCCTGCCCGAGGCCCGCGCCGAGTTCGAGCGGGCGGCGTCCCTGACCCGTAACGAACGCGAGCGAACCCTCCTCCTGGACCGCGCCGCCGCCTGCGCCTGACCCGCGTGAAGGGGGCATTCCCGCACTCCGAGTGCGGGAATGCCCCCTTCACGCACTCGGAGTGCGTGAAAGCGCCCTTTCGCACGGTGAACGTGCGGAATGGTCCTTTCCGAACATCAGCCGGCCACGCGGTCCTGGGCGATGACGTGGGTCGCCTTGATGCGGACCAGGATGTTGCCGGTGGCGGCGCTGTACTCGACGAACTGGGCGGCCTGCTCGGGCGGCAGGTAGCGCTCGGAGATGATCGTCGCGCAGCGGCGGAGTTCGGCCGGGTCGTCGGAGAGCTCGGCGGTGCCCTCGACCGACACGAAGGAGTACGGCGGCTGGTCGTCGTCGACCACCAGCGACACCTGGGGATTGGCCCGCATGGCCTTGCCCTTGACGCTGTCGGCGCGGGTGAACAGCACGACGTCCTCGCCGTCGAGGGCGTACCAGACCGGCACGGCGTGCGGCCGGCCCGAGGACCGCAGCGTCACCAGCACCCCGGTCCTGGTGCCCTCGTTCAGGAATTCCCGTTGCCGCGCAACGCTCATCGGCTCAGGCATCGTCACCCAACTCCTTCGGCAGGCCAAGGTCGTCGAACATCCGGGCGTCGAACACGTGAATCTGCGTGACCAGGCCGTCGACCACCCGGAACACGTCCAGCTTGAACGGGCGGAAGCCGACCTCGCCGGGACGGCGCAGGTAGCTGGCGGCGGCCGGCGTGCGGTTGACCGACGTCGGCAACAGCCGCCACTCGCCCATGCCGTCGGGGCCGAAGGCGATGTCGAACAGCGGCTGCATCGAGGCGACGCCGAGGTAGGTCATCGGCGCGGGCGGCATGGAGATGCGGATGTCGTCGCGCACCAACCGGACTAGATGATCGATGTCGGCGTGTTCGTGGGCCTCGATCATGCCCGTGAGCAGGGCCTGCTCGTTGTCACTCGGCTTGGACGGCGTCCACTGCGTGCTGCGCAGGGTCGCCCGCGCCCGCTGCAGGGCGCTGTTGGCCGACGGCACGGTCAGGTCGAGCAGGCCCGCGGTCTCGGCGGCCGACCAGTCGAGCACGTCACGCAGGATGAGCACCGCTCGCTGGCGTGGCGGCAGCAGCTGGATCGCGGCCAGGAAGGCCAGCTCGATCGTCTCGCGCTCGACCACGATCTGGTCCGGCGACAGCTCGTCGAGCAGCGTGTCCGGATAGGGCTGCAGGTACGGGGCGCGGCGCTGGCGACTGCGGATGGCGTCCAGGCAGGCATTGGTGGCGATCTTGTACAGCCACGCCCGCAGGCCGTCGTCGCGCACGTCGTCTCGAGCCCGCCAGGCCCGCAGGAAGGTCTCCTGCACCAGGTCGTCGGCATCCTCGAAGGAGCCGAGCAGCCGGTAGCAATGCACGTGGAGCTCACGGCGGTGCCGCGCGGTGAGCTCCGTGAAGTCGTCCTGGTCCACTGCTTCCGCAGCATGGCACGGGTCGTGTAGCGCTGTCATGCGAACTGTAACGACGGTCGGCGCCAGAACTCATCGGTCCCACTCCCACGAGATCCGATAGGCCCCGGCCGGCTGGTCCAGCCACACCGCGCGGACCGTGCGGCGGTCGTCGACGGAGAGCGGGACCGAGGTCGCGCCGGTGTTCTTGTTCGGTTCAGAAATGGCCTGGAAGTACCGTGGAACCGCTTCCGGATGAAAGCTGACCTCCAGCACGTACTGGCGGATCGGGCTGGCGAATCTTCGTTCACACATCATCGACCTGTTGCCGCCGCGAACGAATTCGAGGTCGTATTCGACAACGGTTCGCTCACCCTTGCGCAGGGTCTGGTCGAACCACAGTTCGGCCGCCATCACGTGCGACTCCCGGTCGATCCCGACCCGGCCCAGCCGCACCCCGGCCACCGGGATCACCGTCGGCAGGTGGGTGCCGCTGGTGTCGTCGCGGTAGACGGTGACCATGTGCTTGGCCTTCTCGGTGACGGCCTCGAGCACCGCGATCACCCGGCAGTAGCGCTCGGCGCCGGTCTCGTCCAGGTGGTAGCGCTCGTGGTAACTGAGCACCCGGCGCTGGTCGGCCGGCGACTTGACCTGCGCGATCACGTGGTCGACGGCCTCGCCGAAGGAACCCCAGAGCTCGCCGAACGGCACCGACCGGGCCCCCACCCGGCCGCGGCGGACCCGGTCGGGCAGCAGCTCGCGCAGCGATCCCGGCGGCACCCGCAGGATCTCCTCCAGCGCCGACAGCGCGGCCATCGACTCCGGGCGCTCGGGTCTGCTCCGGCCCCTCGACCAGTAGCTGAGCGTGGCGGTGCTCAGCGCGAATCCCCGCTCGGCGAGCCGATGGACGATACGGTCCAGGGTCAGTCCGCTGGCGGTGATCGCACCGTGCAGGGCGGATGCGAAGTCGCGGCGTTGCGTCATCGCGCCCGATTATCGCGGATCAATAGTGCCGATACCACCCTTCTTGGGGCCCTTGACATCACGCCGTTCGCTGACCTGTACTGCGTCGGCAGCAAATTCACCACGTCCATTAACACTTAATTCCCCTGCCTTGTGGAGATGACGTGAAACCATATTCACGCGTGGCGCTCCTGCTCGCCGCGCCCCTGGCGCTGGCCCTGCCGGCGCTGGCCGCTCCGGCCGCCGCCGCGGAGCCGCAGGTTGCCCTGACCGGCGACGTCAGCCCGGCCGTCGGCGTCAGCCACCGCGTCGGCGACCTACCCGCCGACCAGCGGCTGCACGTCGCCGTGCCGCTCAAGCTCCGGGACACCGCCGGCCTGGACCGGTTCCTGGCCGCCGTCGCCGACCGGCGTTCGCCCGACTACGGCCACTACCTGACGCCCGCTCAGTTCGCCGACCGGTTCGGGCCGACCCGGCAGGCTTACGACCAGGTCACCGCCTACCTTCTGGCCAGGGGGCTGAAGGTTGCCGGAGTCAACGGCCAGGCCGTGGACGCCACCGGCACGGCGGCCCAGGTCACCGCCGCGTTCGGCACGCCGATGGGCGTGTACGACCGTGGCGGAAAGCGCTTCTACGCCAACGACCGCAACCCGGTGCTGCCGGCCGGGATCGCCGGCTTGGTGCAAAGTGTGTCCGGGCTGAACGACTTCGCCGTCCGTCATCAGGACGCGCAGCCGGCCGCGCCCGGCGGCCTCGGGCCGGCGGCGCTGCGGTCGATCTACGACACCGACGGCATCGGCGCCGACGGCAGCGGGCAGACCGTGGCGCTGTGGGAGTTCGACGGCTACAAGAAGTCCGACATCAGCACGTACGACCAGCAGTTCGGGCTCAGCTCGCCGGCCCCGACCACGGTGTCGGTCGACGGCGCGAACTACGACTCGAGCCCCGGTGGGGGACAGGCCGAGGTCAGCCTGGACATCGAGATCGTGCAGGCGATGGCGCCCAAGGCCGCGACCCTGGTCTACGAGGCGCCCAACACCGACGCCGGCGAGCTCGACATGGCCAACCAGATCGTCAAGGAGAACAAGGCCCAGGTCGTGTCCATCTCGTGGGGCCTGTGCGAGCAGGACTCCACGCCGTCCACGATGTCCAGCGTGGACAGCGCTTTCAAGCAGGGCGCGGCCCAGGGACAGACCTTCTTCGCCGCCTCCGGCGACAGCGGCTCCAAGGACTGCACGCGCAGCGACTCCGGCGCCGGCGTGGTGGCCGTCGACTTCCCGGCCTCCTCGCCCAACGTGACGGGCGTCGGCGGCACCACGCTCACCGTCGGTAGCAACAACTCCTACGGCTCCGAGATCGTGTGGAACAACTCCATCGGCGCCACCGGCGGCGGTGTGTCCACTGTGTTCAGTGCCCCGAGCTGGCAGACCGGCTCGAACGGCAAGCGGACGGTGCCCGACGTCGCCTCGGACGGCGATCCCAACACCGGCTACTCCGTGTACACCGGCGGCAAGTGGCAGGTCTATGGCGGCACGAGCTGCGCCGCGCCGATGTGGGCCGGGTGGGCCGCGCTGTACAACCAGAAGGCCAAGGCCCGGCTCGGCGCCGGCAACGCCGCCATCTACGGGCTCAAGGGCAACACGTTCCACGACATCACCTCCGGCAGCAACGGCGACTTCCGCGCAGGGCCCGGGTATGACGAGACCACCGGCTGGGGTTCGTATGACGGCACGAAGTTGTTCAACGCCCTCAACGGTTCCAGCAGCGGCAACACCGTCACCGTCACCAACCCCGGCGACCAGACGACAGCCGTCAACGGCACCGTGAATCTGACCGTCAAGGCCACCGACTCCTCGTCAAGCGCCAAGTTGACCTACGCCGCCAGCGGGCTGCCGGCCGGGCTCTCGATCGACTCCGGCTCCGGCGTCATCTCCGGCACCGCCACCACCGAGGGCGTGTCGTCGGTGACCGTCACCGTCACCGACGACACGCAGGCGTCCGGCGGCACCAGCTTCAAGTGGACCGTCGGCACTGCGCCCACGGGCACCGTCACGGTCACCAACCCCGGCAACCAGTGGGCGTTCAAGGGCTATCCGCTGTTCCAGACCTTGCAGCTCAAGGCCACCGCCAGTGACGGCGGCTCGCTGACCTTCGCCGCGACCGGCCTGCCGCCCGGCCTGAAGATCAGTGCCTCCGGCGCCGTCACCGGCACGCCGACCTCGGCCGGCGCCTTCTCCGTCAAGGCCACCGCCACCGAGGCCAACGGCACTTCGGGCAGCACCACGTTCACCTTCACCGTGTACGGGTTCTGATCCGCCGACCGGCCGCGCCGGGCCTGCCCTGCAAGGTCCGGCGCGGCCGCCCTCCGCCCTCATATCCCCGACCTCCGTTCTGGACTGGTTCCAGGCAACGCGGCCGTCACTGCCGCGTCACGGAAAAAGCACGGCATCACCTGTTGTCCGATGCCGTCCGCGGCGGTCATGATTCGGGCATGGTGGGATACGACGCGGTGGTCGTCGGCAGCGGTCACAACGCGCTGGTGGCGGCGGCCTACCTGGCGCGGGCGGGCTGGGGCGTGCTGGTGCTGGAGGGCAACGACCGCCCCGGCGGCCTGGTGCGCACGGACGCGCTGACCCGGCCGGGCTTCGTGCACGACAACTTCTCGGCGGCGCACCCGCTGTTCGTGGCCGGTCCGGCGTATGCCGACCTCAAGTCCGAATTGGACGTCGAGTACCTCAACTCCCGGTATCCCACCGGGGTGTCGTTGCCGGACGGCCGCAGCTCGGTGGTGTCGACCGATCTGGACGAGAACGTGGTCGAGGCCAACCGGTTGGCCCCGGGCGACGGCGACGCGCTGGCCGAGATCTTCAAGGAGTTCGGGCCGGCCATCGAGACGGTGTTCGCGCTGTGCTCGGCCGACCTGACCACACCCGCGTCGGCGGCGGCGATCCAGAGCCTGATGCACACGTCCGACGGCGGCTTCTCGGATTTCGCCCATATGTTCACGCTCAGCGCCCGCAACCTGCTGGAGCAGCGGTTCCGCTCGCCGGTGCTGCGGGCGATGCTCGCGCCATGGGCGACGCACCTCGGCCGAGCGGTTGACGACGCCAACAGCGGCACCTGGACCATTCTGGTGCTGGCCGCGCTGACCATGGTCGGCATGCCCATTCCCAAGGGCGGCAGCGAGGAACTGGTCAAGGGCCTGGTCGGGATCGTCGAGCGCAACGGCGGCGAAGTCCGTTGTGGACAGTGGGTGAAACACGTTCTGGTCGAGGGCGGGCACGCTGTCGGCGTGCGCACCGCCGACGGCGACGTGATCCACGCCCGGCGCTCGGTGATCGCCTCTGTCAATCCGGACCAGCTCTACCTCCGGCTGCTCGACCACGAGCACGGCGTCGCCCCGCCCACGCTTCGTAAGCAGGCCAAGGATTATCGTTACGGCCTCGGCGCGGTGCAGGTCCATCTAGCGTTGTCCGAGCCGGCCAGGTTCCACGACGAGCGCCTGGCCCAGGTCGGCCAGCCGCACCTGACCGGCGGCCTGAACGCGATCTCCCGGGCCACCAACGAAGCCCTGCGCGGCCTGTTGCCGGTCGAGCCGACGATCTCGTGGGACACTCCGTCTACTTTGGACCCCTCTCGTTGCCCGTCCGGGCGGGCCGTGGCCCGCCTGCAGATGCTCGAGGTGCCGACGATCGTGCACGGCGACGCCGCCGGCACGATCCCGGTCGACGAGCACGGCTGGACCGAGGACGTCAAGAACGCCTTCGCCGACCGCGTGATCGACGAGGCCGCCCGGCATCTGCCGGGGCTCAAGGACATCATCCTGGACCGGCACGTGATCAGCCCGCGCGAGCTGGCCGCGTTCAACCCCAACTGCGGCCCCGGCGATCCCTTCGGCGGCAGCCACGACCTGGCCCAGAGCTACCTGTTCAGCCCCCTGCCCGGCCAGCCCAGCCACCGCACCGTGGTGCCGAACCTCTACATGCTCGGCGCCGCCACCTGGCCCGGCCACGGCATCAACGGCGGCTCCGGCTACATAGTCGCCCAGGAACTGCTGGACTGACGTTTGCAAGGGACCATTCCTCACGTTCAACGTCAGTAATGGTCCTTTCACAACGTTCGAAGTTGCGCGAAGCCGGCCCAGGTGGCAATGGCGAAACCGGGGCCGTCGTGGCGGATCTCGACGGCGCCGTGGCCGGCGAAGTGGGCGGGGACGACGAGTTCCCGCGA
>DASWRQ010000309.1:0-26580 GCA_036403095.1 Kutzneria sp. | reverse complement strand
TCGACGAGCCGACCAACCACCTCGACTCGCAGGCGCTGGGCTGGCTGGAGGATCGGCTGCTGGCACATCGGGGCACGCTCGTCGTGGTCACGCACGACCGGCTGCTGCTGGAGCGGGTGGCCACCGCGATCATCGAGGTGGACGGCGACCGTCGGACGATCACCCGCTACGGCAACGGATATGCCGGTTACCTCGACGAGAAGCGGGCCGCGAGGCAGCGCTGGGAGCAGCAGTACGCGGAGTGGGTCGGCGAGATCGACCACTGGTCGGCGTGGGGCGCGACCACGGCCTACCGGGTCGCCCCGGGCCGGGCGATCAAGGACCACAACAAGTGCAAGTACAACGGGGACGGCCAGCGGGTGCAGGCCAGCATCTACACCCGGGTGCGCAGCGCGGCCGAACGGCTCGACCGACTGCGCGCGGATCCGGTGCCGCGGCCGCCGGATCCGTTGCGGCTCAACGCCCCGCTGTCCGGGGGCGTGGCCGACGGCGCGGTGATCGAGCTGTCCGACGTCACGGTGGCCGGCCGGCTCACGGTCGATCACCTGACGGTGTCGGCCGGCGAGCGGCTGTTCGTCTCCGGGCCGAACGGGGCCGGCAAGTCCACGCTGCTCGCGGTGCTGGCCGGCGAGCTGCGCCCGGACACCGGCACGGTCACCCGCAACGGCCGGATCGGCTACCTGCCGCAGGAGAACACGGTCCGGCACCCGGAGCGCAGCGTGCTGGCCACGTTCGCCCAGGGCCGGGTCGGCACGGCCGACGAGCACGTCGAGCGGCTGATGTCGCTGGGCCTGTTCGCCGAGTCCGACCTGCGCACGCCGGTGGGCTCGCTGTCCATCGGGCAGCAGCGCCGGCTGGCGCTGGCCCGGCTGCTGGTGCGGGAGGTCGACGTGCTGCTGCTGGACGAGCCGACCAACCATCTGTCGCTGACGCTGGTGGAGGAGATGGAGGCCGCGCTGGCCGACTACTTCGGCGCCGTGGTGGTCGTCTCGCACGACCGCTTGCTGCGCAACCGATGGCGGGGCGAGGAGCTGCCCCTGTGCGATGGCCGCCCGCTCGCACTCCGGATGGCCGCCTGAGGGTCGAGGGGCGCTCGAAACGGTGACGAGCGCCCTTCGGCTGCCCGGATGGTGCGGCGACCCATGGCCCCCTGGGCGCGGAGCGGATCTGGCGGCTCACCGGTGTGCGGCCGGCGCCGGGCGTGCGGGAGCGGCTCGACGCCCCCGTCGCGCAGTGGTACCGGGACCACGTCGCGGCCTAGCCGCTCGATTCACCAAGGCCCGCCGGCACTTCTGCCGGCGGGCCTTCTTTCTGTCCCTTGTGGACACGTATTCCTTTGTGGACGGAAGTCAGCAGTTGATGGCGCGGATCCAGACGTTGTCGGCGTTGGCCCCGGGTTCGGCGTTGTAGTTCCGCGAGCGGGCGTACCACTCGAAGCCGTTGTGCTGCACCAGCGTGCCGCCGTCGTAGGCCGTGTCGCGCTGCCACTGGCCGGCCTGGCACAACGCATTCACGGTGGTGGCGGGAGGCGCGGCCGGCGCCTTGGTGGTCGTCTTGGGCGGGGCAGGCGGGGCCTTGGTGGTGGTCTTCGTTGTCGTGGTGGTGGTCGGCGCGGCCGAGGTGGTGGTGGTCGACGGGGTGGTGGAGCTCGGGCTCGCCGACGTCGAGTTGGCCGAGGAGGTGGGGAAGGGCACCGGCTCGGCGACGGGATCGGGGGAGCGGGTGACGGCCCAGAAGACCATGCCGAGGCAGAACAACCCCAGCACGACGGCGGTGATGATCACGGTGCGCGTCTGGCGGGGAGTCATGAGTGCTGCACCTCCACGGGCCCGGTCGGGGGAACGGCGTAGCGCAAGTGGGTGATCTCCACGGCCCGACACCTTAGCCCGCTTCGCTCAGTGATCGTGAAAGGGGTTCACCTCCCGTGTGGGTCCCACTACGGAGTGAAGACAGGGCTGACCGGATTTCCGCAGGTCAGTGCCCGGCGGTCGGGGTGGATAGCATCCGGGCCATGCTTCCGGAGGAGTCCTCGGCTCAGACGACGACCATGCCCGCCGGCCGCTGGCTGCACGTCGCGCTGGGTAGCGCGATCGCCGCGGTCCTGGTCTACGTGCTGGCGGTGCTGACCCCGATCGGCCAGGAGCTGGAGAACGCGGCGCTGCGCGGGGCGGACCAGGTCAGCGCGCACGAGGCCGGCACGGCCAACAGCAACCTGGACCAGATCACGGTGTACTCGCTGGCCATCGCGGTTGTGCTGATCGCGGCGATCGGCCTGCTGCGCCGCCGTTGGGACCTGGCGCTGGCCGCGGTCGGCGTGATCGTCGCCGGCCAGGTGGTGACACAGGGCCTCAAGCGCTACGTCTTGCCGAGGCCGCCGCTGGTCCACCTGACCGGCCACTACGCCGACAACACCCTGCCCAGCGGCCACACCACGATCGCCATGACGGTGCTGTTCGCGGCGCTGATCGTGGTGCCCTACCGGTGGCGCGGCGTGGCCCTGTTCTTCGTGCTGTCCTGGGCCGTCGGCATCGGCTCGTACACGGTCACGGCCAAGTGGCACCGCCTGTCGGACACGTTGGCGGCGGACGCGATCGCGCTGGCTTTGGGCTGCCTGGCCTCTTGGTGGCTGGCCTGGCGCGGCCTGGTGCACCGCCACGAGGGCAAGCGCCGCATCCCGCGCATCCTGATCGTCACGTTCACCGCGATCGTCGGCGCGCTCTTCCTGCTGTTCGGCGTGTTCTTCACGGTCGTGCCGCTGGCGCGGTACGGCCTGGACGGCGTGCTCCGCGACGACACGTGGATCGTCTACCTGGCGGCGCAGTCGCTGGCCTCGGTCGGGTCCATCGCCACCGCGCTGATCTTCCTCGGCACGTGGCGGCGGCTGGAGATCCGCTAGGGCCGCGGACGCGGCTTGGCCCAGCCGAAGGTGAGCTCGACGGCCCGTTTCCAGTTGGCGTACTCGGCTTGCCGGTCGGCGTCATTCCACTGTGGAGTCCAGCGCGCGGCGAGATGCCAGTTCCGGCGCAGGCCCTCCAGATCCGGCCAGTAGCCGACGGCCAGGCCGGCGGCGTAGGCGGCGCCGAGCGACACCGTCTCGGCCACCATCGGCCGCAGCACGGGCACGTCCAGCACGTCGGCGATGGTCTGCATCAACAGGTGATCAGCGGTCATGCCGCCGTCGACCTTCAGTTCGGTGGAGGAGATTCCGAGCTCGGCGGTCATGGCGTCCACCACCTCGCGCGTCTGCCACGCGGTGGCTTCGAGCACCGCACGGGCCAGATGTCCCTTGGAGATATAAGAAGTGAGACCGACGATGATGCCCCGCGCCTCGCTGTGCCAGTGCGGCGCGAACAGCCCCGAGAAGGCCGGCACGATGTAGCAGCCGCCGTTGTCGGTCACGGTCCGGGCCAGCGTCTCGATCTCGGGCGCGCTCTGGATCAGCCCGAGCTTGTCCCGGAACCACTGCACCAGCGAGCCGGTGACGGCGATCGAGCCCTCCAGCGCGTAGGTTGCCGGCTCGCCGCCGAGCTGATAGCCGATGGTGGTGAGGAGCCCGTGCTCCGACTTGACGAGCGTGTCGCCGGTGTTCATCAGCAGGAAACTGCCGGTGCCGTACGTGCATTTGGTCTCGCCCTTGGCAAAACAGGTCTGTCCGAACAGCGCCGCGTGCTGGTCGCCGAGCGCGGCGGAGATCGTCACCCCCGGCACCACACGGGTGGTCTTGCCGTGAATCTCCGTGGACGCCCGGATTTCCGGCAGCATCGGCGCGGGAATGTCGAAAAAGGACAGTAGCTCGGCGTCCCAGGCCTGGGTGGTGATGTTCATCAGCATGGTGCGGCTGGCGTTGGTCACGTCGGTGACGTGCAGCCCGCCGCTGACGCCGCCGGTCAGGTTCCAGATCAGCCAGCTGTCGATGGTGCCGAACAGGACGTCGCCGCGCACGGCCCGCTCCCGCAGCCCGGGAGTGTTGTCCAGCAACCACTTCAGCTTCGGCGCCGAGAAGTACGTGGCCAGCGGCAGGCCGCAACGCTCACGTATGCCCGAGCTTTCCGGACGGGCGGTCAGCTCGCCGACCAGCTCCTCGGTCCGGATGTCCTCCCACACGATGGCCCGCCCGACCGGCACACCCGTGTGCCGGTCCCACACCACGGCGGTCTCACGCTGGTTGGTGATGCCCAGCGCCACCACCTGGTCCACGCCGACGCCGCCGTCCCGCAGCGTCTGCGGCATGATCCGGTCCACATTGCGCCAGATCTCCACGGCGTCCTGCTCGACCCAGCCGGGCCGCGGATGGTACTGCCGGTGTTCCCGCTGCACGACCGAGACCAGCCGGGCGCTCTGGTCGAACAGGATGCACCGGGTGGAGGTGGTGCCCTGGTCGATCGCCATCACATACCGTTGCGCCATGATCCCCGCTCAGTCGCTCAACGCCCGGGACACGGCCTCGGCCGCGCTGGCCACCTGACTGACCAGTGCCGGCTTGGGTCGGCTGGTCGAGTCGCAGATCCGGTCCACCGCGCCGGAAACGCCGATCGCGCCGACGACGAGCCCGCCGAACGCCCGGATCGGCGCGGCGATGCTGGCCTCGCCGGGCATGCACTCCTCGGCCTCGCTGGCCCAGCCGCCGGCCCGCACCTGGGCCAGCACCCGCTCCAATGCCTGCGGCGAGACGATCGTTCGCCGGGTCAACGAGGTGAGCGGGCTGCGGGTCAACGAGGTGTCGTAGGCCAGCAGCACCTTGCCGAACGCGGTGGCGTGCAAGGGAAGCATCGCCCCCACCCCCAGCGTCTGCATCGTGTCGTCCGGCCGGAAGACGTGGTGCACCACCAGCACCGCGCCGTCGTGGTGCACGCCGATGCGCACCTCCTGGCCGCTGCGCGCGGCCAGCGCGTCGGCCCAGTTCAGCGAGCGTGAGCGCAGCTCGTTCGCGTCGAGATAGCTGGTGCCCAGGTGCAGCAGCGCGGCGCCGAGTTTGTAGCGGCCGGTTTCCTGGTCCTGCTCGACGAACTCGACCCGTTGCAGGGTGCGCAGGATGCCGTGCGCGGTGCCCTTGGGCAGGCCGAGCGAGGCCGAGATCTCGGCCAGCCCGTACTGCCCGGAGCCGCGGGCCAGCAGCCGCAGCATGGCGGCGGCGCGTTCGATGGACTGGATGGGGCCCGGCACGGCGTCAGCTAATCAAACGAGCTCCTTGTCGGCAATGTCGAACGCCCGGTGGTGCGACGGACCCCGGTCGAGGGTCTTCTCAGGGGCAGGATCGTCGGACGGTAATCATTTCGCCACTCTGTGGTGTGAGTCACCGTTCGACATTGTCGACCGCTTGCTGTTGAACCGTCCGACCAGCCTGCTTACGTTCCCCTCACTCACTGGGGGTGAGCAGACCGTTCAACGACGAATGGAGTAGTGGGTGGCTCTCGGAGCGGTGTTCCTCAGCGAGGTGCTCGGCACCGGCCTGCTGATCTTGCTCGGCGCCGGTGTGGTGGCCAACGTGCTGCTGGTGAAGTCCAAGGGCTTCGACGGCGGCTGGCTGCTGATCAACTTCGGGTGGGGCCTGGCCGTGATGGCCGGCGTCTATGTCGCGTTCAAGTCGGGCGCGCATCTCAACCCGGCGGTCACGATCGGCATCCTGAGCAGCGGGGCGAGCACGTACGCCCCCGGGGTGGCGGTCGGTTTGGGCTCGACCCTGGTCTATCTGGCCGGCGAGATGGTCGGCGCGTTCCTCGGCGCCTGCCTGTGCTTCCTGGCCTACAAGAAGCATTTCGACGCCGAGCCCGACGAGGGCAAGAAGCTCGCCGTGTTCTCCACCGGCCCGGCCATCCGCAGCTACGGCTGGAACCTGGTCACCGAGATCCTCGGCACGTTCGTGCTGGTCTTCGTGATCCTGTCGTTCGGCAAGACGCCGTCGGGCCTCGGCCCGCTGGCCGTGTCCATGCTGGTGGTCGGCATCGGCGCCTCGCTCGGTGGCCCGACCGGCTACGCCATCAACCCCGCCCGCGACCTCGGTCCGCGCATCGCCCACGCCATCCTGCCGTTGCGCTACAAGGGCGAGCCGCAGGGTTCGGAACAGCGGCCGACCGAGCCGAAGAACTCCGACTGGAGCTACGCCTGGGTGCCGGTCGTCGGACCCATCGTCGGCGGCGTCATCGCCGGTCTCGTCTCCCACGTCGCGTTCTGATCGGAAGGGTTGCACCATGGCACAGCACATTCTCGCCATTGACCAGGGCACGACCAGCACCCGGGCGATCGTGTTCGACCACGCCGGGACCATCGTCTCGGTGGGGCAGAAGGAACACGAGCAGATCTTCCCGCGGGCCGGCTGGGTCGAGCACAACCCGGCCGAGATCACCGCCAACACGCGTTACGTCATCGGCCAGGCGCTGGCCAAGGCCGATCTGAACATCGGCGACCTGGCCGCCGTCGGCATCACCAACCAGCGCGAGACCGCGGTGGTGTGGGACCGCACCACCGGCGAGCCGGTGTGCAACGCCATCGTCTGGCAGGACACCCGCACTCAGTCCATTGTGGACGACCTGGGCGCGCTGGGCGGCGGGGCCGACCGGTACAAGGCCAAGGTCGGCCTGCCGCTGGCCACCTACTTCTCCGGCCCCAAGGTCCGCTGGATCCTGGACAACGTGCCGGGCGCGCGGGACAAGGCCGAGCGCGGCGACCTCCTGTTCGGCAACACCGACACGTGGACGCTGTGGAACCTGACCGGCGGACCGAGCGGCGGCGTGCACGTCACCGACGTGACCAACGCGTCCCGGACCATGCTGATGGACCTGGACACGCTGGACTGGGACGCCGACATCGCCGCGGAGATGGGCATTCCGCTGTCCATGCTGCCGCAGATCCGGTCCTCGTCGGAGCACTACGGGGTCGGCGTGGGCGTGCTCAACGGCGTGCCGATCACCGGCATCCTCGGCGACCAGCAGGCCGCCACCTTCGGGCAGGCCTGCTTCGACGTCGGCACGGCCAAGAACACCTACGGCACCGGCAACTTCATGCTGCTCAACACCGGCACCGAGAAGGTGGCCAGCCACAACGGCCTGCTGACCACGGTGTGCTACAAGATCGGCTCGCAGGACGCGGTGTACGCGCTGGAGGGCTCGATCGCCGTCACCGGCTCGCTCGTTCAGTGGCTGCGCGACAATCTCGGCATCATCGGCTCCGCGTCGGAGATCGAGAGCCTGGCCCGCGGCGTCGAGGACAACGGCGGCGCCTACTTCGTGCCGGCGTTCTCCGGGCTTTTCGCGCCGTACTGGCGTTCCGACGCCCGCGGCGCGCTGGTCGGCCTGACCCGCTTCGTCAACAAGGGGCACCTGGCCCGCGCCGTGCTCGAGGCCACCGCCTTCCAGACGCGCGAGGTGCTCGACGCCATGAACGCCGACTCCGGCGTGGCGCTGACCGAGCTCAAGGTGGACGGCGGCATGGTCGTCAACGAGCTGCTCATGCAGTTCCAGGCCGACCTGCTCGACGTGCCGGTGGTGCGGCCCAAGGTGGCCGAGACCACGGCGCTGGGCGCGGCCTACGCGGCCGGGCTCGCCGTCGGCTACTGGGGCGGCGAGGACGAGCTGCGGGCCAACTGGGCCGAGGACAAGCGGTGGACGCCGGCCCTGGCCGGCGACGAGCGGGAACGCGTCTACCGCAACTGGAAGAAGGCGGTCACGAAGTCGTTCGACTGGGTCGACGACGACGTGCGCTGAGGGAAGCGACCAGAAGGAGTTCCCGATGTCCGCAAGGCTGGACGCCGGCTATCGCGAGGCGGCGCTGCGCACTCTCGCCGACACCGAGTTCGACGTGCTCGTCATAGGCGGTGGGATCGTCGGTGTCGGCGCCGCACTGGACGCCGCCTCCCGCGGGCTGTCCGTCGCGCTGGTCGAGGCGCGGGACTGGGCATCGGGAACCTCCAGCCGGTCGAGCAAGCTGGTGCACGGCGGGCTGCGCTACCTGGAGCAGTTCGAGTTCTCGTTGGTGCGTGAGGCATTGCGGGAGCGGGGCCTGCTGCTCAAGAAGCTGGCCCCGCACCTGGTACGGCCGGTGCCGTTCCTGTACCCGTTGACGCACAAGGGATGGGAGCGGCCCTACGTCGGCGCCGGGCTGATGCTGTACGACACCATCGGCGGCGCGACCTCGGTGCCCATGCACAAGCACCTGTCCCGGACCAAGGCGATGGCCATGTCGCCGAGCCTGCGTGACGACGCGTTGACCGGCGCCGTGCGGTACTACGACGCCCAGGTCGACGACGCTCGGTTGACGATGATGGTGGCCCGAACCGCTGCCCAGCACGGCGCGACCGTGCTGACTCGGGCCTCGGCGACCGAGCTGCTCCGTAACGGCTCAGGCGTTACCGGGGCCGTCGTCCGGGATGGCTTGTCCGGAAACGAGATCCGGGTCCGGGCCCGGCGGGTGATCGGCGCCACCGGGGTGTGGACCGAGGAGAACCCGGGCTTCCGGATCCAGATGTCCAAGGGCGTGCACCTCGTCGTGGCGCGGGAGCGGATCCGGCTCGAGACCGGGCTGATCATGCGCACCGAGAAGAGCGTGCTGTTCGTCATTCCGTGGGGCCAGCACTGGATCATCGGCACCACCGACACGCCGTACTCGGACGCCCCCGACCGGCCGACCGTGACCGCCGAGGACGTGGACTACCTGCTGCGGCACGTGAATTCGGTGCTTCGGGAGCCGCTGACCGCCGACGACGTGATCGGCACCTACGCCGGGCTGCGGCCGCTGCTGGCCGGCAGGAACAAGGAGACGGCCAAGCTGTCCCGCGAGCACGCCGTGGCCTCGCCGTCGCCCGGGCACTTTGTGGTGGCCGGCGGGAAGTACACGACATACCGGGTGATGGCCGCCGATGTCGTCAACGCCGCGGTCGAGGGCCTCGGCGGTGTCGCGCCGTCGCTGACCGCGGGGCTGCCCATCCACGGCGCGGTCGGCTACCGTGACTTGTGGGCGAACCGGATCGCTTTCGCCGCCCGCAACGGCCTTTCGGTGTCCACTGTGGAGCGTCTGCTGCACCGTCACGGTTCGGCCGTCACCGAGGTCGTGGAGCTGATCCGGCAGGATCCGTCGCTCGCCGCGCCGGTGACCGGGGCCGAGGCCTATCTGGCGGCCGAGATCGTGCATGCCGTGACCCACGAGGGCGCGCTCGACCTCGACGACGTGCTCAGTCGGCGGACCCGTATCGCCTTCGAGTACCCGTCACGTGGGCTGTCCTGCCTGGAGCAGGTGACCGACCTCGTCGGCGCCCGGCTGGGCTGGGACGCGTCGGCCCGTCAGGAGGCCGTGGACGCCTACCGGGCCGAAGGTGCCATGCTGACTGCGTGATCAGTCTTCGCTGCGCGCGGCTTTTCGACGGCGACACGATGCACGACGGTCCCCGGACCGTGGTGCTCGACAGCGGCCGCATCGTCGGATTCGATGATGCGGCCGTTGATGTGGTCGACCTCGGCGACGTGACGCTCATGCCGGGATTGGTGGACGCCCACACGCATCTGGTGTTCGAGCCGGGCAGCGACATTCTGGCCGACATGGCCTCGACGCCGCGTGACGTGCTGTTGGAGCGGATGCGCCGGCACGCCGCCGAGGCGTTGCGGGCCGGCATCACGACGTTGCGTGACCTGGGGGATCGGGAGTACCTGGCGGTTGAGCTCCGGGACAGCGCTTGCGGGCTGTTGCCCGAGATCCTGGCCGCCGGGCCGCCGATCACGATTCCCGGCGGCCACTGCTGGTTTCTCGGCGGCGAGGTGCCGGCCGATCGTGATGCGCTGGTCGACGCCGTGGCCGAGCGGGTGTCCCGTGGCGTCGACGTCGTGAAGATCATGGCTACCGGCGGTGGTATCACGCCCGGTAGTGCCGCCCACGAGTCCCAGTACGACTTCTCGCAGCTGTCCGCCCTCGTCGAGGCCGCCCACTCCGCCGGACTGCCGGTCACCGCCCACGCCCACGGCGGGGCTGGCGTCCGCGACGCCGTGCGGGCCGGTGTCGACGGCGTCGAGCACGCCACCTTCCTCGACGGGGCCGGCGGCGCCGCGCCCGACTGGGACGTCATCGCCGAGATCATCTCGCGCGGGACCTATGTCGGCGTCACTGCCGGCCGCTTGCTCACCGGTCCACCCACTCCGCCGCATGTCCTTGCCGCGCGCGCCTTTCTGGCCCGCATGCACCGTGAGGGCGCTCGGATCGTCTGCTCCTCCGACGCCGGCATCATCAAGTACAAGCCCCACTATTGCCTGCCCCACGGGCTAACCGAGTTCCAGGGCTTCGCCGACATCTCCGCCGCCGCCGTGCTCAACTCCGTAACTCGACTCGCCGCCGAGTCCTGCGGCGTCGGCTCCCGCAAGGGCCGCATCGCCCCCGGCTACGACGCCGATCTCCTTGCCGTGTCCGGGGATCCCGCTCAGGACCTCGCCGCCCTGCGCGACGTCGCCGCCGTCTACCGCGCCGGGAGCCTGGTGTGCTGACCCATTCCATCCGCGTTCGGCCCGGCGACACCGACATGCAGGGCATCGTGCACGCCTCTCGCTACGCCGTGTTCTTCGAGGCCGCCTTCGTCGAGGTCTTCCGCACCGTCGCCGGCTCCTTCGCCTTCCTCGCCAGCACCGGCGTCGACCTCGTCATCGCCGAGATCACCATCCGCTACCTCAGCCCCGCCCGGTTCGACGACCTGCTCGACATCGCCGTCTGGCGCCGGCACATCGGCACCACCTCGCTCGTCATCGTCTTCCAGGGCACCGTCTCCGGCCGCGACGTCGTACTCGCCTCCTGCCGCTACGTCGCCTTCGCCAACGGCGAGTTCCGCAAGGCCCCCATCCCCTCGCCGCTCCGCGAGGTCCTCGAACGCATCCCGCCCGCCCCCGACGGCCTCTGGTGAGCTCACCCGACGGAGTGAATTGCTTCGCTGTCCGCCCGCCCACAACCCACCGTCCAACCACCGTGACCAGGCCCTATGCGACCTGTCACCCATCCGTGCATCGCGCCTCGCCTGCCGCGCGAGGCTCGCTTGCGCCGCCGTTCCGGCTCTGGACAGGATCTATTCCCAGCTGCTCGTTCAACCAAGTGCTGCTGGAGGTCGTGATGTCCCGTTCCGTTCTTGCTACTACCGGTCCCGTGGGAGATGAAGGCAGCCCCGACAAGTAGTCGTCGCGAATTCCTCCCGCTGCGACATGTCAGGTGAGGAACTCCGTCAACCGATCGGCTTCTTGGGCGACGGCGGAGCGTTCGGCGCGGGTGAAGGTGCGCAACGGCGTGACGGCGACGGCGTCGTCGGCGACGGTCCAGGTGGCGGAGACGCGGCCGTCGACCAGCACGACGCGAGTGCCGGTGACGGAGAGCAGGCGGTGGGCGTCGTCGGCGACGCGGGTGCGGTCGTCGTAGCCGAGCAGTGCGTTGTCGAAGGCGGGCAGGAAGCGTACGGGGGCAGGGGTGTCGGGATCGGGTCGTGGGGCGTCGGGCAGGTGGACCGTGCGGCGCATCAGGTGCGTACGCACAACTCGGCGCTGCACAAGGAGATCCGACAACGTCTCGGGTGCGAAGCCGTGCAGCCGCGACCAAAGCCCGACGAACGGCTCCTGCGGCTGCTGGGCCTGCAACCCGCAGAGATGCCCGACCGCGTCGAGAACCGGCAGGTCGACGCGGTCGAGCAGCAGCTGGCGGGCCAGGGTGGCGCGGTTGAGGGCCCGCGTGGACAGGACGGTCATCGGCCGGCCGTCGGCCCGTCCAGGCTCTCCCGCAGGATGTCGGCGTGCCCGGCGTGGTGGGCGGTCTCGGCCGTGACGTGGATGATCACGCGGCGGACGGTGTACGAGCCGCCGGGCTCCAACCAGGGGGCAGCCGGCAGCGCCTGGCTGCTGTCGAGGTCGACGGTGGCGGCGATCTCCGCCGTCCGGGCGGCGACCTTCTCGTACCGGGTGCGGAGGTCGGCCAGGGTGTCCCCGGGCAGCATCTGGAACCCGTTCTGGTGGTCGATCATCCACTGCGGCGGCGGCGCGGCGCCGGTCATGACGTCGTCCCAGGTGACGCCGTCGGGTAGCTCGTGCGGCATGGCCGACGCGCCCTCGACGGCGAAGCGCAGCCACTGCTCCTCCATGGCCAGCACGTGTTTGATCACGCCACCGATGCACAGCGAGCTGACGGTCGGGCGTGCGGCGGCCTGCTCATCGGTGAGCCCATCGGCCGTCTTGAGCAGGGCGGATCGGGCCGCGGCGAGCGCGGCGAGCAGGTCGGAGGTCTCAGTCATGGGGCAACTCTGACAGCAGTAGTGGACAGGATATGGCCGCTACTCTGGACGGCATGCCGAAAACGTCGGGCCGCCTGCTGTCGCTGCTCTCCCTGTTGCAGCTGCGCCGGGACTGGCCGGCGCAGCTGCTGGCCGACCGCCTGGAGGTCAGCCCACGTACGGTGCGGCGCGACGTCGACCGCCTGCGTGAGTTGGGCTATCCCATCCGGACGATCAAGGGCCCGGACGGCGGCTACCGCCTGGAGGCCGGCACCGAGCTGCCGCCGCTGCTGTTCGACGACGAGCAGGCGGTGGCCCTGGCCGTGGCGTTGCAGACCGCCATCGCCACCAGCGGCGTCGGCGAGGCCGCGGCGCGGGCGCTGAGCACCATCCGGCAGGTCATGCCGTCGCGGCTGCGGCACCGTATCGACGCCTTGCAGGTCACACCGCTGACCGTCAGCCACCCGCCGGTCGACGTCGCCGTGATCATGGACGTCAGCGCGGCCGTGCATGCCCGTGCGGTGTTGCGCTTCGACTACCGGGACGAGCCGCGGCGGGTCGAGCCGCACAATCTCGTCACGTGGAGCGGACGTTGGTACCTCGTGGCCTGGGACCTCGAACGTGACGACTGGCGCATCTTTCGGGTTGACCGCATAGTTCCGCGCACACCTGCCGGCCCCCGGTTCGTCCCGCGTGAACTGCCCGGCGGCGACGTTGCGACCTTCGTTTCCGCACGGTTCAAAGGTTCCGCCGATGTCGATCAGTGGCCATGCCAGGGCGAGGTGATCCTGCACGCCCCGGCCGCCGCCGTCATCTCCTTCGTGGGCAACGGAGTCGTCGAGGCGCTGGGCCCGGACCGCTGCCGGCTCGTGCTCAGCGGCTGGTCCTGGCCCGGGTTGGCCGCCACCATCGGCCGGTTCGACGCCGACATCGAGGTTGTCGGGCCGGCCGAGCTCAAGGACGCCTTCGCCGCGCTGGCCCGCCGCTATGCCGCCGCCGCTTCGTCTGCGGCCGAAGTGTCGCCGGGCTAGCGTGGTTCCACATGGCTACTTCGCGCACGCCGCTGGTGTCGCTCTGCCTGGGGTTCTTCATGATCCCGCTGGACGCGACCGTGGTGACGACTGCCCTGC
This sequence comes from Kutzneria sp., assembly GCA_036403095.1. Taxonomy (GTDB): domain Bacteria; phylum Actinomycetota; class Actinomycetes; order Mycobacteriales; family Pseudonocardiaceae; genus Kutzneria. Next base: position 13,236 of record DASWRQ010000309.1, on the reverse strand, counting down.
CGGCGATCGGCCGCGACCTGAACGCCTCGGCCAGCGGGCTGCAATGGGTGCTCGACGGCTACACGCTGGTCTTCGCCTGTCTGCTGTTGTCCGCCGGTTCGCTGGGCGATCGCCTCGGCGCGCGCCGGGTCTTCCTGTGCGGACTGGGTTTGTTCGTGCTCGCGTCCACGGTTTGTGGCCTGGCAACGACTCTGGGCGTGCTCAACGCGGCCCGGGGCGTGCAGGGGCTGGCTGCCGCGCTGGTGCTGCCGACGTCACTGGCCTTGATCAACGCCTCGTACCCCGACCGGGCCGCAAGGGCTCGGGCCATCGGCGTGTGGGGCGGTATGGGCGGTGTCGCCGCCGGTCTTGGGCCCGTGCTCGGCGGTGTGCTGACCGGCTGGGCCGGCTGGCCGGTGATCTTCTACCTCAACGTGCCGGTCGGCATCGCCGCGATCGCGTTGACACTGCGCCATGTTGTCGCCCCGAGCCCACGGAAGCGGGTCGGCCTCGACCTGCCCGGGCAGGTGCTGAGCATCCTGGCCGTCGGCGGCCTCGCGTTCGGACTCATCGAGGGCGCGGTCTCGGCCTACCTCGTCGCCGTGCTCGGCGGCCTCGCCTTCGTCGTTGTAGAGGCCCGTCGACGGCACCCGATGTTGCCGCTGGACTTGTTCCGTAGCAGGGAGTTCACCGGCTCGGTGCTCGTCGGCGCGGCCATCAACACCGGCTTCTACGGCGAGCTTTTCCTGCTGTCCCTGTACTTCCAGCACGTCCGCCTGCTCACGCCGGCGCTGGCCGGGCTGGCCCTGCTGCCCCAGCCCGGCATCGCGTCGGTGGCCTCGTCGCTCGGCGGCCGGCACACCGCCAGGTTCGGGCCGCGCCCGGTGATGCTCATCGGCCTGGTCGTCGGCGCGCTCGGACTGGCGGCGATGGTGTTGTGCGGCACGGCAACCCCGTACTGGCTGCTGGTCGTTCCGTTGCTGGCCATCGGCTTCGGCACCGCCTACACCATGCCCGCGGCCACCGCCGCGACCATCGAGGCCGCGCCGCCGGACAAGGCCGGCACGGCGTCGGGCGCGCTCAACTCCAGCCGTCAGGTCGGCAGCACGCTGGGCGTGGCGATCTTCGGCGCGCTCGTGGCCGGGGCGGGCGCCTTCATGACCGGCTACCCCCTGAGCGTGCTGGTCGGCGGCCTGGTTTTCGCCGCGGGCGCGGTCATCGCGTGGTGCACGATCCCGTCGTCGCCGCATCGGGCATGATCGGGGGTGTGGACGAGCGGGCGGAGATCGCGACGGCCAAGGGCGCGGCGAGCGACGAGCTGATCGTGGGCTTCGGGCGGCTGCTGGGCGCGGCCGGGCGGCTGGGGCACATTCTCGGCCGGGCCATCGAGCAGGAGTTCGGCATCAGCCACGTCATGTACGAGGTGCTGCTGATCCTCGGCCGGGCCGGCGAGCCGGGACTGTCGATGGGCGTGATCGGACGGGAGCAGATCCTGACCACCGGCGGCGTCACCCGGCTGATCGACCGCATGGAGGCCGCCGGGCTGGTCGAGCGCACCGAGGACCCCGGTGACCGGCGGGGGCGGCTGGTCCGGCTGACCCCGCACGGCGAGGACGTCGCGGTCCGGGCGTCACGCGTGCACGTGGTCAACATCGAGCGCTACTTCCTGGATCCGCTGCCGGTCGAGCACCGTGCCCAGTTCCTCGCTGACCTACGGATTCTCGGCCACGCCGCACGGGCCGCCCTGCCTCAGCTGCACTGATCCACGTGTGACTGGCGTCACTCCTCTGACGAAATATCTGATGCATCAGTATCTGTTGAGTCAGGTATCTGGCCTACGAGGAGGACACCATGAGCACACTCGGCTACGACGTCATCGACCTCGACTTCCCGGTCGGCAGCAGGAACAAGACCGCCACCCTGGTCACTGGCGAACACGACGCGGTGCTGATCGACGCCGGCTTCACCCGGGCCGACGGTCACCGCCTGGTCGCGCGGATCCTGGACGCCGGCAAACGCCTGACCACGGTGTTCATCAGCCACGGCGACCCGGACTTCTACTTCGGCGCCGAGGTCGTCGCGGATGCCTTCCCGGAGGCCGAATTCGTGGCCACGCCGCCGGTGATCGAGCACATCCGGCACAGCTACGAGGGCAAGCTGACGGCGTGGGCCCACGTCGGCGCGAACCTGCCGACCCGGTTGGTCGACATCAAGCCGTTCTCCGGACTGGAGCTGGACGGAAAGCGCTTTCAGCTGCGTGGCGGCCCGACCGACCTGGCCGACCGGCACTACCTGTGGCAGGCCGACGACCGCGTGATCCTCGGCGGAGTCCTGTTGTTCCAACAGGAACACGTGTGGGTCGCCGACACCCCGAAGCCCGAGCAGCGTGCCGCCTGGGTGGCATTGTTGGACGAGATGGCCGCGCTCGACGCCGATGTCGTCGTCCCCGGACACCGGTTGCCCGATGCCCCCGCGGACGCCACCGCGATCACCGCCACCCGCGAGTATCTCCTTTCGTTCGAACGGGAACTCGCCACCGCCGCCGACGGCGCCGCGCTCATCGACGTGCTCGTGGCCCGGTATCCCGACCACGGCATGCTGATCGCCGCGCAGATCGGCGCCAAGGTCGCCAAGGGCGAGATGAGCTGGGGATGAGCGCCGCCGATGTCGTTCGCCGCCAGTACCTCGCCTCGGCCGCCGGTGATCTGGCCGCGCTGCGCGACACCCTCGCGCCGGACGTGGAGTGGACCGAGATGGCCGGTTTCCCTTTGGCCGGCACGTATCGCACGCCCGAGGGCGTCACGGCCAACGTGATGGAGAAGCTCGCCGCCGAGTGGGACGGCTGGACCGCCCATGACGACACCTACGTCGTCGACGGCGAGAACGTCGTGGTGCTGGCCCGGTACACCGCCACCAACCTGGCCACCGGCAAGGCGATCAAGGTCCGGGTCGCGCACCACTTCGTGGTGCGCGGCGACAAGATCGTGCGCTTCGAGCAGTTCGTCGACACCGCCGGGGTCCTCGCCGCGATGTCGTGATGTGCTGTGGTGGCGGCGGTTTCCCGCCGCCACCGTCGATCACATCACCGCTGCCTTGAGGTACGCCTGCTTCGCCGCGTCACCCATGGTCTCTCAGACGCCACCCAGCCGACAGGTTGCCGTCCCGCTTTTCGGTGACAATGTCCACTTTTTGTCGACTTCCCGCCCAGTAATCGATGAAATGACCACTTTTATGCCTGTTTTCGACACTTGATCCGTGCTTATCATTGGTCGCGTGTCCGGCTACGAGTACGACATATTCATCAGCTACGCGCGGCGTGGCAGTGTGCAGAAATGGATACTGAACCATTTCCATTCGAAGCTGAAGGACTGCCTCGCCGACGAGATCGCACCCGCGCCGCGGATCTACATCGACCGCGCCATGGAGCGCGCCGTGCACTGGCCGTCCAGCCTCCAGCGGGCCCTGCTGCGCAGCAAGATCATGCTCCAGGTGCTGGCCCCGCCGTACTTCGAGTCGGACTGGTGCCGCGCGGAGTGGCAGAGCATGCGGGCCCGGCAGGAGGCGCTCGGGCTGACCAGCGTCGACGCGCCACAGGGCCTCATCTATTCCCTGCTGTACGGCGATTCGGACACCTTCCCCAGCGCGGCCCGCGAGGTCGCGTGGGTGGACTTCAAGGACTTCGCCAACCCGGACATGGCATTTCAGAAGACCGAGAAATACGCGGCCTTTCACTGGAAGGTTCGCGATGTCGCCCGTGACCTGGCGCAACTGCTGCCGCAGGTGCCGGAATGGCAGGCCGACTGGCCGCTGGTGGAGATGCCCGATCCGGTGCTGCGGCCACCGACCAGGATGCCGAGGTTCGGGCGGTGACCGGCACCGTCGTCACCTTCTACTCGTACAAGGGCGGCGTCGGCCGCAGTTCCACGCTGGCCAATGTCGCCGTCCTGCTGGCCCGGTGGGGCTACCGCGTGCTGGCCATCGACTGGGACCTGGAGGCTCCCGGTCTGCACTACTACTTCGACCACGCCATGTCCGGGCCGCCGGCGGGCGGCGTCGTCGACCTGGCCCACGACTTCCGCAACCAGCGGCCGCCCCGTTCCTACGAGGTCCGGCTCGACGTCGAGCAGGGCACGCTCGCGCTGCTCGCCGCCGGCCGCTTCGACGCCGACTACCCGGAACGCGTGCAGTCCATCGACTGGGCCGACCTCTATGACCGGGGTTTCGCGGCGTACCTGGAAGAGCGCCGCGCGGAGTGGACCGATGCCTACGACTTCGTGCTGATCGACAGCCGCACCGGCATCTCCGACACCGCCGGCATCTGCACCGCGCATCTGCCCGACCGGCTGGTCGTCGTGTTCACCGCCAACGACCAGAACCTCCAGGACGTCGTCGACATCGCCAAACGCGCCGACCGGGCCCGCGACGGCATGCCGTTCGACCGGCCCAAACACATGGTGCTGCCGGTGCTCTCCCGTCTCGACAGCCGGGTCGAGTACAAGCAGGCCGAGACCTGGCAGCGCAAGTGCGCCGAGGCCGTCGGGCCGCTGTTCAGCGACTGGCTGGCCAAGACCGTGTCCGAGGAGGTGATGGTTCGGCACCTGACGCTGCCGTACGTCTCGTACTGGAGCTTCGGTGAGCAGTTGCCGGTGCTCGAGGAGCTGACCCCGTCCGCCGACCAGCTCTCCTACGCGTTGGAGACCGTCGCCGCCGTCATCGCCCAGCACTTCGACCGCACCGACCTGCTCGCCGACAACCGGGACGCCTACGTCGCCGAGGCTCGCGCCCGGCACGACGACGAGTTCGACCTCGACCTGCTCGTCTCCAGTCCTCGCTCGGCCGCCGCCGACGCCGCCGACCTCGTCGACAAGCTCATCCGTCTGGGCCTGCGGGCCGATCAGTCGCTGTCCGGCCTGCCCGAGTTCCTCGACCGCTCGCCCCAGTTCGCCAAGCACCTCTGCCTCGTCGTGGACGGTGAGGTCACTCGCTGGCAGGTCAACGAGGCCGAGCACTTCTTGCGCCAGACCCTCGCCCCCGGCGACGGTCAGCGCCAGCTGTTCCTCGTCCTCACCCGTGCCGCCGACCGGGACAGCCTGCCCGGCTTCCTCCGCAATCTCCGTCCGCTCAAGTTCGGTCCCGGCGTCGCCCGTGAGCTGCACGAGCTCATCACCGCCTCGCCCGACACCGCCGACCCCGACCGGGAAACCCTCCGCGACGCCGCCTCCGTCCTGCGCAACCTGCCCACCCACGTGTCCCACGCCGGCCGTCTCGCCCTGTTGCGCGAGACCGTCGCCAGCATGGCCACCGCCCTCAACTCGGGCGATTTGGCCCTGCTGCAAGACCTTTCCGTGGACCTCGAGCTGCTGAGCAAGACCCGTGGCGACTCCCACGCCGTCACCGTCCCCGCCGACCTCACCATCGAGATCCGCACGCTGCTCGACCGCATCGACCGCCGCCTCACCGTCTGAAAGGTGTTGCAATGCCGGAGAAGTACGGAATCGCCGAACAGGCGACCCTGTTCGCGCTGATGCTGGCCCGTAGGCCGGTGGACAACCCGGAACTGACGAAGGTCCAGAAGATCGACCTGCGTCAGCCGGGCCGGGACCGGCTGAACAAGGACGGACTCATCAAGACCTCCACGGCCAGGCGGCCGATGGTGCACCAGATCACCGACGAGGGCATTGCCTGGTGCGCCGAGCAGTTGGGCAGGGTCGAGGCGCCGGACCGATCCGGTCCGCTGCCCCGGCTGGTGTTCCAGGTGATGCGCAGCCTGCCGCTTTACCTGCGGTGGCGGGACATCGACTTCGCGGACGTGATCAAGGAAGGCAGCCTGGAGGCAGTGATCCGCGACGCCTATCGGGAGTTGTCGGGCGAGTCGCAGGACGAGGTCCGGCTGGCCCGGCTCCGGCCCAGGATCGACGGCGTCGATCGCGACCACATGGACGCGCAGTTGCTGAAAATGATCAAAACCGGCCTGGTCCACTTCACGCCAGACTCCAACACCAAGGCGCTCACCGAGGTCGACCACGAGGCGGCGATCGCGGTCGGCGGCGAGGCCAAGCACCTCATCGTGATCGAGGAACGATGACCGAGAAGCAACGCCGGGCACTGGCAGCGGTCCGGTTCAACTCCGTCGAGGCGTCGGACGACGTCTGGCACTCGTCACCCTCGCATGTGGACGGTCTGCACGTGCGGGCCGAGAACCGCATCCGGGCCGGCGTCACGGAAGCGGCGACCAGCAACGGTGCGAGCCCCGTCGGGCTGGTGCTCCAGGGCGAGAAGGGGGTCGGCAAGACTCACCTGCTCGGCACGGCGCGCCGTATCGTGCAGCAGGCCGGCGGCTACTTCTTCATGGTCGAGCTGACCACCGGCAAGGGGTTCTGGGACGACCTGGCCGAGGCAATGCGCAGCGAGCTGCGCCGCCGCGACGACAACGGCGAGCTCCAGATCACCACGCTGCTCAGGCAGCTGTGCGTCCGGGCCGGTGTGCCGGACGCGGTGGCGAAATCTCTGCTGAACAAGACCGCGCTGACCGCGGAGAACCTCCGTGAGCTCGTTCGCCACCTGCGCAACGTCGACGAGCGCATCGCCGTCGAGTGCTCGGACATCATCCGCGCGCTGGCGCTCTATGCGTCCGACCATTTCGACATCGGGTTGGCGTACCTGAAGGGACAGGTGGAGGAGCAGGACGAGCAGCGCTGGGGCATCCGGTCGACGCCCCACGAGTCGCGGATCCTGGTCCGGGACATCTCCCGTGTCCTGTCGCTCACCGGCCCGTGCATCATCGCCATCGACCAGCTCGACACCCTGGTGAACCAGGGCGTGGACGCGGCGGGCGAGCAGGTGACGAGCCCGGAGTTGGTGCGTGAGGTTGCGCTGATCTCCGACGCGCTGATGCAGTTGCGTCAGACCACGAGGCGGACGCTGTCCATTGTGGCCTGTCTGCCCGGCACGTGGAAGATGTTGGAGTCCATCGCCAGCGACTCCGTTCGGGACCGGTTCACCAAGACGCCGTTCCTCGGCTCCATCAACAACCCGCAGCTCGGCCGGACGCTGGTGGAGAAATGGCTGTCGGTGATCTACGACCGGGAGCGTTTCACACCGCCGCACTCGACGTGGCCCGTGGCTGCCGACGCGTTCGACGGATCGTGGACCGCCTACACCCCGAGGCAACTGCTCAAACGCATTCATGCCCACGCGGAGTCCTGCCTGTACGGCGAGATCCGTGAGCTGACCTGCTTCGACGAGAAGGTGGTCGAGGCGCCGGTCCGGGCGGGGCCGCCGCCCGACTACTACCAGGAGTACGACACCGGCTTCGCGAAGCTGCGTGAAGGGGCGAGGATCACTGTCGCCGACCTGAAGCAGCACAACGAGAACGAGGTCATGCCGGAGTTGTTGATGGCGGGGTTGAAGGCCTGGGTCAACGAGGTCGGCAACGATGCCATGGAGTGGGAGGTCGACGTCGTCGACGGCGGCGCATTGCACGCCGGCCTGCGACGCACCGTCCACGAAAGCCTTGACGTCAAGGAGTTCTGGAGTTTCCGGTTCATCGCCAGCAGTCATGGCAACCGGGTGCTGCGCTGTCTGCGGAGTGCGCGGGACGCGGCCCAGGTGCGCACGGGAGTCAGCAACCGGCACCTGGTGTTGATCCAGAACGGCCCGGACGGCTGGAGCGGCGCCAAGACGAAGAGCGAGGTCGCTGCGGTGGAAGCGGCGGGCGGGCGCCGGATCAGGATCTCCGACGACGACCTGCGGACGCTCAGCGCGCTCAGGGTCATGCTGGCCGATCACACGCCGCAGCTGTTGGCGTGGATGGCGCAGCGCAAGCCGGTCAGCACCACGACGTTCCTGCGGGAGATTCTGCCGGAGCAGGGGCAGGGGGTGGCGCGGCAGCGGGAGACGCGCCCGCCGCCGGTGACGAATGTGGCTGAGGCCGCGCCGGTGTGGCCGACAGCGGAGCCCGATGGGACCGCGCAGGTCGAAGAGGCGGCGCCAGGGACGAAAGCGGCAGAGTCGGAGAGTTCGGCTCAGCCGCTCACAGCGAGTGAGTCCGATGGGATCGTGCTGGATTCGGTGCGGATCGAGCTGGAGTCGTTGCGGAAGCACGTGATGATCTTCGCGGGGTCGGGGAGCGGGAAGACGGTGCTGCTGCGGCGGATGGTGGAGGAGTGTGCGCTGCGTGGGGTGTCGGCGATCGTGCTGGACCCGAACAACGACCTGGCGAGGATGGGGGATGCCTGGCCGGAAAGTCCGCAGGGGTGGGGAGAAGGGGATGAGGGGAGGGCGAGGGAGTACCTGGCGAACACGGAAGTGGTGGTGTGGACACCGGGGAGGGCGGGGGGACGGCCGCTGAGTTTCCAGCCGCTGCCGGACTTCGAGAGCGTGCGGGAAGACGCGGACGAGTTCCAGGCGGCGGTGGAGGCGGCGGTGGCGAGGCTGGTGCCGCACGCGGGACTGACGGGAGCGTCGAAGGCGGCGGTGCGGGGCAAGGCGGTGCTCAGGGAAGCGCTGACGTACTACGCGCGAAGGGGAAAGCGGGATCTGACCGGATTCGTGGAGACGCTGGCGGAGCTGCCGGACGGGGTGAGCAAGCTGAGCACGGGTGCGCCAATGGCGGCGGATCTGGCGGAGACACTGCGGGCGGCGATGGTGAACGATCCGCTGCTGGGCGGGACCGGGACGCCGACGGATCCGGAGCTGCTGCTGACGCCGTCGGCGGGCAAGCGGGCGCGGGTGTCGGTGATCAGCTTCGTGGGACTGCCGGCTGATGAGCAGCGGCAGGGCTTCGTCAGCCAGCTGCAGCTGGAGGTGTTCGCCTGGGCCAAGCGGAACCCGGCGGCGGATCGGCCGCTGGGTGGGCTGATCGTGATGGACGAGGCGCAAACCATTGCCCCGTCGGGAAATCTGACGGCGAGCACGCAGAGCACGATCCTGTTGGCCTCGCAGGCAAGGAAGTACGGGTTGGGCCTGATCCTCGCGACTCAGGCGCCGAAAGGCGTGCACAACCAGGTGGTCGGCAACGCGACGACGCAGTTCTTCGGCCGGCTCAACAGCCCGGCGCAGATCGCGGCGGCGACGGAGATGGCGCGGGCCAAGGGAAGCACGGTGGCGGACATCTCGAGGCTGGAAAGAGGGCAGTTCTACGCCACGGGCGACACGTTCGGCTTCCGGCGGATTCGGACGCCGCTGTGCCTGAGCCACCACCCACCGAGCCCGCTGCGCCTGGAAGAAGTGCTGGATCGGGCTCGGGGGGAAGGGGAAAGCGGCAGAGGGTAGCGGGATCGGTGGTGGAAGTGCTGGACCGGGCCCGGGCAGATCATGGGAAAGTGCTCCCCACCGTCAGGTGGGGAGCACTTTCGCGTGGAGACCGCTAGCCGACGGTGGAGGCGAGCACGGTGTTGATGCGCTGCCACAGGGCGGTGAACAGGTCCTCGCGGCGGTAGGACCGCGGTTCGGTGCCACGCCCCAGCACCGAGAGGTCGTGCAGCTCAAGCAAAGCGGCCCCGGCAGACACGTCGTAGACGGGCCGAGCCCAACCGTTGCTGCACGCGCTGCCGGCGTCATGCCGGCCGACGACGAAGTTGACGGTCTCGTCGCCGCCGATGCCACCGCGCTGGATGTCCAGGGCGTACACGGTGTCGCCGGCCCGCTCGACGCGCACGGCGATGCGGGAGTCGCCGACGTGGACAGAGCCGGCGAAGCCGCGGCGGCCCAGACCGGGCAGGGCGGCGGCGAACTGCTCGCCCAGGTAGCGCAGGGCGGCCTCCTGCTCGGCGTAGCGGCTGAAGGTCGGGGGAACCGAAGCGACGAACTCCTTGGCAGTGCTGACGATCGAGGCCACGGGGGTCGGCGCGGACGAAGCCTCGATGCGAGCGGCCAACGACTCGGTGAGGTCGTCGGAGTCACGCAGGTACGCCACATGCGGGTGCAGCAAAGACCCTGGCACGGCTACGGAACCGACCAGCACCGGCAGCACGTTCTCGTCCCCGGACTTCACGGCCCGCAGCATGGCCGACGCGAAATCGTCCACGGACGACAGGAAAGGCACGAAGAACCGCACCCGCGCATCGGGCAGATCGCCACTTTCCTTGTGGGACCACCATTCATGCGTCTGATCGGGCCCATGCAACACCGTCAGCCCCCGCTGCCGCCACGCTTCGACCCACTGCCCGACCGCGTCCCGCTGCTCCTCGGCGAACGACACGGCAACGTCGTAGTCCACTCGTACCTCCACTGCTGGCGATTGGCTGTGCGCCAGCAGGATCCGGGCCGGTTGTCGACGGGAAGTGGACGAGCCGTGGATGAGCCGACCGTGACCGTTGCGCTACGGCATCACCAACGACATCCGGGTGGTGATCAGCCTGGAGGACGGCCTGCGCCGCTACGTCAGCGCCGTCTTCTGACCAGCTGAATGACCGTTTCCCGTTTCCCATGAGGACGGGAAACGGTCACCTCATTGTCCACGTAATTGACGCGATGAATCCTTGATGTGGGCGCCGAGAATCCTCGGATAAACGCCCCGGCAATCACTTTAACTTGCCTGGAGGATTTGTCATGTCCACTTCTGTGTCCCGTTTGCTGGCGGCCGCGGCGGCGGCCCTGGTCGCGTTGTGCATCGTCTTCGGCGCACCGGCCAGCGGCGCCGTGCGCCACCTGGACGGCGACCCGACCCCGCCGCCCACCACGACCAGCGCCACCACCGACGGTGGCAACCCCTGGCACGGCTGATCACACAAACGGCCGGCCGCGAAATGCTCGCGGCCGGTCACGCCATTGTGGTCTAATCGGTCGACGTCGTCAGGGGAGGCAACCCGTGGTCGAATCGTTCGGCGCGCAGCTGCGTGGATGCCGCGACGCCGCCGGTATTTCGATGGGGGAGCTGTCCCGGCGGGTCAACTACAGCAAGGGCTATCTCAGCAAGATCGAGAACGACCTGAAGCCGCCCAATTCCACCATGGCGAAACTGTGTGACGCGGCGCTGGGCGCGGACGGCCGGCTCATCGCGGCGGCCCGCGAGCGGCCCACGCTGGACCGCCGGCAGGTGCTGGCGGCCGGCACGATGCTGGCGCTCAGTGGCGGCCTGCCCCTGGCCGGCGGTCCCCGCCCGGCCCTGGACGACAGCGTCCTCGACGGCATGCGGGCCTCGTTCGAGAACCTGCGGGCGCTGGGCGCGCGCACCAGCCCGGTGGTGGTGCTGGAATCGTTGCGGGCCAATGTCAGCACGATGACCGCCCTGGCCGGCGAGAACCCCGAGCCGATCAGGGCGAGGCTGTTGCTGCTGGCCGCGCGGATCGCCGAGTACACCGGCTGGATGAGCCAGGAGGCCGGTGACGAGTCGGGCGCCCTCGCCTGGACCCGACGGGCCTCTGAGCTGGCCCGCGCCGGCGGCGACACCGAGATCGAGAGCTACGCCTTCGTTCGGGAGGCCGGCCTCGCCCTCTACCGGCACGATCCGATGAGCACGATCGATCTGGCGCGGCAGGCGCAACGGGTCGGCCGGCCCACCGCGCGCACGCTGGGCCTCGCGTTGCGACGGGAGGCGCAGGGCCACGCGCAGGCCGGTGACCGTTACGCCTGTGAGAGCGCCATGGACCGGGCGGTCGAACTGATGGCACAGTCCACTCCGGACGACCGGAGATATTCGGTTCTCGGCTCAACCGCACCGGATCCGATCGGCCTGGCCCGGGGTTGGGCGCTGTGCGACCTCGGTCGGACCGCCGAGGCCGCCGAAGTCCTCGAGGCGGAACTGGCCCGGCTGCCGGAGATGTCCCGCCGCAACCGGGCCAGGTTCGGGGCTCGCCGCTCGCTGGCCTACGCGCTGGGCGGCGAGATCGACCAGAGCTGCCTGACACTGGCCGAGACGTTGGACGACGCCGCCCGCGTCGACTCGGCCACGGTGCGGATGGACCTGCGGGACCTGGCCCGGACGCTCGGGCGGTGGCGCGGACATCGCACCGTGCGGGAGATCCACCCGTCGCTGAGTCGCGTGCTGCACCGGCATTAGCGGCACGCGCAGGCGAGAGCTGCCCGTTGCGCGCGAACCAGATCCGCCTCCGGCAGATCGAGCGCGCCGAACTGGTCCTCGGCGGTGCGCCAGTAGCCCGCCGCGTTGGCGTGGTTGCCCAAGGCGTGCAGGGTTTCCGCGACGCCACGGTTGGCGTGGGCCTGATAGATCTGGTTGCCCATGCCGCTGGCGAGGTCGAGGGCGGCGAGAAAGGCGATGCGGGCGTCGGCCAGGCGCCGGGCGGCAAGGGCGGTGGCGCCGCGATCGTGGTAGAGCTGGGTGCGGAGATCGGCATCGGCCACTGCGGCGGCGACGGCCTTGGCCCGCTCCTGGTAGCGCATGGCCTCGGTCAGGTGGCCCTGCCGGCGATGGACGTTGCCGATGTTGTTCAACGCGTAGGCGGTTGCGCAGTCGTCATCGACCTCGCGGGCGTGCTCGTACGCCTCGGTGTGGCTGGCCATGGCGTCGGCCAGCAAGCCCAGTTCCTGTTGCACGGCACCGAGATTGTTCAAAGCGTGGGCCAGGCCCTGGACGTGGTTGATCTCCCGCAACATGACGGTGGCGGCCTGCTGGTGGCGCCGGGCGATCTCCTGTCGTCCGCGGAGATGGTTGAGGTAGCCCACCATGCTCAACGCATGCGCCTGTCCACGGACGTCCTCGCACTGTTGGTACTTCTCCAGTGCGGCGGTGAAATGCTTGATCGCGAGCTCGTGATCCCCGAGCTCCATGGTCGGAATGGCGATGGCGCACAGGGTGGCGGCCTCGCCACGCACGTCGCCGAGTCGCTGCCAGTGCGGCAGTGCCTGCTCGGCCAGCGACCGCGCCTCGGCCAGTTTGCCGACGCGGTCGTGCGCGGTGGCCAAGCGGAGCAACACATGGGCCTGCCCGTAGTCGCCGGTGGCGACCTCACGGGCCAACTTCATGGTGCCCAGCCAGTCCTCGAACTGGTTGGACGTGTTGAAGTAGCGCCAGATCAGCACGGCCAGCCGCCACGCGTGCTCGGGTCGGTCGTTCATTGCGGCGTAACGGATCGCCGCCGCGAGGTTGCCGCGCTCGGCGGCGATCCAGGCCACCGCCGCGTCGCCGTCGGCGAAGGTGGGCGCCACACCGGACGATCTGTGCACAGTGGGCTGCTGGTCGAAAGGATACCCAGCGGCCATGGCTCGGCCCAGCGTCACCAGGTAGAAGTCGAGCAGCCGCAGCAAGGCGTCCGATGTGGACTGTGGTTGGGCGGCCGCGAACTCCTTCAGCGGATC
>DASWRQ010000308.1:0-21399 GCA_036403095.1 Kutzneria sp. | reverse complement strand
GAGACCGTGACCTACGCCGAGCTCAACGGCCGGGCGAATGCCTTGGCCCGCATCCTGATCGAGCGCGGCGTCGGTCCGGAGAAGATCGTCGCGCTGGCCCTGCCGCGGTCGGTGGAGATCGTCGTCGCCCAACTGGCGGTGGCCAAGGCCGGCGGCGCGTTCCTGCCCGTCGATCCGACCTACCCGGTCGAGCGCATCGCCTACATGCTCGCCGACGCCAAGCCCCACCTTGTTGTCACGCAACGAGAACTCGCGCCGGACACCGAGATCCCGGTGCTGCTGCTGGACGAGCTCGAAGCCGGCCGCGACGAGACGAACCCGATGCCCCCGCACCGGATGGACCAGCCGGCCTACGTGATCTACACCTCCGGCTCGACCGGCCGTCCCAAGGGCGTTGTCGTCACCCACACCGGCCTGGCCAGCTTCGCCGCGGCCGAGGCGGCGCACTTCCGGGTCCGCCCGGGCGACCGGGTGCTGGCGTATTCCTCGCCGAGCTTCGATGCCTCGATCCTGGAGCTGTGCCTGGCCCTGCCGGCGGGGGCGACACTGGTCGTCGCGCCGCCCGGGCCGTTGCTCGGCGACCAGCTGGCCGAGATGCTCGACGACCACCGGATCACGCACGCGCTGATCCCGCCGGCCGCGCTGGGCACGCTGCCGGACGTCGAGCTGCCGCACTTCACGAACCTGATCGTCGGCGCCGACGCCTGCCCGGCCGAGCTCGTCGACAAGTGGGCCCCGGACCGGCGCATGATCAACGCGTACGGACCGACGGAGTCCACCGTGGTCAGCACGTGGTCCGATGAGCTGACCACAGGTGTTGTCCCGCCGATCGGGCGGCCGATCCGCAACACCAAGGTCCACGTGCTCGATGACGCGCTGAAGCCGGTCCCGGTCGGCGTGCCGGGGGAGCTGTACGTCGCCGGCCTCGGCCTGGCCCGCGGCTACCTCGACCGCCCCGGCCTGACCGCGTCCCGTTTCGTCGCCAACCCCTTCCAAGCGGGCCAACGGATGTACCGCACCGGCGACGTGGTGCGGTGGCGGGCCGACGGCCAGCTGGAGTTCCTCGGCCGCGCCGACGACCAGGTCAAGATCCGCGGCTTCCGGGTCGAGCTCGGCGAGGTCGAGGCGGCCATCCGCCGGCGTCCGGACGTCCGCGAGGCGGTGGTGCTCGCCCGCGACAAGCGCCTGATCGCCTACGTGGTCGGCGAAACCGCTGGGCTGCGAGACTTCCTGGCCAAGACGCTGCCCGACTACATGGTGCCGGCAGTCTTCCAGGAGCTGGACGCCCTGCCGCTCAACCCGAGCGGCAAGGTCGACCGGAAGCGGCTGCCGGACGTCACGGTGACGGCCGGCGGCGACCATGTCGAGCCGCGCACCGAGATCGAGCGGGCACTGGCCAAGATCTGGTCGGACGTGCTCGGCGTGCCGAACATCGGCGTCACCGACAACTTCTTCGAGCTGGGCGGTGATTCCATCCTCAGCATGCAGGTGGTGTCCCGGGCCCGGCAGGCCGGCCTGCACCTGGCGTCCAAGGACGTCTTCCTGCGCCAGACCATCGACCAGCTGGCGCCGGCCGTGACGGCCGTGGCCAATGCCGGCGAGCGCCGGCAGCTGGTCACCGGTCCGGTGCCGCTGACCCCGATCCAGCAGTGGTTCTTCCAGCACCACACCGTGAATCCGCACCACTTCAACCAGTCCCTGCTGGCCGAGCTCGTGGACGACGTGGACGTGCCGGCGTTGCAGCGGGCGCTCGACGCGCTGTGGAGCCAACACGACGCGTTGCGCATGAGGTTCGACGGCGAGCAGCACAACGCCCCGCTGGAGCCGATCCCGGCGCTGATCCGGCACGAGTTCAGCGAAGAGTTCGCCGACGAGGTCCACGCGGGCTTCGACCTGACCACCGGCCCGCTGTTCAAGTCCGTGCTGTTCGACCGCGACGGCAAGCCCTGGCTGTTCCTGGCCGCGCACCACGTCATCGTCGACGGTGTGTCGTGGCGGATCCTGCTCGACGACCTGGACACCGCCTACCGTCAGGCCGCTCGCGGCGAGGAGATCGACCTCGGTCCGAAGACCACGTCGTTCCAGGACTGGTCGAACCGGCTAACCGAGCACGTCCGCGCCGGCGGCTTCGATGCCGAGTACTGGCAGGACATCGAGGCGTCGGAGCTGCCGACGGATCATGACGGCGACGACCCGGCGACCGACACCGTGTCGATAGTTCTCGACGAGGCCGACACCGATGCCCTGCTGCGCAAGGCGCCCGCCGCCTATCGCACCCGGATCAACGACGTGCTGCTCACCGCGCTGGCGTCGGCCCTGTCGGCGTGGACGGGCGAGGAGCGGGTCACCATCGACCTGGAGGGCCATGGCCGCGAGGACGTGCTCGACGACGTCGACCTGACCCGGACCGTCGGCTGGTTCACCACGATCTTCCCGGTGACCCTGCGGGTCGGCGGCGACTGGCGGACCCGGATCAAGTCGGTGCGCAAGCAGCTGAGGGCCGTGCCGGACAACGGGTTCGGCTACGGCGCGCTGCGCTACCTCGGCGGCGACGTGCCGGTCGTGGAGCCCGGCATCGCCTTCAACTACCTCGGCCAGTGGGACGCCGCCGACGGCCAGGCCGGCGGCGGGCTGTTCGCCGCCACCCACGGCTCCTTCGGCCGCGACCACGATCCGGCCGAGCGCAAGGCCCATCTGCTCGACGTGGTCGGCGCGGTACAGGACGGCAAGCTGGCCTTCTCCTGGCTCTACCAGCCGGCCCGGCACGAACGGTCCACAGTGGAGAGAGTCGTGCACGACTTCGAAGCCGCCCTGCGCGCGATCGCCGAGGACTGCCGATGAACCGCTCCTATCGCCTGCTGTGGGCCGGCCAGGCGCTGTCCACCGCCGGCTTCAGCGGCTCGATGATCGCGTTCCCGCTGCTGGTGCTGGCGATCACCGGCTCGCCGGCCGTCTCCGGCTTCGTGCTGGGCGTGGACGCGGCGGCCCAGCTGATCGCCGGCCTGCCGGCCGGCGCGCTGGTGGACCGCTGGAACCGCAAGATCGTCATGCTGTGTTGTGAGGCGGCGCAAGGGATCGTGGTGGCCAGCCTGGTCCTCGCCCTGTGGGTCGGCGACGCCACCGT
Source organism: Kutzneria sp. (assembly GCA_036403095.1). Taxonomy (GTDB): domain Bacteria; phylum Actinomycetota; class Actinomycetes; order Mycobacteriales; family Pseudonocardiaceae; genus Kutzneria. The sequence goes on along the minus strand of DASWRQ010000308.1, from coordinate 18,275 downwards.
GCCACACATGATCTTCGTGGCCGCGATGATGGGTGTGTGCCGGGCGCTGTTCCTGCCGGCGGAAAACGCTGCGGTGGCACAGATCGTGACGCAGGAGCAGTTACCGACGGCCGTGGCGATGAACTCCGCGCGCGGTGCCCTCGGCCAGCTCACCGGCACGGCCGCCGGCGGCTTCCTGTACGCGATCGGCCGGGCGGTGCCGTTCGCCGTAGAGGTGCTGACGCACCTGATCAGCTTCGTGGCGCTGTTATTCGTGCACGTGCCCTATCAACGTCCCGAGCAACACGAGAACAGCCACCTGGCCAAGGAAATGGTCGAGGGGCTGCGCTGGGTCTGGCGGCAGCGGCACATCCGCGCCACCGTCGCCTGCGCGATCAGTCTGAACTTCTTCTTCTCCGCCTACTACGTGATCCTGGTCGTGCTGGCCAAGGAACGGAACGTGCCGTCCGGCGAGATCGGCATCATGGCGGCGATGCTCGGCGTCGGCGGCCTGCTCGGCGCGCTGCTCGCGCCGACGTTGCACCGCCTCATCAGCCCGTACGTCTCGATCGCCGGCGTGTTCTGGGTGCTGACCCTGCTCACGCCGCTCGCCCTGTTCATCGACAACGGCTACCTGCTCGGCGTTCTGTTCGCGGGCATGGCCCTGCTGCCGCCGACGGCCAACACCACGATCAACACCTCCCAGCTGCTGCTGACCCCGGACCGCCTGCGCGGCCGCATGACCGGCGTGATGGCGGTGATCGGCGGGGTCTCCGCCGCCACCGGACCGGCCTTCGGCGGCGTGCTCGTGCAGCAGTTCGGCGGCTCCAACGCGATCCTGCTGTGCGCCGCCGGCATCGCCGTCGTCACCGTGGCCGTCACGGTCAGCCGCACCATGCGCGCCTTCCCCGTCACCGACCGAGTCAAGGAGCCCACCCCATGACGCTCGCCCCGCCGCGGTACGCCTTCGAGGACCGCCTGGACCAGTGGATCGATCGCCGCGCCGCAGAACCGGTCTACCTGGACGAGGCGAACGGCATGTGGCGGCTGCTCGACCACGCCACCGTCTCCCGCGTGCTGTCCGAACCGGGCGTGTTCTCCAGCGACTTCTCCGGTCTCGCGCCGGTGCAGGAGGACTTCGAGGCCTTCCGCACCGGCATGTTCCTCACCATGGACCCGCCCAACCACCGCAAGCTGCGCACCCTGGTCAGCCAGGCTTTCACACCGCGCACGGTGGCCGGCCTGGAGCCGCGGATCAAGGAGATCACCGAGGAGCTGCTGGCCGGCGTGGCCGGGCGGGACCGGTTCGACCTCGTCGACGTGCTGGCCTATCCGCTGCCGATCCTGGTCATCGCCGAGCTGCTCGGCATCCCGGCGGGGGACCGGGAGCTGTTCGAGAAGTGGGCCAAGGTGCTGTTCAGCGGGGACCAGCTGACCGAGACCTCGACCATGGCCGAGATCGAGGCGGCGCTGGAGCTGATCGCGCCGACCATCCGTGAGATGAACGAGTACGTGCTGGCCCACATCCGGCACCACCGGGCCAACCCGAGCGACGGCCTGACCAGCAAGCTGATCCGGGCCTCGGTGGACGGGGAAAGCCTGACGGACCAGGAGATCGTCGGCTTCGTCGCGCTGCTGCTGGTGGCCGGGCACATCACCACCACGGCGCTGATCGGCAACGCCACCATCAGCTTCGACCGCCACCCGGAGGCCACGGCCGCGCTGCGCGAGGACCCGTCGCGGATCCCGGTGGCGCTGGAGGAGGTGCTGCGCTGCCTGCCGCCGTTCAACGAGCTCGGCCGGCGCACCACCACCGAGGTGGAACTGGGCGGTCGCACGATTCCCGCCGATTCGATCATCATGGCCAATATCGCCTCGGCCAACCGCGACCCCCAGGTTTTCGCCGACGCCGAGCGGTTCGACTTTGCCCGTAATCCCAATCCGCACCTGACGTTCGGGCACGGCATCCACTTCTGCCTCGGCACTCCGTTGGCCCGCATGGAAGGCCGTATCGCCTTCGAAGCGTTGCACCGCCGCTACTCGGCGTTTTCGGTGGCCCGCGACGAGCCGGTCGAGTTCCAGAATCCGGCGATGATCGTGAGTGTTCGCCATCTTCCGCTTGATGTCGAGGCCCGCTGACCCTCGTTACTCACCTCATCGGATACTTTCCTTGCACGATAGGATGATTGCCGCTGTTGGGGAGTGCGGATAGCGTTCGGCCGTGACTCCCACGCTGCGCTCCGAGCGCATGGTTCTGAGCCCCTACACGCCCGAGGACGAGGACGACTTCGTCGCGTTGTTACGCGATGAGGAGGTCTGCAAGTGGATGGGGCAGCAACGGCAGCCCGAGGAGACGATCAGATCGCTCTTCGGGCTGTTGTTCACCGAGGTGTACGCCAAGAACATGTTCGACGTGTGGGCGGTGCGGCTGGACGGCCGCTACATCGGCCACGCCGAGCTGAAGAAGACCGGCAACGTCGACGGGCACGAGCTGATCTGCGCCCTGGTCCGGGACGTGTGGCGGATGGGCCTTGGCACCGAGCTGTCCAACCGTGTGATCGACTACGGCTTCGACGAGCTGGGCCTGGACGCCGTGCACGGCTGCGTGGCCGCCGAGAACATCCGCTCGCTGGCGATGGCGCTCAAGGCCGGCTTCGAGATCGTGCGCGACGTGTCCGGCGAGGACGGCAAGGTGACCCGGATCGTCACGCTGCGGGCCGCCGACCGGCAACTGCTCCGGAAATAATTGCGTGTCCCGCAACTTTGCTAGGGTGGTGGGGTGTCCGGACTCCGCGAGCGCAAGAAGCAGGCCACCCGTGAGGCGCTGAGCATGGCGGCGCTGACGCTGGCCGTCGAGCGCGGGCTGGACAACGTGCTGGTCGAGGACATCGCCGCCGCGGCGGGGGTGTCCCCGCGCACCTTCAACAACTACTTCGCCAGCAAGTACGAGGCCATCTCGTCCCGGGCGACGGACCGCGTGTTCCGCGTCGGCCAGGTCCTGCTCGACCGGCCGGCCGACGAGCCGCTGTGGGACGCGATCACCGCCGCCGTGCTCGAGGTGCACGCGGCGGCGGCCGAGCTGCCGCCCCCTGGCTGGCTGGCCGGCCTGCGGCCCGTGCTGAGCTCGCCGGCGATGGCCGGCGAGCTGCTGAAGACGTACGTGAAGATGCAGAAGGGACTGGCCGCGGCCATCGCCGACCGGCTCGGTCCCGGCGACCACGGCATGTACCCGGAGATCATGGCGGCGGCGGTCGCCGCCGCCACCCAGGTGGCGTCCGACCACTGGCTGCGGGCGGACCCTCCGGTGCCGCTGCTCGGCCTCGTGGAGACGGCGCTCAAGCAGTTGAGGGGGACGCAATGACCTTGTACACCAAGAGAATCGGCGACAGCGGGCCGGTGCTGCTGTTCATCGTCGGCGGCAACGGCGACAGCACCGTGTTCGAGGCCGCCGCCGCCGAGCTGGCCGACCGGTACCGGGTCGTGCTGTACGACCGGGCCGGCTTCGCCCGCAGCCCCGTCGACTCCGTGCCGGCCGACAAGCTGGCCGCCGACGTCGAGGACGCCCGCGCGTTGCTGGCCGACGAGCCCGGCTACGTGTTCGGCAGCAGCTCCGGCGCCATCGTGACGCTGGAGCTGCTGGCCAAGCACCCGTCCGTGGTGCTGACCGCCGTGCCACACGAGCCGCCGCTCGTCTCGCTGCTGCCCGACCGGGACGAGCTGCTGGCCGAGCTGGACGAGGTGCACCAGCTGTATCTCGCGGAGGGTCCCGAAGCCGCCATGGCCCTGTTCGGCAAGGTCGTCGGCCTGGCCCCGCAGGCCCCGCCGCCCGGCTTCGAGCCGCCGCCGGCCATGCGGCCCATGTTCGAGCGGATGCGGCACAACGTGCCGTTCTGGTTCGACCACGAGTACATCCCGTACCCGCGGCACCAGGTCGACCTGGCCGCGCTCGATGTCGCCAAGGACAAGCTCGTCCTCGCCTGCGGCGTCGAGTCACGGGGTCTGTTGGCCTACCGGCCCAACGTCGTGCTGTCCGAACGCCTCGGCCTGGACCTCGTCGAGTTCCCGGGCGACCACCTCGGCTACGCCCGGCACCCCGTCGAGTTCGCGGCGCGGTTGCACGAGGTGCTCGGCGCGAAGTCGGTCAGCTCGGCGGCGACTTCCTGATCCGGCTGAGAACTCCGTTGCCCGCCAACACGATCAAGATCGGGACGCCGAAGAGCAGGGCACTCGCGATGACCGGTGTCCAGAACAGTGCCGACCCGAAGAACCCGATCAGAGTGTCGGCCACAAGCGTGGCGACGACGGGCGGCAGCAGGCCGATGGTCTCGTAGTGCGCCGCGTAGCTGATCCGCACGGCCGAAATGATCATCACGTGTGCGGCGCACGCCACCCAGGCCATCGCCGCGGCGGAGCGACGCGCCCCGATCAGCGTCAGGAAGGCCACTACCAGCCAGGCCGCCCAGACGGGCCCAGTCCGGCATCTGCCGCGGCACGGTGACGAACGAACTGTCCGCCTTGATCGAGTACGCGATTTCGTGCAGGTCGGGCGCCGCGCCGGCGAGCAGCACGATCGGGCCCAGCAGGCTGACGATCGCCATCACGCCACCGTCCAGGTTGAACACCAGCGGCCGTGCAGCGCGGCCGCGCCGCCGACGAGGTTCACGTCGTCCCGCCAGCCGCCGTTCGCGGCCAGCAGCACGCCGAGCATCCTCCTCGCGGTCCACGATCACCCAGTCGTCGGCGACCAGCCGGTCCAGCGCGGTGTAGAGCGTGCCCGCGCGCAGCCGGACCCGGCCGGCCGAGATCTGCTCGACGTCGAGCAGGATCCCGTAGCCGTGCTGGGGCCCGGCCGCGAGCGCGGTCAGGACGAGGAAGGTCGGCTCTCGGAGCGCGCCGTCTGTCACGTGATCGGTGGCAAGCGGCGTCAGCCGGCGATGTTGACCATCCAGTAGATGCCGAACTTGTCCTGGCAGGAGCCGAAGATGTCGCCCCACATCTGCTTCTCCAGCGGGACCTGCACGGTGCCGCCGTCGATCAGCTTCTCCCAGTAGCCGCGCAGCTCGTCCTCGGCGTCGCCGGACAGGCACATGCTGACGTTGCTGCCCGGGTTGTACGGCATACCGGGCGGCGTGTCCGAGGCCATCAGGGTCTGGTCGCCGTTGAGCGAGCCGTGCATGATCTTGTCGGCGCCGTCGCCGCTCTGCCCGTACTGGCCGAAGGTGTTGAGGGACAGCTCTCCGCCGAAGACGGCCTGATAGAACTCCAGGGCCTGGCGGGCGTCGCCGTCGAAGCTGAGATAGGGATCGAGCTTTGCGCCCATGGCGTGCTCCTCGGGTAGGAACCAGGCCGCCATCCTCGCACCGCCACCGGGCTGGCGACAACGCGGCGTGTCCGCCGATCACGTGAAAAGGCGAGGTCGGGACTAAGGTCCCTGGCATTGTGCGCCGATCAAGTGGACAGCGACTTCGCGCGGAGGCGGCCATGAGCCCGACAACACGATCCCCATCGGACACTCTCGTCCACTCGTACCTGTACCTGCGGCGGGCCATCGGCCTGATCGGCGTGGCCCTGCCGGCCGTGCTGATCATCGGCAAGCTGATCGTCCAGGGCGGCGGGCTGCAGGACTCGATCAGCTCCTACTTCTACACCGACATGCGCGGCGTGTTCGTCGGCAGCATGTGCGCCGTAGGGGCTTTTCTGTTGTCCTACCGTGGTTACGACGTCATCGACGACGTGGCCGGCAACCTCGCCGGCATCGCCGCCATCGGTCTGGCCCTGTTCCCCACGGCGCCGGGCGACCCGTCGAGCACCGCCGCCTTCGTCGGCGTGCTGCACCTGGTGTTCGCGTCCATCTTCTTCCTGGCGATCGCCTTCTTCGCCATCTTCCTGTTCCGCCGGACCAGCGAGATGGGGCCCACCGAGCGCAAGCTGCAACGCAACCGCGTGTACCTGACGTGCGGCGTTGTGATCATCGCTTGCCTGCTGGCGATCGCCGGTGTGCACCAGTTCCTCAATGCCGCCACCGCCGGGCTGCATCCCGAGCTGTGGCTGGAGACCATCGCCGTGATGTCCTTCGGCGTGGCCTGGCTGACCAAGGGCGAGGCCATCCTCGGCGACGTCCTCCCGACGCCGGCGTCCGTCGTCGTCGAAGCCTGATCCTGTCCCGGGCTTGATCTCCAGGATGGTGGAGGTTGCAGACTGGAGTCGCAGCCTCCACCACAGGAAAGGTCCGTCATCGTGTCCTTCACCGACGCCGAGCTGGACTACCTCGCCGGCCAGCCTATCGGCCGGCTGGCCACCGCCCGGCCCGACGGCACTCTGCAGGCCAGTCCGGTCGGCTTCCGCTACAACCCGGCCACCGGCACCATCGACATCGGCGGCTTCAACATGGCCGCCAGCCGCAAGTTCCGCAACGTCGCCGCCAACGGTCGCGCCGCCTTCGTCGTCGACGACATCGTATCGACCTCCCCGTGGCGGGTGCGCTGCCTGGAGATCCGTGGCGACGCCGAGGCCCTGCTCGACCCGGCCGACGGCGGCAGCCAGCAGTCCGGGCCCATCATCCGGATCCATCCGCGCCGCATCATCAGCTTCGGCATCGCCCCCGAGGAGCAGGACAAGGACCCCCACCTGCTCAAGGCCGACATCCGCTCCGTCTGACCCCGGTACGCGGTCCACGTCGGCGTTCCCCCGGTGTGGGTCCCGACGTGACCGTCGTCCTCAACGGCTCGCGAGGTACCTCGCCGAGAAATGGCTCGGGCGCATTCGCATCGTGAGCCCCGCGCCGGCCGTGTCCAGGCTGATGCGCCAGTACGACTTCATCCCTTCCGGACGTGGGTCGAACTGGCCGAGCCACACCCAGGACGCGGTCGGACCGGTCTGCGCCAGGAAGATCCGGATGTCGTCGAAGTCAATCATCGGGAAGCGGCGCTCGAAGTAATCGATCCGGCCATCGGCGTGCCAGGAGATGTCGGGTGTGCCGGCGACGGTGATCAGCTCGTGGCCCCGCCCCGCCGCGTCTCGCGCAGCGTCCAGGTATTCGACCATGGTGGTGCTGAGCAACCACGAACGCTTCGCCATCAGGTGCTCCCTGGACTGACCGACCGTCTTCGCTACCGTGACGATCTTGGCCGCGTCCCGCGCCGGCCGTCAACACGGCTCATCGCGCTGCTTGATCTGAAGGCCCGGACCTTCCAGTCCCACCACGACCCCTCGGGCAGCTCGATCACGCGCTCTGCCATGGCGACAGGTCCAATCCCGGATACCGCAGAGCCATCCCGGCCAACGTCTCGTCTGTCCAGTATGGATGCCCGGGCGGCGGGAAGCCGAACAGGCCGAGCTGGCGGGCGCAGGCGCGTTCGACGAAGGAGTACCACTCGCGGGAGTGGCTGCGTTCGGCCCAACCCTGGCGGATGGCCCAGTCGTCGGCGGCGCGGCGGAAGTTGAGGTGCATGGAGTATCGGGCCCCGCGGGGCTGACTGAGCTCGGTGCCGCGGTGGAAGGTGCCGGCCTCGAAGGCGACGACGGTGCCGGCGGGGCCGGCGGCGGAGACCTCGTGGGTGTACAGGTCGGGGGAGCCGGCGGCGACGAAGTCCGAGTCGGTGCCCGAACCGGAGCGGGGGAACCAGTTGGGCACAGCGGGGAGACGACAAGTGTGCTTACGGGGAACGAGGTGCGGGGGACCGAGCTCCTCGGGCACGTCGACGAGGTAGACGAACATCTCGACCTGGCGGAACTCGGGGCTGGGCACGAGCAGGGTGTGCCCGAGGTAGTCCCGGTGCAGGTCCTGGTCGTAGGACGTGGCGCCGGTGTACTTGGCCCAGGACTCGGCGCCGTAGACGCGGATGTCGTCGGTGCCGAGCAGGGAGGATGCCAGTGAGATGATCTTGGGATGCAGGGCCAGCAGGCTGACCTCGACGCTGGCGAACGGGAACGAGTCGATCCCGTTGAACTCGTCGTCGAGGAAACGCGAGCGGCGCGGATCGGAGCCGTCGTGAAAGCCCTCGGGAGAGGGGAACATCAGCCCCAGCTCACCGACGGCCGGCCCGAGGTCGGCCGGGGACAACAGCTCCGGCAGGATGACGAAGCCCTGCTCTTTCCACTCTGCCAGCATGCTCGGCAGTGTGACGCGGACCACCGCCGTCGGGCCACTGATTTTCGAGCCGCCACGCCGACGGGAAACGTCGGCGTGGCGGCAACTTTGGTGTCTACGGCGTGGTTGTGGCCGTCACGGTCAGAGCGGCGCCGGGACCGTCGGCGGTGACGGCGGCGATGGTGAAGGTGTAGTCGGTGCCGGCCTTCAGACCATCGACGACCCGGGTCATGCCCTTGGCGGTCGGCTGCGACACCAACGCATCCCGACCGTTGACGGAGATCTTTCGCCCGTCCGACACGGTGATCACATAGCCGATGACGGGCGTGTCACCCATGGCCGCCGGCGGCGTCCAGTGCAGGCTGACGGCGCTCGACGACACCGAAGCCTTGCCCCCGGTAGGGGCGTCGGCGAGCTTGCCCGCCAACGGACCGGGAGTGACCGCGCCGGCGGGCAGCGACGGAGTGCTGGCGCCGAAACGGTTATGCGCCCGTACGGTGACCGCATAGGACTTTCCGTTGGCTAGACCGTCGACAACGGCATACCCCTGCTTGTCGAACTGAGCAGCGGAAATGCTCACGGTCTTGGACCCGGCGGTGATGAGATAGCTGTCCAGAGGACCGTTGTTGAAGGCATAGCTGGGATTCCACGTCACGTACGCCTTGCCGTCGGCGGCGAAGGAACCGACCCGGGTGGGCTGCTCCGGCACGCCGTCACCGCCGACATGGCGACCCAACAGCCCCCGGTACGCCGCCTCGAGCCCGGCGTTGTCCACAATGGACTTGGGCGCGGCGGAAGGGTTGTCCAGCAGGTGGTTGCCCTGGGTGATGACGCCCTTGTTGTTGCCGTCCTTGTCGCCCTGCTCCCAGTAGTTGCCCTGGATCAACGTGGGGTCGTTGTTGCCGAGGTTGTCCCGGTAGTCGATGTGCGCGGTGCCGACATTGGCGTACGCCACACCGTAGATGACGTTGCCGACCACGTTCTCGTAGGTGTTGCCGTTGTCGGTGTAGATGCCCTTGCCCAGACCCAGCTGCCCGTGGATCACATTGCCGGTGACCTTCTCGCCGGTGGCCAGCGAGCTGCCGGTGATGCCCTGGGTGTAGATGCCGCCGCCGTCGTCCAGCGACAGCATGTAGTCGTGGATCAGGTTGTCGGACACGATGTTGTCGTGCGAGTTGTTGGGTGTCGCGGCGACCTTGATCTTGTCGGGCCAGCCGCCCCAACCCATCGAGATCGCCGAGTAGGCGACGTGGTCGATCTGGTTGTGCGAGATCACGTCGTGCTGGCTGTAGCCGTTGAGGATGGCGACGCCGCCGTGGAACTCGCGCGGCAGGCCGTAGAGGTGGTTGTCCAGCACCTGCACGTCGTGCGTGCTGCCGGTGGTGGGCTGGTCCACGCCGCCGATCTCGATGCCGTTGCCGGAGATGTCGGTGAAGATGTCGCCGCGCACCATGGTGTCGGCGGTGTTGTCGGCCAGCCGCAGCCCGGCCGCGCCGAGATGGGTGAACACCGAGTCGCTGAACTCCAGCCCGCTGCCGCCGGACACGGTGATGTTGCCCGGTTCGGGCGTCCACGAGGCGTACGGGCACTTGCCGTTGGGCACGAACTGGCACAGGCCCTGCACGGCCCAGCCGTCGGGTCCGGTGTTGGTGTAGCCGGCCTGGATCTCGGAGAAGCCCTCCGGCGATGACGGTGTCAGCCAGGTGGCGTACGAGTACTGGATCCCGCGGAACGACACGTTGTGCAGCCCGGAAGCGGTGATCAGCTGTTCCAGCGCCGGCATCTCGACGTCGGCGGTGCGCAGGTTCTCACCCGGCCGCGGCATGTAGTAGACGGTGTGCGCGGACCGGTCCAGGTACCACTCGCCGGGCGTGTCCAGCACCTCGAACGCGTTCTCCACGTACGTGGGGTGCCGGCCGTTGGTCAGGTCGTACGGTCCGACCATGTTGACGCTGCGCCCAGGAATGTTCGGGAACACCACGCGTTTGGTGGAGTTGTCCCAGCAGGGCTGAGCCATGGTGATCGTTGTCCCGCTCATGGACGCGATCGGGCAGCGCGGTTCGGTCCACTGCCCGAGGCCGTCGCGCTGGATGTTCCACAGCGCCTCGCCGGCGGTGTACACGAACTCGATATCGCTCGGATTCCGCCAGCCGGCCATGGCATCGGACGAGGCGGTGTAGCCGGTGGCGGTCGACTTCACCGTGACCGGCAACGCCCCCTGGGCCCGTTGCTCCCGCACGCCGTTGACGTACAGCTGCCGGGTGTTGTCGAGGCCTTTCGGTGCTGGCGCGGCAAAAAGTCCGGGCATGCCCGGCACCGCACGCCAGCCGGTGACCGACCGGCCGCCGCTGATCTCCGTGCCGGGACTGCCCTGCCAGATCACGCGATGACCGTTGACGCCGGAGTCGCGGGCGTCGAACTTCAGCGGCTGGGACAGATCGAACACCCCGGACGCGAGGTGCACGGTCAGGTCCCCGGCGGCCTGCGACGCCCGTTCGCGCACCAAGGTTTGCGCCCGTTGCAGCGTGCGCACCGGCTGCGCCGATGTGCCCGGTAGCCGGTCGTTGCCGTGCGGGGAGACATAAACGTCCGCGTTGCTCGCCCCGGACGCGTCCGCCGGGGTGCCCGTCAGCGCGACGGCGGTGATCACCGCCGCGGCCGCGCCGACCGCCAGCTGGACTGATCGTTTCATGGGTTCTCCAGATCGTGATGACACAGCGGTCGGCGTACGGTTCGACCATGGACATCGGTGTCGCCGTCTTCGCCACGCCCACGACCGTCGCTCCCGGGCCGCTCGCGCGGCTGGTCGAAGAGCGTGGCCATGAGTCGTTGTTCTTTCCGGAGCACACCCACATCCCGGCCGACCGACGCACTCCCTATCCGAGCGGCGGCGAGCTTCCCCGCAAGTACGCCCACACCTACGACCTGTTCGTCGCGCTGACGGCGGCGGCCGCGGCGACGACGACTCTGCGGGTGGGCAGCGGGATCTGTCTGGTGAACCAGCGCGACCCGATCACCACGGCCAAGGAGGTCGCCAGCGTCGACCACCTCTCCGGGGGTCGGCTGGAGTTCGGCGTCGGCGCCGGCTGGAACCGCGAGGAGATGGCGAACCACGGCACCGACCCGCGGACCCGGATGCGGCTGATGGCCGAGCGGGTCGAGGCGATGAAGGCGATCTGGACCGCCGAGGAAGCCTCGTACGCCGGCGAGTTCGTGCGGTTCGACCGGATCTGGGCCTGGCCGAAGCCGGCGCAGCGGCCGCATCCGCCGGTGCTGATCGGCGGCAACGGGCCCACGGTTGCCGACCGGGTGCTGTCCTTCGGCGACGGCTGGATGCCCAACTACGGTGGTCGTGCCGACGACATCGTGGGCCGGGCCGCGCAGATGCAGGATCGGGCCGACCGCAAGCTGGACTTCGTGCTGATGAACGCGCAGCCCAAGGCGTCGTCGCTGGAGCGGTTCGAGAAGGCCGGCTTCCGACGCGCGGTGTTCTGGCTGCCCTCGGCCGGCCGCGGCCCGATCGAGCGGGCGCTGGACCGGATCGAGACGGCCGTCCAGGAGCTGCACGGCGAGTAGGCCGCCAGCCGAGAAGGGTCGGTCGCCGCCGTTAAGACCCGGACACATCCGACCTCCTCGCCGTAACTGTGGCGAAACATAGGACGGAGAACCTTTACAGGCAACCGTGACCGGGCGTTTTTAGGCCGAACGGCTCAGCCTGACGGTAGATAGGTCGGATGACTGGCCGGGATTTGTTCACAAGGGTGACCAACTGAGGACTGCTCGGCCCTGCACCCCGGTCTCAGAATGGGAGATCCGGTCGGTTGGTCTCGCGGCGTACGGTGCGCGCCAGCCGCTGGCTGCTCGGCGCGCCCAGCACCCGGGAAATGCCCCGGGCGGCGGCGACCACCGCGGGCACGATCTCACGGGGCCGGGCGGACTCCGCCGGCACCACCACCGAGATCGCCGCCACCACGGAGTCGTCCGGGCCTCGCACGGGTGCGGCAACCGACAGCGCCACCGTCTCGACCGTGCCGTCGGTGATCGCGTAGCCGTCCCGGCGGACGTCGGCCAGGATTCGTCGGAGCTCCGATGGCCGCGTCTCGGTCCGAGCCGTGAACCGGCGCAGCGGGGCGGCCAGGATCGCCTCCTGCACCTCGACCGGGGCATGGGCCAGCAGCACCACGCCGACGCCGGTGGCGTGCGGGGCGAGCCGGCCGCCGACCCGGGAGATGATCGACACGGCCTCCCGTCCGGAGATCCGCTCCAGGTACAGCACCTCGAGCCCCTCCAGCACGGCGAGCTGCACGTGCTGGTGCGTCGCCTCGTACAGGTCCTCCAGGAACGGCAGCGCGCTCTCCCGCAGTCCGATGCCCCGCGACGCCAGCGACGCGATCTCCCACAGCCGCAACCCGATCCGGTACCGCCCGTCGTCGCCGCGTTCCAGCAGGCCGCCCGCGGCGAGCTCGCCGACCAGCCGGTGCGTGGACGTCAGCGGCAGCCCGGTCCGCCGGCTGAGGTCGGACAAAGTCAGCGCCGACGCGCCAGCGGAGAAGGCGTCGAGCAGGGCGATCAGGCGGGCCCCGACGCTGACGGGATCGGTGGTGCGAGGCGGCAACGAGCTACCCTTCCGTTCAACGGAAACCTGCGGTGACCGGACCGAGCATGGCTTCCATGCTGGACGCTCGCAACCAGGGAGGACGTCACCGTGCGCACACAAGTCGGGATCATCGGGGCCGGCCCGGCCGGGCTGCTGCTGTCGCACCTGCTGCATCTGGAGGGCGTCGAGTCGGTGGTGCTCGAGGAGCGCGGCGAGGACTACGTGCGGCAGCGCGTGCGGGCCGGCGTGCTCGAGAACACCACCACCGACCTGCTGCGCGAGGTCGGCCTGGGGGAGCGGATGGACCGCGAGGGCCTGGTGCACGGCGGCATCTCGCTGCGCTTCGACGGCGCCGACCACCGCATCGCGTTCGACGAGCTGGTCGGCCGCAACGTCACCGTGTACGGGCAGCAGGAGGTCGTCAAGGACCTCATCGACGCCCGTGTCCGCGACGGCGGTCGGATCCTGTTCGACGTCAGCGATTCCGCCGTGCACGACATCGACACCGACCGCCCCCGCATCACCTTCCGTGACGCCGAAGGGCAGCCGCAGGAGCTGGTCTGCGACGTGATCGCCGGCTGCGACGGTTTCCATGGCCCCAGCCGGAAAGCGGTGCCGCACGACGCCTACGACCACACGTATCCGTTCGCCTGGCTGGGTATTCTGGCCAAGGCCGCCCCGACCCGGGAGGAGCTGGCCTACACCTTCCACGAGCGCGGCTTCGCCCTGTACAGCATGCGGTCGCCCGAGATCACCCGGCTCTACCTCCAGGTCGCGCCGGACGAGGACATCAAGGAGTGGCCCGACGACCGGATCTGGGCCGAGCTGCACACCCGGATGGCCGTCGACGGCGAGAGTCCCGTGCTGGAAGGTCCCTTGCTGGACAAGGGAATCACCGCCATGCGCAGCTTTGTCGCCGCCCCCATGCGGCACGGCCGCCTGTTCCTGGCCGGCGATGCCGCGCACATCGTGCCGCCGACCGGGGCCAAGGGCATGAACCTCGCCGTCGCCGACGTTCGCCTGCTCGCGCGGGCCCTGGCGGAGCTGTTGAACAACAACGACTCCGGTCTGGTCGAGTCCTATTCGGACACCGCGCTGCGACGGGTGTGGAAGGCCGAGGCGTTCTCGTGGAAGATGACGTCGATGTTGCACGTGTCCCCGACCGCCGACGCCTTCCAGCGCCAGGTTCAGCTGGCCGAGCTGCGCTACACCGCCGGGAGTCGGGCCGCGATGACGAGCATCGCCGAAAACTACGTCGGACTGCCCTGGTAGATCTGGCATGCTCCAGCCGTGCTGGACTACGCGTGGCTGTACGACCTGGTCGATCCCGACGAGCAGGTCCGTGGTCGCGCGCTCGAACGCCGGCGGTCGGCTGTCGCCGAGCGGCAGGACGACCCGATCTTGGCGTTCCTTCGGCCTTACCCGGAGCCCGACATGGCCTTCGCGTCGTTCGCGCTGCTCTTCCTGCGCTGGGAAGCGTGCTATCCGGACGACTGGCGGGCGCCGGACTCGCACGCGTATTCGCCCTGGTCCATCAAGCAAGGTGTGCTGGGCCGGTTCGGGCAGTCGGGCGTGCCGGACGCGCTGCGGTCGGAGGCCGCTGATCTTGTCCTGACGGCGGTGCAGCGGCCGTACCGGTGCAAGGACTGGTCGTATGCCCTGCTGGTCGATCACGTGCAGACGCCGGCGTTCCAAGAGCGCCTGCAGGCACTCGCGGACGGCGCCGACACGCTGTTGTCGGTCCGCGCCCGGTTCCTCCAGCACGTCGCCGCCCGGCCGGGCCGGCCGCTCAACCGCAACAGCTGGCGGCGCTGGCTCGACGAGACCGGACTAGCGGTTCGAACAAACGTTCGATAGTGTCGGCGGCATGGCGTTGCAGGGTTCACTGTTCGACCAGGCCGATGCGCCCACGCTGGGCTCGCTGCGCGGGATCCGCCGCACGGAGCTGACCGACGGCGCGTGGATAGACGTGCTGCCGGGCTGGCTGACCGGCGCGGATCTGCTGTTCGAGCGGCTGGTCGGGCACGTGCCCTGGTACGCCGAGCGCCGCCAGATGTACGACCGCATCGTGGACGTGCCCCGGCTGGTCTGCTTCTACCGCGAGCAGGTCCAGCTGCCGGACCAGGTGCTCGACCGGGCCCGCGACGAGCTGTCCGACCACTACGGCCCGGAGCTGGGGGAGCCGTTCCGCACGGCCGGCATGTGCTACTACCGCGACGGCCACGACAGCGTGGCCTGGCACGGCGACAACACCGGCCGCAACACCGACCGCACGATGGTGGCCATCGTGTCGCTGGGCGCCCCGAGGGCGCTCTTGTTGCGTCCCAAGGGCGGCGGCGAGAGCGTCCGGCACATGCTCGGCCACGGCGACCTGATCGTCATGGGCGGCACGTGCCAGCGGACCTGGGAGCACTCGGTGCCGAAGACGGCGAGGCCGGTGGGCCCGCGGATCAGCGTGCAGTTCCGGCCACGGGGTGTGCACTGAGGACCTGCTCGCTGACCTCCCCAGACACGAGGCGTCGGCCGGGACGAGATCGTCGCCGGCTCGTAGATCATCCCCAGCGCCGGCGCTGCGGCGGGCTCTGTAAAGTTCCCCCGGTCGTGTGACGACAAAGGGGGAGTAGTGCGTCGAGTTGTCGTGCTGACCGCGGCTGTCGCGGTGGCACTGCCGGCCCTGGTCGGGTCCACCGTGAACGCCGCCGCCCTCAGCGGGAAGCCGACACTCGACCCGGCCGCGGTGGCCGGCTCGATGGGCTATCTGGAGCAGGCCTACGGCGTCACCCCGGCCGAGGCGTTACGGCGGCTGGAGCTCCAGCTCGACGCGACGCAGCTGGACGCGACGTTGCGCGCCAAGGCTTCCTCGGTCTACGGCGGCATGGCGATCGATCACCAGCACGGCGGTGTGCTGGTCGTGGACACCACCGATCCGGCGGCGATCAGGCCGCTGCTGGCCCAGTTCCCTGATCGCGCGCACATTCGCACCCGAACGGTCCGGCATTCGCTGGCCGAGTTGACCGCGGTCCGCGACCGGCTGGCCAAGGCGGCCGGCAAGGACGTCGAGTACCTGCCGGCCGTTGACCAGCAGGCCAACACTGTCGTGTTGTGGCGGCGCACGCCGACCGCGGCGAAGGTCACCGCGCCCGACGGCGTCGTCGTGAAGAACCTGCCGCTGCCGACGCCGCTGTCCGGCTCGATCGACTGGGGCTACTGCCATCCGTTGTTCTGCGGCGGCTACGGGCCGATGCGCGGCGGGCTGCGGCTCGACTACACCCGTGACGACGGCAGCATCGGCGCCTGCACCACCGGCTTCAACGTGCGGTCCACCGGCGGCGGCTACGCCGACAAGACGGCCTGGATGCTGACCGCCGGGCACTGCGACCAGAAGAACTCCCTGCCGGTGCAGCACAATGGCACCTCGATCGTGCACCAACACGGCGTGCAGAAGGACTTCTACCCGTACGACTACCAGTTCGTGCCGTACGTCGACCAGACCGCCGCCGACACGTGGCTGAACAAGCAGAACCCGCACAACTCGGTGCTGCTGTACTGCCAGGACGCCTGCAACGGCCACGACGCCGAGCCGGCCAGCCAGCCGATCACCGGCGTGCACGCGCTGGCCGACATCAAGCCCGGCTGGGTGGTCTGCGCCGACGGTTCGGCCTCGAACAAGCGGAACTACCCGCAGGCCGCGGACAGCGGCGCCGGCCTCGACCACCTGCCCGGCACCCGGTGCGGCCAGGTCACGTCCACCGACGTCGGCATCAACACCACCATCTGCGCCCGCCCCGGCGACAGCGGCGGCCCGCTGTTCAGCCAGGTCGACAACACCGCGCTCGGCATCCTGGAGGGCAGCCGACCGGGGTCGCCCGCGAGCGGGTCGTGCGGCGTCGGCGAGGCCAGCAGTTACTCACCCATCAGCACGATCCTGGACGACGTCAACGCGTTCAGCGGCGGCCGGGGCGCGCACTTCGACGTGATCACCAGCGCCAACGGCTAACCGAACACCAGCCGATTCGCCGTGCCCAGCAACGACTTGTAGGCCCCGCCCCACTTCTCGCGGGCCAGCGCCGCCCGCGCGGCGTTGCCGCCCGGCGCGCCGTGCACGCCGCCGCCCGGATGAGCCGAGCTGCCGGCCAGGAACAGGCGGTCCACCGGCGTGTCGGCCCGGCCGAGGCCCGGGGTGGGGCGGAACACGAGCTGCTGGCCGATCATCGCGGTGCCGCCGTTGACCGTGCCGGCGAAGTCGTCCGGGCCCTGCACGTGTCGGGCGATGATCCGGTCGGCGAAGCCGGGGGCGTGCTTGTCCACCACCTGCTGGACCTTGTCCGCGAACCGTGCGACCCGGTCCTTGGTCCAGCGTTGTCCTTGCGGCACATGGGTGTACGCCCACACGGACTCGGTGCCAGCGGGGGAGCGGGTGGGATCGGCGGTCGTGGTCTGGCCCAGGAGCAGGAACGGATTGCGCGGCGTCCGCCCGATCGCCATGTCCGTGCAGGTGCCCGACATCGTGGCCATGTCTCCGCCCAGATGCACCACACCGGCCGTCGTGCCTTCCTTGGCCGTCCAGGGAATCGGCGTCGACAGTGCCCAGTTCACCTTGACCGTGGCCGGATCCCAGCGGAACCTCGTCAGGTCGTCCAACAGCCTGGCCGGAAGGTGGTGCGCGCCAACAAGTTCCGTGTACAACTGCGGTGCCGGCACGTCGGCCAGCACCGCCCTGGTAGCGCGGATCGCGTTGCCCTCATGATCCCGCACGCCGACCGCCGTGCCGCGGGCGATCAGCACCTCGGTCACCCGCCGGCCGCATTCCACTTGCCCACCAAGGGATTCCAGGCGACGTACGAGCGCCGCGGTCAACGAGCCCGCCCCGCCTTCCGGCGTTGGGAAGCCCACATCCTGCCCGAGCATCGCCAGCATCCACGCGAACACTCCGCTGCCGGCGCTGTCGATCCCCGCGTCGGCGTGCATCGCGTTGCCGGTCAGCAACAGCTGCGCACCCTCGCCGCCGAACCGTTCCTCGGCCAATCCCCTCGCCGACAACGTCAGCATCCGGGCCAGCCGCAGCGCCGCCGCCGATCCCGTTGCCCCCAACACCTTCCCCGCCGCCTTGACCGGCGGGAACGGCCGCAGCAGCGCGTCCAGCAACGGGTCTCGCACCTTCGCCCATTCGTCGTGCATCGTTCGCCAGGCCTCAGCGTCACCGGAGTCGAACGCCGCCACCGAGGCCATGGTCCGCTCGATGTCCGTCGACAGCGTCACCCCGCGCCCGTCCGGCAGCACGTGCGCCAGCACGTCGGTCGCGTGTCGCCACTTCAGCCCGTGCCGCTCCAGGTTCAGCTCTTTGACCACCGGCGACGCCGCCGCCAACGGATACGAGGAGCTGTACAGGTCCGTCACGAACCCCGGCGCTGTCACCTCGGCGCTGCGCACCGCCCCGCCCGGCTCGTCCGCCGCTTCCAGGACCAGCACCCGCCACCCCGCGTCCGCCAGCAGGTTCGCCGCCACCAACCCGTTGTGCCCGGCTCCGACAACTACCGCCTCGAAGTCCACACCTCATCCTATGATCACCCTCAACCGGACGTTTCGGATTCGGCAGGGGGACTGATGGTG
>DASWRQ010000307.1:0-40782 GCA_036403095.1 Kutzneria sp. | reverse complement strand
GGGTGGGCCGGGGGTGCGGGTGGGTGTCTGGGTGCGTTGGGGTGGTGCTGGTGCTGCCAAAGGCGCTTTCGGTGCGTCGGGGGGTGCGAACGGGGCTTTGGTGGCGTGGTGCGCAATCAAACTGGGGTTTCGTGGCGGGTGGGCGTGGCCGTGACGGAGCGGGGGTGGGGGCGCGAAGTCGGCTTTGGTTGCGTCAGGGGTAGCGAGCGCGGACTTGGTGTCATGGCTTTGTGGGAAGGGGGTGGGGGTCGAGAGGCCGGAAGAGGGCACGAAAGTGGATTCCTGAGGGTCTGACGGCCGAAATCCTGGGGATGCGGGTGACAGTGCGCTTTCAGGGGTGGAGAACGGTTCTAGTCTTGATCCATGCGGGAGCAGACGATCGGGCGCTGGCTGGACGACCTCGCCTCGGGGGCGCCGGCGCCGGGCGGTGGAGCGGTGGCGGCGATGCACGCGGCGATGGGTGCGGGCCTGGTGTCGATGGTGTGTGAACTGACCATCGGCCGCCCCAGGTACGCGCAGCACGAGCCGACGATGCGCGAAGTGCTCGCACAGGCCGGCGAATGCCGGCAGCGGGCGACAGACCTGGCTGCGGCGGACGCCCTGGCGTTCACCGGGGTCACGGACGCCTACCGGCTGCCGAAGGCCACGGACGAGGAGAAGACGGCCCGCAGCGCGGCGATCCAGCAAGCCCTCGCGCGGGCGGCCGACGTGCCGCTGCGGACGGCGGCGCTGGCGGCCGAGATCCTTGAGCTGGCAAGGAGGATCCGGCCGGGCGCCAACGTGAACGTGCTGTCGGACGTGGCGGTGGCGGCGGTCTCGGCGCACGCGGCCATGCAGGCGGCGGCGGTGAACGTGGCGGTGAACCGGACATCGATGACCGACGTAATCGCCCGAGCCCGACTGGAAACGGAACTGGCCCGTATCCGCGACGAGGTCGCCGCGGCCGAGAAGTTCATCGAGGAGCTGGCATGACCCTCATCGACGGCCGCGCGCTGGCCGCCGCCATCCGCACACAGGTCACGGCGGACGCGGCCCGGCTGCGGGACGGCGGCACCACCCCGACGCTGGCGATCGTCGTCCCCACCGACGACGAGGCGACGGCCTGGTACGTCCGCTCCATCGTGCGCACGGCGGAGAAGGTCGGCGTGGCGGTGCGCGTGATCGACGAGCGGGAGCTGGTGGGCCCGTGCCTGGCCGAGCTGTCGGCCGACCCGACGGTGCACGGCGTGATCTGCCAGACGCCGCTGCCGCCGGGCCTCACCCGTGACGAGGTCGCCCAGCACATCGACCCGGCCAAGGACGTGGACGGCGCGAACCCGGCCAGCCTCGGCCGGCTGGCGGCGGGCCTGCCGGCGTTCGCGCCGGCAACGGCGCAGGCGGTGGTGGAGCTGCTGCACGCCCACGGCACGACGCTGGCCGGCGCGGACGTCGTGGTGGTGGGCCGCAGCACCGTGGTCGGCAAGCCGGCGGCGCTGCTGCTGCTCGCCGAGAACGCGACGGTGACGGTGTGCCACTCCCGCACGAAGGACCTGGCGGTGCAGACCAGCCGGGCCGACGTCGTGGTGGCCTGCGCCGGCAGCGCGCACGTGCTCGGCGCGGCGCACATCCGCCCGGGCGCGGTGGTGATCGACGTCGGCACGAACCCGACGGCCGACGGCGGCCTGGTCGGCGACGTGGACACCGCCGCGGTGGAGCCGATCGCGGAGGCGGTCACGCCGGTGCCGGGAGGTGTCGGGCCGGTGACGACCGCGCTGCTCCTGCGCAACGTCGTGTCGGCAGCTTCACACTGATCTCATACGCCCTGCTCGGCGGATTGACGTGCGCCGATCGAGGTCCGTAATGTGCCACGCTGAGTGATGGAGTGCGTAAGCCGGTGGAATTCCGGCGCGGTCGCGCCACTGTGTGCCCGGTTCTCCGGGTGAGCCAGACACCACGCCATCTCCTGCCCCACCAACGAACGGGACGCACGATCCCCGAAGGAGGCTCCATGAGCACCGTTACCGCGACCACGGCCGTTCCGACGCCGGTTGTCCTGCCGCTGCCGAAGGCGATGCTGTGGCTGGGCGGCACCATGCTCCTCGCGCTGGCGCTGTACTACTTCATCGGCATCGACCAGGGCGCCACCTCGGTCTTCGGCGACAACATGTACATCCACGAGTTCGTGCACGACGCACGCCACTTCCTCGGCTTCCCCTGCCACTGATCACGTAGGCAGGACAACCGAACATGGAAAAGCGAATCATCCTGCGGGGTGTGCTGGTCGGCGCCCTGGCCGGGCTGCTGGCGTTCGTCTTCGCGCGGATCTTCGCCGAGCCGCAGATCCAGGCCGCGATCGACTACGAGAGCGGCCGCGACGAGGCCCAGGCGGCCCTGGACAAGGCCGCCGGCCTGCCGGTCGGCGACGAGGGCCCGGAGCTGTTCAGCCGGGCGGTCCAGGCCAACCTCGGCATCGGCCTCGGCATCGTGCTGTTCGGCGTGGCCATGGGCGCGCTGTTCGCCGTGGCCTACGCGGTCTGCCTGGGCCGGGTCGGCAACCTGCGGCCCCGCACGCTGTCGGTGCTGGTGGCCGGCGGCGGCTTCCTCGGCATCTACCTGGTGCCGTTCGTGAAGTACCCGGCCAACCCGCCGTCGATCGGCCACGGCGCGACCATCGGCGTCCGCGGCGCGCTGTACGTGGTGATAATGGTGTGTTCGGTGGCGTTCCTGATCGGCGCCGTGGTGCTGGGCAAGCAGTTGGCCAAGCGCTTCGGCAACTGGAACGCGACGCTGCTGGCGGCGCTGGGCTTCGTGGTGGTGGTCGGCATCGTGATGGCGCTGCTGCCGTCGCTGGGCGAGCTCGCCGCCAACGTGCGCGACTACGGCCAACAGGCCACCGAGACGCCGCAGCCGCTGCGCAACCCGGCCGGCCAGATCGTCTATCCGGGCTTCCCGGCCGATGTGCTGTGGGACTTCCGCTTCTACTCGATCGTCGCGCAGGCGATCATGTGGGCGGCCATCGGCCTGCTGTTCGCGCCGCTGGCCGAGCGGCTGCTGGCGCCGGAGGCCGAGCGGGTGGCGGCCTCCTGAACCGGATCTTCCTGGTCTGCCACGGCGCCACCGAGGCCGTGCGACAGGCTCGCTTTCCCGCCGACGAGCCATTGTCACGACGGCCGGAGGTGGTGGCCGGACCGGCCCGCTTGGACGGTCTCAGCCGGGGGCCGGAGCTGCGCTGCGCGCAGACCGCCGAGGCCCTCGGCTGGGACGCCGTCGTCGACGAGTCCCTCGCCGATCTGGATCACGGCTCGTGGCGCGGCCGTTCGCTGGCCGAGATCGACCAGGCTGAGCTGTTGGCGTGGATGACCGATCCCGACGCCGCCCCGCACGGCGGCGAGCCGGTCAGCGCCGTGCTCGAGCGCGTCGCCTCGTGGCTGGACCGCCAGGCCGACGTCGGCCGTCTCGGCGTCGTCACGTCGCCCGCCGTGGTGCGGGCGGCGATCCTAGCGGCGCTAGGTGCGCCGGCTGCCGCGTTCTGGCGCGTGGACGTCACGCCGCTGACCGTCACCCAGCTCACCGGCGGCCCCGGCCGCTGGACCCTTCGGGAGACTGGCCTGCCTACGTTCGAGTGACTGCCCTGTTGCCGTCCCCGCCTGGCTTGACGATGAGTGAGGCGGGAAGGGCCGTCATGCGGCGCACCCACACACGTTGGCCAGCAACAAAAACCTCGCCCGTGCGCGGAAGTTGCGTGAGGGGTAGCCGGGCCGGTCGTCACGACCTAAACTGCAAACGTTTCCAGACTTGTTGCAGCGCCGCCGCCGCACTACCTGGTTGGAGGGGTGCAATGCGTCGGTGGGCAGTGGGGTTAGCGGTGCTAGGACTGCTAGCGGTGACACCTGCGGCGAGTGCCGAGGACAACGGGCTGGCCAAGAAGCCGCCCATGGGGTGGAGCAGTTGGAGCTTCATCAGGAAGGCGCCGACGGCCGCGAAGATCGAGGCGCAGGCGGCCGCGATCAAGGCGAACGGCTTGGCGCAGCACGGGTTTGAGTACGTCAACCTGGACGACTTCTGGATGAAGTGCGACGGGAACGGACCGACCGTGGACGGGAACGGGCGGTGGGTGGTCGACACGGCGAAGTTCCCGGACGGGATGAAGGCGGTCGCGGACCACGTCCATGCCGACGGGCTGAAGTTCGGGTTGTACGTGACGCCGGGGATACCGGAGAACGCGGTGCGGAACAACTCGCCGATCGCGGGAACGAGCTTGCACGCCAAGGACATCGCGGTGACCACAACGCAGGAGAAGAACTACAACTGCAAGCACATGTACGGGATCGACTACAGCAAGCCGGGAGCGCAGCAGTACATCGACTCCTGGGCGAAGGAGTTCGCGGACTGGGGTGTGGACTACCTGAAGATCGACGGGGTGGGCAGCCCGGACATCCCGGACGTGAAGGCGTGGTCGCAGGCCCTGAAGAACACCGGTAGGCCGATCCACTACGAGCTGTCGAACAACCTGGCTATCGCGGACGCGAACACGTGGCGGCAGTACTCGAACGGCTGGCGCACACAGGGCGACGTGGAGTGCTACTGCGGCGCGAACGGGGCGAGTTTCCCGTTGACGGACTGGAAACACGTGTCGGCGAGGTTCGACACGGCGGCCAGCTGGCAGCAGTACGCGGGACCGGGCGGCTGGAACGACCTGGACTCGCTGGAGATCGGCAACGGCGACAACACGGGCCTGACGAGCGACCAGCGGCGCAGCCACCTGACGTTGTGGGCGATGGCCGCGGCCCCGCTGCTGCTGGGCACCGACCTGACCCACCTGGACGCGACGGACAAGGCGATGTTGACCAACGACGCGGTCCTGGGCGTCGACCAGGACGCGATCGCGGCGAAGCGCCTGACCAAGTCGGGCAACACCCAGGTGTGGACGAAGAAGGAGCCGTCGGGCGCCTACGTCGTCGCCCTGTTCAACACGGGGACCACCGGCAACCAGACGATCACCGTGAGCTGGAGCCAGGTGGGCATCACCGCGGGCGCGGCGGCGGTCACGGATCTGTGGGCGCAGAAGGCAAAAGGCACGATCGAGGGCAGCTACAGCGCGACGTTGCGCCCGGGCGAGACGCGGTTGATCCGGGCGACGCCGGCAAAACCCTAGGCACGAAGCCGAAGTGGGCTACCGGATGGCAGGGGACTCGGCGGTTCGGCGACCTCCTGATCGGAAGCCACCGGCCGCAGGGTCGTCCCCATGCACGCCATCAGCAGCGGCAGCGCGGCGAAGCCGACGACCAACCCGAGGACGGTGAACGACCAGGCGCTCATGACCAGGCCGGCGAGCAGGCCACCCAGGGCGCCGCCGAGGTTGAGCACGAGGTCGGCGAGCCCCTGGGTGGACGGCCGAAGGCCCAGGGGCACCGACTCGGTGAGCAACGCGCCGCCGGCGACAACACCGGCGGACCAGCCGCACCCGAGCATGACCATGCCGACGGCCATCTGCGGGGCATCGTGGGCCGACGCCATGCCGCAAACTCCGGCCCCGGCAACCACAAGCGCCGCCCCGAGGGCCAGCACCGGCACCCGCCCGATGCGATCGGCCAGCACGCCGAACAAGGGACTGGCGGCGTACATGCCGGCCACGTGGACGCTGACGATGATGCCGACGACCACAAGGGTCGAGCCACCGCCGGTCATCTGCACAGGCATCATCGACATCATCCCGGTCATCGCCGTGTTGCACAGGGCGACCCCTAGCAGCGCTAGCCGGACGTTAGGCCCGATCGCCGACCACACCTCGGCCCGGGTGTGCCGGCGTGGCAGCTCGGAAGCCCCTACGCCGCAACAACTGTCGCCGACGACCACGGCCACTCGCCCGGCCAGCAACGGATCCGGCCGCAACCCGAGCAGAATGCCCAGCCCGGCCAGCACAAAAGCCAGCGACGCCAGCAAGAACGGGTCCGGCACGACGGCGGCCAGGTTGGGCGCCGCGATCACGCCGAGAGTGGTCGCCCAGACCACTGTGGACATTGCCCCGGCCCGACGACCCGGATGGGCCAGGTCCGCGGCGGCGTACCGCGCGGCCAGGGTCGCCGCCGTGCCGCCGCCGAAGGCCACCAACGACAGCAGCAACAACTGCCACGAGCCGACCGCCGACGCCACAGCGCAGCCCACGCCGCCCAACGCCCCGACCCCGTACGCGGCGGCCAGCGCCCGCCGCCGCCCGAACCGACGGGCGACCTGCGCCACCGGCAGGGCCAGCAGCGCCGCACCGACGGCGATCGCCGTCGCCCCCAGGCCACCGACGGCCACCGAGCCGGACAGCGTCGTCGCGGTCAAGGCGCCGAGCATGATGCCGACACCGATGCCGATCGAGCCGACGGCCTGGGTGCCGACCAGGAAGCCGATGATCCTGCGCTGCGCGGGATGGCGGTCCACCACTCGATCGTCACACGCCGCGACCATGATCGTTGACGTCCGATCAGGTGCCGGGCTGTACCGAATGCTCGAACGCCTCGGCCGCCTTGGCTGCGGTCAGTGAGCTCGGGTCGGCGGTCGCCGGCGCCGTCAGCACGCCGACGAGCGGGCGGTCCGACACCGTGAACACCACGACGCCCACGCCGCTGGCCGCGACCGCCTGGTACTCGCCGGAGAGTCCGTTCCCCTTCCACAGCGCCTTGATCCGGGTGGCGTTGGGGTAAGCATCCATCAGCGCACGCACCTTCACGTTCGTCTCTTCGAGCGAAGCCGTCTGGGTATAGACCACGGTCCGCCCGTCGATGTGACACGTGACGCTGGCCAGGCCGATCACCGCGACCCCGCTGCCGTCGTAGCCGCCCTGGCAGTCGCCCTGGTCGGCGACGGGTCCGGCGAGCTGGCGCGTGCAGTTGGTGAAGCCCTTGCCGTCGGGTGATCCCGGCGCGCCGGTGCAGTCGGCCGCGCTGGGGAACCGCGACGGACTGGCCACCAGGAAGCCGCCGAGCACGACAAGAGCCACCAGGACGATCGCGCCCAGCGCTACCAACGTCGCTTTCGACACACCCTTGCGCACGGGAGCCGGCGCGGTCGCCGGCAGTTGCGGAAACTGAGCCCCGGCCATGAAGTCGCCGGTCGTCGGGTACTGCGGCTGGGACGGCGGCGCCGAGACCTGGGTCCTGATCGTCACGCCGTCGCGCGGCACGAGATGCGCGCCGAGGGCGACGGCCGTCTCCGGCTGGTCCAGGCTGACCGGCGCGACCCGCAGCCGCTCCCCGATCAGCGCGCCCACCAGCGGCATCCGGCTCGCCCCGCCGACGAGGTAGATGCCGGCCAGCGACATCGGGTGCACGCCGCTGGCCGCGATGGTCGACGACAGCAGCTCCACGCTGCGCGACAGGCTGGGCCGGATCAGCGCCTCCAGCTCGGGCCGGGTGACCGGCACGTCGGCGAACGGCTCCGGCATCGGCACCACGGTCTGCGGGTGCCGCGACAGCGTCTCCTTGGCCGACCGCACGTCCTCGACCAGCGCCCGCTGGGCCCGGCGGTCGGCGGTGGACTCGGGCCGCAGCAGCTGCTGCCACCGCGCGGCGTCGCGGTTGGAGACCTGCCGGCCGACGTACTCGAGCAGCAGCTGGTCCATGTCGGTGCCGCCGAGATCGGCCAGGCCGTCCGAGGCCAGCACGGTGAAGCCTTGCGGCGACACGGCAACCACGGCCACGTCGAACGTGCCGGATCCGAGGTCGTAGACGGCGAGCGAGCTGCCCGGCGTGAGGCGGTTGAAGTGCGCGGCCGCGGCGACCGGCTCGGGGACGAGCACGATGTTGCCGGTCATGCCGGCGAGCCGCCCGGCCGACATCAGGGTGTTGCGCCGTGGCAGGCCCCATTCGGCGGGATGGGTGAGCCGGAACTCGTCCGGCAGCGCGCCGCCGAGCTGGCGCACGGTCTCGTCGAGCACCCGCCGCAGCACGGCCGCGAGGGCGTCGGTGACCGGGACGACGGTGCCACCCAGCAGCAGCGCGCCGTCGTCGATGCGGCGCTTCGGCGTTGGCTCGAAGCGCGTGGGATCCAGCCGGGCCTGCCGCTCGGCGTCCCGGCCGACGAGGATCACGCCGTCCTCGTCGGCGTAGACGGCCGACGGCATGGTGGCCGCGCCGTCGACCTCGACGACGCGGGGAAGCTGACCGGGCACTGCGAGCACCGCCACCGTGTTCGACGTCCCCACGTCGATCGACAACACCCGCACGCGTGCCCCCTCGGCTCTGGCTTCGCGCAGATGCTGCCACACGGCTCGGTGCTCGGCGCACCGGTTGACCAAGCCCGTCACGAGCCCGATGGGATGACACTCCCTCACCCCATCGGGTGCCTGACCTTCAGAACTCCTTCGCGCTGCCGACCAGCTTGCGCAGCCTG
The DNA here is from genome assembly GCA_036403095.1 of Kutzneria sp. GTDB lineage: Bacteria > Actinomycetota > Actinomycetes > Mycobacteriales > Pseudonocardiaceae > Kutzneria. Next base: position 32,424 of record DASWRQ010000307.1, on the reverse strand, counting down.
GTCAGCGCCCGGTGCTGAGCCACCCGAACCGCTCCCGGGGTGGATCCGACCAGGTCGGCGGTCTCTTCGGCGGACAGGCCGACGACCACCCGCAGCACCACGATCTCGCGCTGCTTGTCGGACAGGACCGCCAACAGCCGGTCCATGCTGCTCTTCAACTCGCCCTGCAGCACCCGCTGCTCCGGACCCGCGACCGTCTCCGGCCGGTCCGGCACCTCGGGCACCGGCAGCGACTTGTTGCGCGCCGCCGCCCGGTGCGCGTCGGCGACCTTGTGCTGGGCGATGCCGTACACGAAGGCCAGGAACGGCTGCCCCTGGTCCCGATAGGACGGCAACGCCGAGATGACCGACAGGCAGACCTCCTGCACCACGTCGTCCGCCGAGGAGAACGACCGGTCCAGCCGGCCGATCCGGGCCCGGCAGTACCGCAGCACGATCGGCCTGATCGATTCGAGGACCCGTTGCGTGGCAACCGGGTCGCGGTTGACCGCGGCATCGACGAGCTGCCGGAACTGCTCGTCCTGCGGACCGTAGGCGGCGACCGGCTTCGGCGCCGGCGCGACCTCGGTCCCCACAGGCAGAACCTGTGCCAAGTTATTCATCTGTCCCCGCACGTGAAATTGGGTGATGATCCGGCCGGCGACGGAGAATCGACGGCGAATCAAGTTGCGTACCGCGTCAGTGCACCCCACGCGCCGGTGAAATCAGGCCGTCTCCGTCGTGGCCGGCGACCCGAACACCCCCGACACCCCTTGCCGTGCTGTCACGCTCGTTCGGCGCCATTCCCAGAGCCCCGATCGCGCGTTACGCGTCCGGTCGTCGTCCCACCGACTTCCTTGGCGCACCGATGACGCTAACGCTGCGTGGCCGCCCTCACAAGCACCCTGGGAAACTTTCCAGGAATGGATCCGCACTGGTGAACACGCCACTACCGACCGTGAGGAGTACGCAGTCTTCGGCCGGTCGGTCCAGGGTGGCTCGTGCAGACACACCAGAAAAACGTGCACGACCCCCTCCCTGGACAGTCCCGCTTACCAGGGAGAACACGAAACGCAACCGTGACCTTGGCTTCCGGCGACCCGAACGGACACGCTCCGGTCACAACCGTCCGTTGTCGTCACAACCACCCACCAGCGTTACGCGTTCGGTCGAACACCGCGCGTAGTCCACCCCGAAAATCGGGATAGAAAAGGCTTTCTACCTACCCATTGGTAATCAATAATCGGCGTCATTGCCCGCTCTTACTACTTCGATCGAGTGACAACGAAGGACCCATTCCCCGCGCGAGGAATGGGTCCTTCTCAACGCTCGACACCAGTTAAGGGTTACCGCGAGTACGGTGTCGAATGTCCGCTACAGCGAGCCGAAGTGCCCGTGCACCGTGTTGGCGAAGGCGTAGCCGTTGGACGCGTCCCAGTTGATGGACCAGGTCATGGCCCCGCGGATCGAGGGATACGTGGCCGACGGGTGGAAGCTGCCGCAGTTCGTGCCCTTGGCCAGGCAGTCCAGCGCGGCGTTGACGGTGGACGGGGACAGGTAGCCGCCGCCGGCGGCCGAGCCGGAGGCCGGCAGGCCCAGGCCGACCTGGTCGGCCCGCAGACCGCCCTGCAGCTGGATGCAGGCCAGCGCGGTCAGGAAGTTCTCCGTGCCCTGCGAGTAGACGCCCTGGTCGCAGCCGTTCATGGAGCCGGAGTTGTAGTACTGCATGTTGACGATGGTCAGGATGTCCTTGATGTTGAGCGCCAGCTGGAAGTACGCCATGCCGGTGGACTGCATGTCGATGGTCTGCGGAGCCAGCGTCACCACGAAGCCGGCGCCGACCTTGCCGGCCAGCGAGTGCAGCGCCTGGCCCATGTACGTGGCGTTGACGCCGTTCTCCAGGTCGATGTCGATGCCGTCGAAGCCGTAGCGCTGGATGATCGAGTAGGCGCTGTTGGCGAAGTTGGCCGCAGCCGAGGAGTCGCCGACGCTGATGGTGCCGTTCTGGCCGCCGACCGACAGGATGACCTTCTGGCCGCGGGCGTGCAGGGTGGCGATGTCCGCGGTGAACTGGGCGTCGGTGTAGCCGCCGAGCTGGCCGGACAGCCCCGAGTCGAGGGTGAAGGAGATGGCGCCGGGGGTGCCCGTGGCGTCGGCGAAGGCCACCGCGATCAGGTCGTAGGTCGTCGGCACGTCCGCCAGCTTCAGGGCCTTGGCGCCGTTGTAGAAGTTCTGCCAGTAGCCGGTCAGCACGTGCGTGGGCAGCGAGCCGCCGGGGTTGCCGCCACCGCCGGCCTTGGTCGTGGCGGTGATGGAGCCGGACTTCGGCGACTCGCCGACCGAGTTGTAGGCCGACACCGCGTACTGGTAGCTGGTCGAGGCGGCCAGGCCGGTCGCGGTGTACGAGGTGCCGGACACGGACGCGACTTTGCTGCCGTTCTGGTACACGTTGTAGCCGCTCACGTCACCGGAGGAGGCCGTCCAGGCCAGCGACACGCTCGACGACGTGGTGCTCGGGGAGGTCAGGCCGGTCGGCGCGGCCGGGGCCGTCGGGTTGCCGCCACCGCCGCCGGGGCCGCTGAGCACGAAGTCGTCGGCGTAGTACGTGGGCTGGCCGTACCAGCCGTGGATGTAGACGGTGACGCTCGTGGTGCTGGCGCCCGTGGTGAAGCTGGTCGACAGCTGCGCGTAGCTGCCGGAGACGGTCCAGGTCTGCGGGTCGGTGCCGCCGGTGCCGGTGGCGCCGAGGTAGATGTAGCTGCCCTGGACGAAGGCGGTCAGCGTGTAGGCGGAGTTCGGCAGCACGGTGACTCTCTGGCTGCACTGCGCGTAGTCCTGGCCGGCAGGGGTGGCCGCGAGCGCGTAGGAGCCGCTGTGCACCGGGCTGCCGACGGTGGTCGCGCCGCTGCACGTCCAGGCGCTGGTGTTGCCGGCCTCGAAGCCGGGGTTGGCGAGCAGGTTCGACGCGGCCGATGCGGGGGCGGCGGCGCCGAGCACGACCGTGGCGGCGGCGACCGCCCCGACTAACCAGCGTGTCCACTTCCGTGACATAGCTGCTACCTCCATGCGCAGGGGTGGCGGCCTGGGCATCGAGTTGACGCACACACGTGCTGACGACAATGGACTAGACCATTTCCCCGGGTCAAGGGAAAGTCACGTTTCCGCAGGTCAACGGCGCTTGCGCGGGAAGTGTCGGACCCCCTGTGCATGATGGGGGACGTGGTGGACGCGCTGTCGGTGTTCTCCCCCGCGACCAGGGACTGGTTCACGGGGGCCTTCCTCGCGCCCACCGCCGCCCAACAGGGGGCCTGGACGGCGGTGGCGGCCGGCGAGCACGCCCTGGTGGTCGCGCCGACCGGCTCCGGCAAGACGCTGGCGGCGTTCCTGTGGGCGCTGGACCGGCTGGCCGCGGAGCCGCCGCCGGAGAACAAGCAGCACCGCTGCCGCGTGCTGTACGTGTCGCCGTTGAAGGCGCTGGCCGTGGACGTGGAGCGCAACCTGCGCGCGCCGCTGGCCGGCATCCGCCAGGCCACGCACCGTCTGGGCCTGCCGGAGCCGTCGATCACCGTGGGCATGCGCACCGGCGACACGCCCGCGGACGAGCGCCGCGCGTTCAACCGCACACCGCCGGACATCCTGGTGACGACGCCGGAGTCGCTGTTCCTGCTGTTGACGTCCGCGGCGCGGGAGTCGCTGCGCGGCGTCGAGACCGTGATCGTGGACGAGGTGCACGCGGTCGCCGGCAGCAAGCGCGGGGCGCATCTGGCGCTGTCGCTGGAACGCCTGGATGCCCTGCTGCCCAAGCCGGCGCAGCGGATCGGCCTGTCGGCGACCGTGCGGCCGGTGGAGGAGGTCGGCGCGTTCCTGGCCGGCGGGCGGCCGGTGCGCGTCGTGCAGCCGCCGGCCAGCAAGACCATCGAGATCACCGTCGAGGTGCCGGTCGAGGACATGGCCACGCTGGGCGAGCCGACCGGGGAGGTCAGTGGCTCGGCGTCCGGGCCCGAGCAGCGCACCTCGATCTGGCCGTCGGTGGAGCAGCGGGTGCTGGAGCTGGTGCGCGAACACCGGTCGACCATCGTGTTCGCCAACTCACGACGGCTGGCGGAGCGCATGACGGCGCGCCTCAACGAGCTCGCGGGCGAGCAGTCCGCGGAGATGGAGCGATTCCCGGCGGCGGCCGTCGGTGGTTCGGGGATAACCACCGGGGCCCTGCCGGTGATCGCCAAGGCGCATCACGGCTCCATGTCACGGGATCAGCGCACCCTGGTCGAGGAGGAGCTCAAGTCGGGGCGGCTGCCGTGCGTGGTCGCGACGTCCTCGCTGGAGCTGGGCATCGACATGGGCGCGGTGGATCTCGTGGTGCAGGTCGAGGCGCCGCCGACGGTGGCGTCCGGACTGCAGCGGGTCGGCCGGGCCGGGCACCAGGTCGGCGCGGTGTCCAAGGGCGTGGTGTTCCCGAAGTTCCGTGGCGACCTGGTGGCCTGCGCGGTGGTGGCGGAGCGGATGGCCGTCGGCGCCATCGAGTCCGTGCGCTATCCGCGCAATCCGCTGGATGTGCTGGCCCAGCACATCGTGTCCATGGTGGCGATGGAGCCGTGGTCGGTGACCGAGCTGGCGTCGGTGGTGCGGCGGGCCGCGCCGTTCGCCGGGCTGCCGGACTCGGCGTTGAACTCCGTGCTGGACATGCTGGCCGGGCGCTATCCCAGCGAGGAGTTCGGCGAGCTGCGGCCGCGGATCGTGTGGGACCGGATCGCCGGCGAGCTGCGCGGGCGCCCGGGGGCGCAGCGGCTGGCCGTCACCTCCGGCGGCACCATTCCCGACCGCGGGCTGTTCACCGTGATGACACCGAGCGGCGAGGAGGGCCGGCCGGGGTCGCGGGTCGGCGAGCTGGACGAGGAGATGGTGTACGAGTCGCGGGTCGGCGACAACATCCTGCTGGGCACCAGTTCCTGGCGTATCGAGGACATCACGCACGACCGGGTGATCGTCGTGCCGGCCCCGGGGCAGCCGGCCCGGCTGCCGTTCTGGAAGGGCGACACCGTCGGCCGGCCGCTGGAACTCGGCCGTGCGCTGGGAAAGTTCGTCCGCGAAGTGTCCGCATTGGACTCTGCCCGGGCTCGAGAACGGGCCGTGGCGGCCGGGCTCGACCAGTGGGCGTGCGACAACCTGCTGTCCTACCTGGACGAGCAGAAGGCGGCCACCCGGCACGTGCCCGACGACCGAACCGTTGTGGTGGAACGGTTCCGGGACGAGTTGGGCGACTGGCGGATCGTCGTGCACTCGCCGTTCGGGGCGCAGGTGAACGCGCCGTGGGCGCTGGCCATCGGCGCCCGGCTGCGCGAGCGGCGAGGCCTGGACCCGCAGGTCGCCCACTCCGACGACGGCATCGTGGTGCGGCTGCCCGAGGCGTTCGACGACACCGGGGCCGACGTGCTGCCGTCGGCCGAGGACATGCTGCTCGACCCGGAGGAGGTCGAGCAGGTCGTGGTGGCCGAGGTCGGCGGGTCGGCCCTGTTCGCGGCCCGGTTCCGTGAATGCGCCGCGCGGTCGTTGTTGTTGCCGCGTAGGGATCCCCGCAAGCGGCAGCCGCTGTGGCAGCAGCGTCAGCGGTCCGCGCAGCTGTTGGCCGTGGCGTCGCAGTACGAGCAGTTCCCGGTCGTGCTGGAGGCGATGCGGGAGTGCCTCCAGGACGTGTACGACCTGCCCGGGCTGCGGGAGCTGATGGGCGACGTGCGGGCGCGGCGGGTTCGCGTCGTCGAGGTGCAGACCCCGCAGGCGTCGCCGTTCGCGCGCAGCCTGCTGTTCGGTTACGTCGGCATGTTCCTGTACGAGACCGACACGCCGCTGGCCGAGCGCCGCGCTGCCGCCTTGTCACTGGACACCACGTTGCTGGCCGAGCTGCTCGGCTCCGAGGCGATCCGCGAGCTGCTGGATCCCGAAGTACTGGAGGAGATCGAGCAGCAGTTGCAGCGGCTGGCTCCCGATCGGCACGCCCGTAACGTCGAGGAGACCGCCGATCTGTTGCGGCTGCTGGGAGATCTCTCCGTTTCAGAGGCGGCTGACCGTGGTGTCGCGTCGGAGTGGCTGGAACAGCTGGTGGTTGAGCGGCGGGCGATCGTCGTGCGGATCGCCGGGTCCGAACGGTACCTGGCCATCGAGGACGCCGGGCGGGTGCGTGACGCCCTCGGCGCGGCGCTTCCCGTTGGCGTGCCGGAGGTTTTCACCGAGCCGGTGGCCGATCCGCTCGGCGACCTGCTGATCCGGTACGCCCGGACCCGGGGTCCTTACCCCGCCGCGCAGGCCGCCGCCCGGTTCGGTCTCGGTGTCGCCGTCGTGCACGGGGTGCTGGACCGGATGGCCGGCGCCGGTCGCTTGGTACGCGGCGAGCTGCGGCCCGGCGGGATGGGGACCGAGTACTGCGACGCCGAGGTGCTGCGGCGTCTTCGCCGCGCTTCGTTGGCCCGGCTTCGGGCCGAGGTGGAGCCGGTCGAGCAGGCCGCTTACGGCCGTTTCCTGCCGGGCTGGCACGGCGTTTCGCGGCGTCTGCGCTCCGCGCCGACCGTCGACGACGTGCTGTCGGTCGTCGAGCAGCTGGCCGGCGCGCCGCTGCCGGCCAGCGGGCTGGAGTCGCTGATCCTGCCTTCGCGGCTGCCCGGCTACTACCCCGCGCTGCTGGACGAGCTCGCCGCCACCGGCGAGGTCATCTGGGCCGGCTGCGGGGCTCTCGCCGGCGGCGACGGGTGGATCGCGTTGGCCCCCACCGACGTCGCCGACCTCGTGCTGCCCGATCTCGAGGAGACCGCGCCCGACTCCGTTCTGCATTCCGCCGTGCTGGGCGCGTTGGAGGGCGGGGCGCTCTTCTTCCGTCAGCTGACCGACCGGGTGACCGCGTCGGTCACGGACCCGGTCGACGACCCCGCCGTCGTCGCCGCTCTGTGGGACCTGGTGTGGGCCGGGCTCGTCACCAACGACACCTTGGCCCCGCTGCGGGCCCTCGTGTCCGGTCGCGGGGCCGCGCACAAGGCTCGCCGGCCTTCCCCGCGGGGCCGGTACGCGCGGCTCGGGCGGGCCCAGATGCCCAGTCGCACCGGGCCGCCGACCGTGTCCGGCCGGTGGTCCCTGGTGCCTTCCCGTGAGGCCGATCCGACCCGCCGGGCTCATGCCCGGGCCGAGGTTTTCCTTGAGCGGCACGGTGTTCTCACGCGTGGGGCGCTGGACACCGAGCGTGTTTCCGGCGGCTTCAGCGGTGTCTACCGGGTGCTGCGGGCCATGGAGGATTCCGGGCAGGTTGTTCGCGGGTACGTCGTCGAGGGGCTCGGCGCCGCCCAGTTCGCCGCTCGTGGGGCCGTCGACCAGCTTCGGGCTTTGTCCCGACCCGGGGAGACTTCGTTGGACGCCCTGGTCCTGGCCGCCGCCGATCCCGGCCAGCCTTACGGCGCCGCCCTGCCGTGGCCCGATCCGGTCGGCGACGGCAAGCATCGGCCGGGGCGTAAGGCCGGGGCGTTGGCCGTGCTTGTTGATGGTGTGCCTGTGTTGTACGTGGAGCGGGGCGGGAAGTCGCTGCTGTCGTTCACGGAGTCGGAGGACGCGCTTCGGGCGGGGGCGGAGGCATTGGCGCGGTCGGTGCGGGAAGGGTGGTTGGGACAGCTGGCCGTGCAGCGGGCCGACGGCGAAGTGGCGCTGGGGTCGAAGCTGTCGGTGGTGTTGCAGGAGGCCGGATTCCGGGCGACGCCGAAGGGGCTGCGGCTGCGGGCTTAGTCCCAGTCGATGCTGCTGTAGGCGTTCAGCGCGGGTTGGCCACCGAGGTGGGCGTAGAGCACGGTGCTGGCGGCCGGGATTTCCTTGCGGCTGACCAGGTCGATCAGGCCGGCCATGGACTTGCCCTCGTACACCGGGTCGGTGATCATGCCCTCGGTCCGGGCGGCCAGCCGCATGGCGTCCAAGGTGGACTCGTCCGGCACGCCGTAGATTCCGGCGTGGTAGCGGTCGTCGAGGATGACCTCCAGCGGCTCGGCGCCGATGAGGTTGGCGGTGGCGTCGGCGATGCGGGTGACCTGGTCGAAGGTCTCCTTCGGCTTGGCCGAGGCGTCGATGCCGATGACCCGGCGGTCGCGGTTGGTGAAGCCGGCCAGCATGCCGGCCTGGGTTCCGCCGGTCACCGAGCAGACGACGATCGTGTCGAAGAAGACGCCGAGTTCCCGCTCCTGCCGCTCCAGCTCACGGGCCCAGCCGGCGAAGCCCAGCCCGCCGAGCGGGTGGTCCGACGCCCCGGCCGGGATCGCGTACGGCTTGCCGCCCGCCGCCTCGATGTCGGCGATCGCGTGCTGCCAGCTCTGCTTGAACCCGATGCCGAAGTCCGACCGGACCAGCCGGACGTCCGCCCCCATCAGGCGGCTGAGCTGGATGTTGCCCACCCGGTCGTAGCCCGGGTCCGCCCACTCCACCCAGCTCTCCTGCACCAGCACGCACTTCAGGCCCGCCCTCGCCGCCGCCCCCGCCACCTGGCGCGTGTGGTTGGACTGCACGCCGCCGATGGAGACCAGCGTGTCGCACCCCAGCGCCAGCGCCTCCGCCACCAGGTACTCCAGTTTCCGGGTCTTGTTGCCTCCGTAGGCGATTCCGCTGTTGCAGTCTTCCCGCTTGGCCCACACCTGCGCCCCGCCGAGGTGCCCGCTCAGCCGCTCCAACGCGTGCAGCGGCGACGGCCCCAACGTGAGCGGATACCGCGAAAAGTCCTCGAGCGCCATGGGAAGTTCCAATCGGTCTGGTGGGTGGGAAGGGCTAGCCGGCGTCGTTCTGCTCGGCCAACTCGTCGGCGAGGGTGGCCCAGTTGCGTTCCGTCAAGCGGCTGGCCAGGTCGGCGTCTTCCCGTTCGCAGGCCACCACGATCTCCTCGTGCATGGCCACCGAATCGACGCCGCAGCTGGAGGAGAAGCGTTGGTGCTCAAGGCGTCGCACTAGCGGGGTGTAGCGCTGGATGGTGGCGGCGATGGCGAAGTTGCCGCAGACCGAGACGGGAACGAGGTGGAAGTCGTCGTCGGCGGCCAACGCCTCGGCGATGTCGGGGGCGGCCAGCGCGGCGGCGAAGCGGGAGTTGTGGGAGCGCATGCGGGCCAGGTCCTCTCCGCTGAGGGACGGCACGGCAAGGCGGAGGGCAAGGCCGTGCATGGCCTGGACGACCTGAAGCGCGTCGCGAACGGCGACGGGGTCGATGGGGGTGACCCGGGTGTAGCTGTGTGGCTTGGACTCGACCAGCCCCTCCTCGGCGAGGTGGCTGAGGGCCTCGCGGACCGGGGTGCGCGACAGCCCGAGGCGCTCGGCGAGGTCGAGGTCGCGAATGGCCTCGCCGGGCACCAGGTCGCCGGAGACGATGGCCTGCCGGATGGTGGCCAGCGCGCGATCCCGCAGGAGCGGGCGGTCCAGGCGACTAATATATTGCATTTCGGTAGCGTGACCTGGTCGGACGCGGAAGTCAAGGGGATACGGTTCGGCGGTGGATGCCACGACGGTGGGGCTGGTCGCGATCGCGGTGCTGGTGTTGCTCGGCGCGCTGATGAGCCGAGCCGGCTCGACGAAGCAGCTGGAGCGGCGGCTGGACCGCGTGGAGCGCAAGCTGGATCTGCTGATGCAGCACCAGGGTGTCCAGCAGCCGGGACCGGACTTCGACCAGGACGTGGTCAACCTGGCCCGGTCGGGCCGGAAGATCGAGGCGATCAAGCGCTACCGCGAGCTGACGGGAGCGGGGCTCAAGGAAGCCAAGGACGCGGTGGAGCGCATCCAGTAGCGGAAGCGCCCCACCGGCCCGGAAGGCCCGGCCGGTACGGGAACCGGCCGGACCGGCCCAATGGCTGACCAACCCGATGGGTGATCAATCAGTGCGTGGCCAGCCGGAGCAAGGCCCACAGCGCGGCGACGGCGTCCATGTCACCGGTGATCCGCACGGCGGTGAAGGGCAGCCGCCCCCACAGCCACAGGTAAACCGTCATCGGCTCGCCGGTGACGGTGGCCTGCGCGGACTTGGTGTCGGCCGGCGAAGCCCGCCAAGCGGCCTTGTTGTCGCCGTGGGACGACACGAGCCACGCCCGCCCGCCGGAGCGGACGGCGACCTTGAACTCGGAGCTGCCGGACACACCGATCACCGACAGGCGATGGGCGAACCACAGCGTCAGAGCCTCGTCGACGCCGTCGACGGCGACGTCCTCGTCGACCGTGAAGACCTCCATCCCGGCGGCCGACTGGAGATCGACCCGGTGCATGGTGGCCTCATGGGCCATCCGACGGCGCCAGAAGCCGTAGGTCTGGTCCAGCGGCCACCACGTGGCGCACACCTCGTCGGCGGGATGCGACTGCAGCTCATCGACCAGGTCGTGCAGGCCGCCCCGCAGGAACTCGACCAGAGCGCCGCCGGCCGGCGGCTCGCTCTCCCACCGCACCGGGCCGTTGCCGCCGCGCAGCCGGGCGGCGACCATCCGGAAGACCCCGCCGACATGACGGATGGTGTCCGCCAGGGTGGTGGTGGGCTTGCTGGGGATGGGCAGGTCCGGCCGGGCGCCGTCGGCCGTGTCGGCCATCAGCTCCCCCTCGGCGACGAGAACGTCGAGCAACCTGTCGTGGTCGATGAGTGCCCGGCCGGTCACCGCCCCGCCCCGTGCACGGCACGGTCGACGAGCTCGACGAACTGCCCGGCCTGCCGGACCAGGTCGTCGGCGCTGCGAGGGGACACCAGCCGGGTGATGCCGGACTCGACGGCGTGCCGGGTGGACGCGCAGGACTGGAAGAACGAGGCCCACTCGGCGAACTCGGGGGCCACCTTGGCCAGCAGCACCCAGGCGCTCATGGGCTTGGTCCTGGTCCGGTGCGGCCGACCCCGCAGGGCGAGCACGGCGGCGGCGGCCCGCAGCGCGGCCAGGTGCGCCCGCACGTACCGCTCGGCGGCGTCGGGCTCGTGCTCGGCCTGGAGCAACCCCTGCCGGGCCTGGGCCAGCAGCGTCCGGGCCGACGGCGACGCGCCGGGGGACGGAACCGCACGGAGTCGGGACCTGGGCGGGCTGGACACCAGGAACGACTCGGGAAGACGAACGGGCACAGACATCAGCGGCCTCCTCGCGGCGTCGTGGGCTCGACGTCTCCGCCGTGGGGAAGCCGGCGGCTCGTATCGAACGTCTGTTCGATACTTCGAGAATAGCGCGTACTCGACGAGGTGTTCAAGCCCGCGCCCGAACAGGGGCCACTTCCCCTCGGACGGCCCAGCCGTGGTGTCATAACTCGTGTGAGCGATCAGGAGCACCCAGGGGTGAGCACCGTCCGCAGCGCGCTGCGCGCGGCGGGGGCCACCGGGGCGGCCGACGGGATCCGCGTGCTCGACGACGCCGTGCGCACGGCGGCCGCGGCGGCCGACGCCGTCGAGGTCCCGGTGGGCGCGATCGCCAACAGCCTGTTCTTCCTCGCCGACGGCCAGCCGCTGCTGGTGCTGACCTCCGGCGCGCACCGGGCCGACACCCGGCGCCTGGCCGAGCTGGTCGGGGTGGCCAAGGTGCGCCGCGGTGACCCGGATTCGGTCCGTGCGCACACCGGTCAGGTGATCGGCGGCGTCTCCCCCCTCGGACACCCGGCGAGAATCCGTACCCTGGTGGACGTGCATCTCGCCGAGTACGACGTGGTCTGGGCGGCTGCCGGGCACCCCAACGCGGTGTACCCGACGACGTTCGACGAGTTGGTCGCCGTCACCGGCGGAACCCCTGCGACCGTGGCCGGAGACCAGCAATGACAGCGTCGCCCCAGACCGAGCGCCTGGTCGAGTTCACCGCCGAGACGCTGCGCGCCCGGCTGCCCGAGGCGCTCAACCTGTACGTGACGGCGATGCGCTACCCCAGCGGCACCGCCCAGCAGCGCGCGCCGATGTGGCTGGCGCACATGATCCGGGCGGGCTGGCGCTGCGTCGGCGCGCTCGACCAGGACGGCGCGCTCGTCGGCATCTGCTACGGCTATCGCGGCGCCGCCGGCCAGTGGTGGCACGAGCAGGTCCGCCGGGGCCTGACGGCGGTGTCCACGCCGACCGCGGTGGACGAGTGGATGCGCGACTACTTCGAGCTCACCGAGCTGCACGTGTCGCCGGACGCCCAGGGCCGCGGCATCGGCGAACGCCTGCTGCGCAGCCTGCTCGACGCCGTCGACACCGAGCGGGTGCTGCTGTCCACGCCCGAGGGCCCGTCCCGCGCGTGGCGTCTCTACCGCCGGGTCGGCTTCCAGGACGTGTTGCGGCACTACCACTTCGCCGGCGACCCGCGCTCGTTCGCGGTCCTCGGCCGCCCCCTCCCGATCGAACCGGCCTGACATCGTGAAGGGGGCTTTCCCGCACTCGGAGTGCGGGAAAGCCCCCTTCACGGCGAAAAGATGACGCGGGCTCAGATCTGGGCGAGCCGCTCGCGTAGGGCGTCCAGGCCCATCGAACCCATCTCCAGGGCCTGCTTGTGGAACGCCTTGAGGTCGAAGGCATCCCCGTGCCGGGCGCGGGCATCGTCGCGGGCGGCGAGCCACAGCCGCTCGCCGAGCTTGTACGACGGCGCCTGCCCGGGCCAGCCCAGGTAGCGGTCGATCTCGTCGCGCACGTGCGCCGGGTCGGTGATGGTCCGGGTCAGCATGAACTCCAGGCCCAGCTCGGGCGTCCAGCGCTCGCCCTCGTGCCAGCCGGTGCCGGCCGGGATCTCCAGCTCCAGGTGCATGCCCAGGTCGATGATGACGCGGGCGGCCCGGAACAGGTGGCCGTCGAGCATGCCGAGCAGGTCGCCGTCGTCGTCGAGGTAGCCGAGCTCACGCACCAGCCGCTCGGCGTAGAGGGCCCAGCCCTCGCCGTGCCCGGAGACCCAGCACATCAAGCGCTGGAACCGGTTGAGCTGGTCGGCCTTGTAGACCGCGGTGGCGAACTGGAGGTGATGGCCGGGCACGCCCTCGTGATAGACGGTGGTGGTCTCCCGCCAGGTGGAGAACTCCTCGCGGTCGGCCGGCACCGACCACCACATCGCGCCGGGCCGGCTGAAGTCGTCGGTCGGGCCGATGTAGTACGCGCCGACGCCACCGCCGGGCGGGGCGATCTTGCAGTCCAGCGCCATCAACGGGTCGGGGATGTCGAAGTGCACGCCGCGCATGTCGGCCAGGGCCTTGTCGGACAGCCGCTGCATCCAGTCCCGCAGCTCGTCCTGGCCACGCAGCTGGTAGCGCGGGTCGGCGTCGAGCAGCGCCGCGGCCTCGGCCAGGCTGGCGCCGGGACGGATGCGCCCGGCGACCTCCTTCATCTCCGACTCGATACGGGCGAACTCCGCCCAGCCCCACTCGTAGGCCTCCTGGAGGTCCAGGCGGGCGCCGGTGAAGTAGCGCGAGTTGAGCCGATACACGTCGACGCCGACGGCGTCCTTGGCCGGCGCCTTCGGCGCGAGTTCCATCCGCAGGAACGTCGCCAGGTCGGCGTAGCCCTGGGCGGCGGCGTTGGCGCCGGTCTCCAGTCGGGTGCGCAGCTTGTCGTCGACCTCGGCGCCGGCGATCATGGCCCCGAAGAACGAGGACCCGCCGCTGACGCCGGCCCACGTGTCGCACTGCTCGGCGACGCGAGTGACCTGGCGCAGCGCCGACACCACGCCGCGGTCGGCGGCCTTGGCCAACGACGCGCGCAGCCCGGCCAGCGCCTGCGGCACCTTGCTGAGCCGGGTGGCGATGGTCGCCCACTGCTCGGGGGTGTCGGTCGGCATGAGGTCGAACAGCTGGCGCAGGTCCTGCACCGGGCTGGCGATCACGTTCAGCGCGGACAGGTCCAGGCCGGCGTCGTGGAACTCCTGGGACAGGCCGTTGCGCTCCATGAAGACCGCCTGCGCCACACGTTCCGAGTCGTCGGCCGGGGTCGCCGCGCCGATCTCCCGCAGGGCCCGGGCGGTCAGCTCGGCCCGGCTCTCGTGACCCTCGGGCGAGTAGTCCGTGAGCTCCTCGTCGTACCCCGCGATACCGAGGATGGACGCCGCGTTCGGGTCTAGTGCGGCATAGTCCGCGACGAAGTCGTCGCTCAGCTGATGCACGCCTCGTGGGGTGGATGACATGGTGGCCAACGCTACCCGGCCGCGACGACGCCCCGTAGCTCCTTCGGGCGGTGATGCGCCGGGACAGCGACCGGTGCTGGCAGGATGACCCGGTGCTGTCGAGGCGTGTGGCCAGGCCGTTCCCCCGGATCGTCGGGCTCTCGCTGGCGTTCGCGGCCGCCCTGGTGATGTTGACGGGCTGTGTGCGCGCCCGCGCCGACCTGACCGTGTCCGGCGACTACAAGGTGTCCGGCACGATGGTCGCCGCCACCGTGCCGGCCTCGCCCGACGACCACGGCCCGCAGCTGTCGATCCCGTCCGACCTCGGCCAGGACGTCGTGGTCCAGCCGTACAACGCGGACGGCTACGTCGGGACCCAGTTGTCGTTCGCCAACATGGAGTTCGACCAGTTCACCACCCTGGTCGGCGGATCGAGCGCGGCCAGCGGCAACTACCAGCTGCTGCTGCGCCGGGTCGGCGACCTGGTCTACTTCACCGGCTCGGTCGACCTGCGCACGGTGCCGGCCGACCACGCCGACGTCGAGCTGCGGATCACCTTCCCGGCCGGCGTGACCAGCTCGACCGGGTCGGTCGACGACGACACCGTGACGTGGAACCCGCGGCCGGGGTCGATCACGTCGCTGTCGGCGACGTCCGATCTGTCCACGCTGGCCACGGCGGCCTGGATGCGGTGGACGGTGCTGGTGGCCGTGCTGCTGATCGGCTCGGTGCTGGTGGTCAGCGTGCTGGCGCTGCGGGCCCATCGGCGCAGCCTGCGGGTCCGGCAGCGGTAGGAACGGGAGACGGGCGCGCGAAAGAGGGCGGGCTCGAACCGAGCTGCCCCCGAATCGAGGCTGGACGTCGAACCGGGCGGCGTGGGTTTTGCCGATCTTGACCGGGCCGCTGATCTCGGGCTCGGCCGCCGGATGTGGTAGGCGCGCGAAAACGGGGCGTGCCCCGCAGGGCCCGCCCCGTTTCTCGTCGGCCTGACTCAGCCGGCGGTGTTCGAGCTGTTGTCGGCGTTGGAGCCGAGGTACTCGAGGTAGCTGCTGATCGGCACCGTGTTGCCCGCGAGCTGGACCGGCAGGAAGTCGGACTCCTGCAGGTCGCCACCGCCACCCAGCACGTTGGAGGCGTTGGTGTGGTTGGCGCCCGAGCCGTCCACGTACTCCTCGGACGAGATCGGCACGTGGTTGTCCACGATCTGGATCGGCACGTAGTGCGTGACCTGGGTGTCCCCGCCGTCGTGCAGGACCAGGTCGTTCGGGGCGTCCGCGAACGCCGGCGAGCCGACGATCATCAGACCGGCCGCGACGCCAGCGATCATTCCGGCTTTCTTCAGCACGGACTCCACACTCCTTGAGTTGCACCGCTTCTTCATGAAGACACCGCACCGGCGAAAACGCCGAGGCCGTGCAGGCGAGGAAACTACCGCCAAACGGAGCAACTTCGCCCGGCGACGACCCCATTGGGTGACGGTGCGATCGCCCGGCGTGTCGCCCGCTGACCAGCCGGTTCACCCTCGTGACGAGCTCGCGCGGCATCACCCGGGCGAACGATCATGCCCGGGCCGGCAGCAGCCCCAACCGCTCGACCACCTCGGTCGTCGCCCTGGACATGTTGAACGTGTAGAAGTGCACGCCCGGCACGCCCTCGTCGATCAGGCGCTGGGCCAGCTCGGTCACCACGTCGATGCCGGCGGCGCGGAACGCCTTCGGGTCGTCGGCGAACGGCTCCAGCCGCGCGGCCAGCGCCGGCGGCACCGGGGCGCCGGACAGCTCGACGGTCTTGTTGAGCGTGCGGACGGTGGTCAGCGGCAGGATCCCGGGCAGCAGCGGGGCGTCGCAGCCGCGCGCCGCCAGCCGGTCGCGCAGCCGCAGGAAGTCCTCGGCCTCGAAGAACAGCTGGGCGATGGCGAACCCGGCGCCGGCGCGGAACTTGCGCACCAGGTTCTCGGTGTCCTGGTCGAGGTCGGTGGACCGGGGATGCCCGTACGGGAACGCCGCCACCCCGACGCAGAAGTCGCCGAGCTGCTTGACCAGGGCGACCAGCTCCTCGGCGTAGGTCAGCCCCTGCGGGTGCTTGATCCACTCGCCGTTGGGGTCGCCGGGCGGGTCGCCACGCACGGCCAGAATGTTGCGCACGCCCACCGCGGCGTACCAGCCGATGACGTTGCGCAGCTCCGCGACCGAGTGGTCCACGGCGGTCAGGTGTGCCATCGGCAACAGCGACGTCTCCTGCACCACACGACCGGTGGTCCGGATCGTCCGGTCACGGCTGGATCCGCCGGCCCCGTAGGTCACCGACATGAACGCCGGCTCCAGGCCCTCCAGCTGCCGTATCGCGAGCCAAAGCCGCTGCTCATCGGCCGCGTCGCGGGGTGGGAAGAACTCCACCGAGAACACCGGTTCCGGCCCGCTGAGCCGCTCGACCACCGACGTCATGGCATCAGGTTACGGGGGCAACCTCCGAGTGGAGGTCGCGGCCGGGCCACGTACTGTTGGCTGGCACGCGTAGGGCGCACGACGGAGGTTGGCATGAGCAAGCCGGGCATTCTGGCCGAGCTTCGGTCGGACCGGCCCAGCGACGACCTGACGGCGTTGCACCCGTGCGACACGGGCTTCCTCGGCCTGGTCGAGCGGGCCCTGACCGACTACCTCAACCGGCGGCGCACCGAGGCCGCGCTGGTGGACGAGAACTTCGCGGTCGCGGTGGACGCGCTGGCCGACTTCGTGCTGGGCGGCGGCAAGCGGATCCGGCCGACGTTCGCGTGGTGGGGCTGGCGGGGCGCCGGCGGCGACCCGCGCGGCGCGGACACCGAGGCCGTGGTGATGGCGGTCAGCGGGCTGGAGCTGATCCAGGCGTGCGCGCTCGTGCACGACGACCTGATGGACGCCTCGGCGGTGCGCCGAGGCTCGCCGACCGTCCACGTGGCCTTCGCCGACCTGCACCGCACGTCGCGCTGGGCCGGCACGGCCGAGCGCTTCGGACAGGCGTCGGCGGTGCTGCTCGGCGACCTGGCGCTGGCCTGGGCCGACGACATGCTGCGCGAGTCCGGCCTCGGGGCCGGGCAGCTCAGCCGGGCGCTGGAGCCGTGGCGGTCGATGCGCACGGAGATGCTCGCCGGGCAGTACCTGGACGTGCTGACGCAGGCCCACGCCGACGAGTCGGCCGAGGCGGCGCTGCGGGTCGACCGCCTGAAGACGGCCGCCTACACCGTGGAGCGGCCGCTGCACCTCGGTGCGGTGCTGGCCGGCGCGGGCGACGGGCTGGTGCAGGGGCTGCGGCAGTTCGGCGTGGACATCGGCCTGGCCTTCCAGCTGCGCGACGACCTGCTGGGCGTGTTCGGCGACCCGGCCGTCACGGGCAAGCCGGCCGGCGACGACCTGCGTGAGGGCAAGCGAACGCTGCTGGCGTCGCTGGGCCTGCGGCTCGCCGACGAGCAGCGGCGGCCCGCGGACGCCGCCCGGCTGCGGGCGGCCATCGGCCGGCCGGACCTGGACGAGCCGGCGGTGGACGAGATCCGGGCGCTGCTGGTCGACCTGGGCGCGGTGGCGGCCGTGGAGTCGCGCATCGACGAGCTGCGCGACCAGGCCCTGGCCACGCTGGCCGCGACGCCGGTGGCCGAGCCGGCCGCGTCCGAGCTCGCGCGCCTGGCCGTCGCCGCGACCCGGCGCAACCACTGACATGAAGGCCATCAAGGGGCGTTCGGACCACGTGGTCGTGGTCGGCGCGGGGCTGGCCGGGCTCTCCACGGCGCTGCATCTGCTCGGCTCGGGCCGGCAGGTGACCGTCGTCGAGCGCGACCGGGTGCCGGGCGGGCGGGCCGGGCAGCTCGACGTCGACGGCTACCGGCTCGACACCGGGCCGACCGTGCTGACCATGCCCGAGCTGCTGGACGAGGCGTTCCACGCCGTCGGCGACTCGCTGTCGGCGCGGCTGGACCTGGTGCCGCTGCATCCGGCGTACGTGGCGCGGTTCCCCGACGGCAGCTCCATCGACGTGCACAGCGACGCCGACGCCATGGAGGCCGAGGTGCGGCGGGTCGCCGGCCCCGACGAGGCGGCCGGGTACCGGCGGCTGCGGCAGTGGCTGACCGAGCTGTACGCGGCCGAGCGGGACCGCTTCATCGGGGCCAACTTCGACTCGCCGCTGGACCTGGTCCGCCCGTCGCTGGCCAAGCTGGCCGGCCTGGGGGCCTTCGGCAGCCTCGGGGCGAAGGTCGGCGGCTTCGTGCAGGACCGGCGGCTGCGGCGGATCTTCTCGTTCCAGGCGCTCTACGCCGGTGTGCCGCCGGCCCGGGCGCTGGCGGCGTACGCGGTGATCGCGTACATGGACACCGTGGCCGGCGTGTACTTCCCGCGCGGCGGCATGCGGGCCGTGCCCGAGGCCATGGCCTCGTCGGCGGCCCGGGCCGGGGCGGAATTCCGTTACGGGACAACCGTTGCCTGGCTGGAGCGGATCGGCTCGCGGGTCGCGGCCGTGCGGACCACCCACGGCGAGCGGATCGCCTGCGACGCGGTCGTGCTGACGCCCGATCTGCCGGCGGCGTACCGATTGCTGGGGCACCTGCCGCGGCGGGTCGTGCCGCTGACGTGGTCGCCGTCGGCCTTCGTGCTGCACGCCGGCGTGGACCGGTCGTGGGAGGCGTTGGGGCATCACACGATCTCGTTCGGGGCGGCGTGGAAGCGGACGTTCCAGGAGATCACCTCGACCGGGCGGCTGATGAGCGACCCGTCGCTGCTGATCACCCGGCCCACGGCGACGGATCCGACGCTGGCCCCGGAGGGCCGGCAGCTGCTGTCCGTGCTCGCGCCGACGCCCAACCTGGAGCTGGCGCCGATCGACTGGGACCGGGTGGCATCGGCCTACCGGGACGAGCTCGTAGGCGTGCTGGAGTCCCGCGGGCTGACCGGCTTCGGCGAGTCGGTGACGGTGGAGCGACTGCTGACGCCGGCCGACTGGGCCCGGCAGGGGCTGGCCGCCGGCACGCCGTTCGCCACCGCGCACACGTTTGCGCAGACCGGGCCGTTCCGACCGCGCAACCTGCTCCGGGGCATCGACAACGTGGTGCTGGCCGGCTGCGGCACGACGCCCGGGGTGGGGGTGCCGCCGGTGCTCATCTCGGGGCGGCTGGCCGCGGACCGGATCACCGGCGGGCGGGCCGTCGAGGGCGGACGGTCACATCACGATCTGGCCCGCTCGGCCACCTGATCGTGCGAGAGTGGCCGGTGTGCTCATCCCGGACACCGTTGACGCCGCTCCCCGCTCACTCTGGGCCAAGATCGTCCTGACCGGCCGGACGCCGCGCCGGGGACGCGGCTTCTGGTACGGGCTGGCGATCGACGTGCTGTGGCCGTTCGTCATGCTGGGCACGCGGATGAGCTGGCACGGAGGCGAGAACATTCCCCGCAGCGGGCCGGTGCTGATCGCCAGCAACCACGTGTCGTTCGCGGACCCGGTGACGGTCACGGCCTACGTGCTGGCCCACGGCCGGATTCCGCGCTACCTGGCCAAGGCCGGGCTGTGGAAGATCCCCGTGCTGCGGAGCGTGCTGTCCGGCGGCAAGCACATTCCGGTGCATCGCGGAACGTCCAAGGCGACCGATGCCTACCGGGACGCGGTGAAGGCCGTGGGCAGCGGCGAATGCGTGCTGGTGTTCCCGGAGGGGACCTTCACCGCTGATCCGGACGGGTGGCCGTCGGTGAAGCAAGCGAAGAGCGGCATCGCCCGGCTGGCCTTGGCGACGGGCGCGCCGGTGGTGCCGATCGGGCACTGGGGCACGCAGTTCGTGTTGCCCCCCAAGGGAAGGTGCCCTCGGCTGCTGCCTAGGCAGCGCACGGTGATTCGCACCGGGCCGCCGGTGGACCTGTCGGATCTGCTGGGCCAGGAACCGACTCGGGATGTCGTCACGGAGACCACGCGGCGGATCGTCGCCGCCATTACCGAGCAGCTGGAGCTGGCCCGCGGGGAAAAGGCATCCGAGACGACCTGAGAAATGGAGCGGTGAAGCCCCGCACGTGGGGCTTCACCGCTCGTCGTTGCTCAGAAGGAATACGACTCGCACGTGTTGCGCTTGCTGTCCCAGAGGTCCCAGAAGCACAGGTTGACGTTCGAGATGTGCCCGGTGCCCCAGAAACTCTGCGAGGAGGTCTTGCCGTCACCCGTTGGATTCGTGATCGTCCGCTGCGCGCCGTTGCCGAACGTCACCGTGGCCGATGAATACGCGAGCGTCTTGGTTTTGCCGTTGTAGAGCCACAGCCACGCATCGGCCCCGTTCGCGGGACAGTTGTCCACCTGGGCCTGCGTGCGCTCCGCGTTGGACAGGGTGACAGCCCGGCCGCAGTTGGCCGCCACGGCCGGCGACGCCGTCACCACGGCCGACAGTCCGGCCGCGACCGTCGTCGCGGCCGCCACCACCAGCATTCGGTGAACCGCTTTGCCACGCCGCTGGCCACTGTGATTTCGCACCGATTTCTCCCCTGCTCGACGAATTACGCCGCGCGAATGCGCTGTTTGCACAGTAACGAGAGGTCGGCAGTGGCACGAGAAACTGTCCAGAACACGAATTGCACTGTCCACGATCGGCGCGTGCGCTGTCCGTCAGTGCCGGCCGATCGTGCCGATCAGACCGGCGTACACCCAGAACATCGGCTTCGGCGTATAGTCGTCGGTCATCAGGCCGAAGTTGTCGAACCCGCTCGGTGAGCCGGTCACGTCGTCGCGCAGGTCGAACATCTCGTAGCTGACCACGTTCTCGGCCGCGCGATCGGCGTTGACGGCCAGGATCTCACTGGTCAGGACCTTGGCCTGGTCCGCGGCCGAGCGGGCTGCAGTATTGGTCGAATAGCCGTTCTCCGACACCCGGATCGGCACGTTCCGGCCGAGGCCCACCGTCGGCATCTCCTGCGTGCGCACCACTTGCAGCGTGTGGTGCACGAAGTCGGTCACCGCGGTCACGTCGGGCGAGTCCAGGATGCCGGGCAGCCCGGAGTCCGGGTAGAGGTCGACGCCGACGAAGTCCACCGAGCGGGCGAAGTCCGGCCCGACCCGGCCGGCCAGGTCGTGCCAGAACGGCAGGAACGGGTCCGTCCACTGGCCCGACTCGTCCGGAAAGCTGGCCGCGACCTCGTCGAAGCCGATCTGCAGCCGGTGCAGGCCGGCCGCGGTGGCCGCGTGCTTGGCCGCGACCACGCCTTGGGCCAGCGCGTCCATGCCGTTGCTGTCGTGGAGGATGTTCTCCTCCAGAGTCACCGAGATGGTGTCGGTGACCGGGCCGTAGCGCGTCACCTCCCGGCCGAGGCAGGCCAACCAGTCGGCCATGCTCTGGCCGGTGTAGGAGATCACCAGGTCCAGCCGCCGACCCGGTGCCAGGTAGCGCATCTCGTCGTCCGGGAACGCGCTGTCGCAGCCGATGTAGTCGCGCAGCAGGAACGGCGAGCGGCCGCTCTGCAACGTGTCCAGCGCGGCGGAGATCTTGGCCGGGTCGTCGGGCTTGCCCGTGGTGGAGCCACCGCCGGCGTAGCCGCCCGGATAGATGCCGAAAGTCAGTGGCGGCGCGGCAACCGCGGCCTCGGCCGGAACCGCCGGCAACGCCATCGCCCCCGCCACGACAACCGCCGCCGCGACGGTTCCCCACCTGTGTCGTCGATTCATGATTCGGAGTCTGCCCGGTGTCAGCGTGACTGTCCTATGACGACTGTCATGGTCACGGTCCGGAATGCCAGGCGTCACGTTCTTCGTCCAGCACAACGTCCTTGGTCAACGGCCCGGCCGGCACGGTCACCAGATCGGCGCTGGGATGCCGGCCCGGGCCGGAGGCGATCAACAGGTAGGTGCCGGACTCGGGGACCTCGATCCGGTAGCGGCCGTCGTCGGCCGGCACGGACTTGCCGACCTGCCGGCCCTTGCCGTCGACCAGGGTCAGGGCGGCGTCGACCACCGGCCGGCCGGCCCCGTCCCGCACCTGGCCGAGCAGCCGGGAAGTGACGGTGTCGACGTCGTCGGCGGGCTCGGTCTCGGCGTCGTCGCCGAGGCCCAACGGCCGGGCCAGGGCGACCACGAGCTCGTCGAGATGGTCGAAGCTGGCCATGACCCGACGGCTGACGGCATCGTCGTCGGCCCGCCCCTCGGCCAGATGCCGAGGACGGACATGGGTGGACAGGGAATCGCCGGCGACGACCTGCGAACGAGCGGCCGAACCGTTGTCGCCGCCGACCACGCCGATGAGACGGGTGAGGTTCTCGGCGATACGGCCGCTGGTCCGCGGCAGCCGGTCGTCAGCGGCCAACAGCGCGGGCTCGGCGACGGCAGCGAGATTGCGGGCGTAATAGGCGGCGCTGGCCAGAATGGCCAGCACATGGCGGAGTTCGCTGCGCTGGTTGCGGTACGGACTGATCACGTGCGTCATGGGCTCGGCGGCCTTGCGCAGCTCGGCCAGCTTCTTGTCGATCTCCCGCGACTGGTCGATCAGGTCGACGCTGTCGGCGTCACGCAGCAGACCGGTGGCGTTGCCGACAAAAACCCGCAGCGCGGCCAGCACCGCGGCGACGTCCTCCCGAATGATCGTCCGGGTCTTGGTCGGCAGCACGAGAACCGCCGCGACACCGCCGGCGAAGGCGCCGATGACGGTCTCCTCGAGGCGCAGCACCAGGACCTCGGGCGTGAAGGTGCCGATCAGGCTGTACAGCAGCGCCAGCATCATGGTCATGAAAAACGTCATGAGCCCGTACGAGACCTGCACGACGTACACGCCGAGGCTGATGCACCCGATGATCAGGATGAGGATCAGGGCGTTCTGGCCGGAGACCAGGGTGGCGGCGGCCATGCCGGCGAGAATGCCGAGCAGCGTGCCGACGGTCCGCCGGAAGCCGCGAATGAGAATGTCGCCACGGGACGTGGTGTTGGCGAAAACCAGGAAAGCGGTGATCACGGCCCAGTACCACCGCTGGGTCGACACCAGCTCCCCGCCGAGAATGGCCAGACCGGCGCCGATCACGGCCTGGACGGCCTGCCGGGTCGTCAGGCGCAGCCCTTGCTGCGGCGAGACCGGCGCGGGCGACGGCGAGGCGGCCGACTCGGCCGGCCGGCGGTGCCGTCCCGCGTAGTCCTCGGTGACCACGGTGCGCAGGTCCGACTCCAGCTCGGACCGGGCGGTGGTGATGCTCACGGCCAGCTCGCGGATGGCGCGCCGCAGCCGGGTCACCAGCGGCGGGTTGTCGACCGCGTCGAGCTGGCGGCCGATCTCGGTGAGCCGGCTGATCGAGATGTCGTCCTCGTACACCAGCGCCGGCCGCGGATCCCGGCCGGCCAGCAGCCGCAGCTCGTGCAGCTCGGCCACCAGGCCGGCCCGCAGCTCCGGCGAGAGCCCCCCGCCGGCCACCAGCCGCCGGGTGGCCACGGCCAGCCGCTCGCCGGTCAGCTCGATGTCGACGACGTCCTGCTGCCACTGGTCGAACTGGGCCGGCTCGACCAGCTCCGCCAGCTCCGTCTCGATCATCAGCGCGCACTCGTGCAGCCGCGCCACCCGCCGCCGCACCTGCTCGTGCCGGCGGTCGTCCGGGTCCTCCAGCAGGTGCGCGGCGGCGTCCACGAGCTGTCCGAGGCGGGCTCGGAAAGCGACGATGATCCGCCGCAGCGACAGCCGGGGCCGCCGCGGCACGAGCACGAAGTGCGACAGCGCCGAGCAGCCCAGGGCCACCACGACCGACAGCAGCAACAGCGGCAGCTGCGCGACGGTGGCGCGGATGAACAGCGAGAAGAAGAACGTCATGAACGCGACCATGCCGACAGCGAAGCCGCGCGGGGCGTATCGGCGCAGGTAGACGGCCCCGAAGATGATCACGAGGAAGGCCACGTCGCCGAGCTGCGGCCACGGCTCCAACAGCGCGCCGGTGGCGATCACGCCGCCGGCCACGAACGGCAGCAGCACGAAGGTCACGGCCCGGGCCCGGACGGTCTTGTCGTTGACCGACATCGCCGACATCATCGCCACGATGGTGCCCAGCATGATCGTGGTGATGGGCAGCCCGAGCAGCGCGAGCGCGGCGATGGCCAGCACGACGCTGACCGCCGTGCGGATCGCCTGCCGCAACCGGAGCGTGCCCGGATCGGCGGCGGCCAGCCGATCGAGCACGTCGTCGAACACGTGCCTCATAGACCGTCGACTATGCCGTACCGAGGCCGCCCGAGATCAAGACATGCCGTCAGGCCGAGCGCCGAATCACCAGCCTCGGCCGCACGACCGGCCAGTGCGTGGCCGCCGAGGTCTGCTCGGACAGAATGAGCCCGACCTGTTCCACGGCCAGCTCGCCGATGCGCCGCTTGTCGATGTGCAGCGTGGTCAGCGGCGGGTCGACCAGCTCGCCCAGCGCCAGGCCGTCGAAGCCGATCACCGCGCAGTCGGTCGGCACCTGCCGGCCCTGCCCCCGCGCGGCCTGCACGGCGCCGACGGCCACCAGGTCGTTGAACGCGAACACCGCCGTGACGTCCGGATGGGCCCCGAGCAGGGCTTCCATCGCCGTCACGCCGCCGGCCACCGAGTGGTCGCAGTCGAAGATCCAGCCGTCGTCCACGGCCAGCCCCAGCTCCCGCGCCACGGCCAGGTAGTGCCGGCGGCGGCCGTCCTGCGACGGGTACGGGGCCCCGTCGAGCATGCCGATCCGATGGTGCCCGGACGACACCAGGTGCCGCAGGCCGGCCAGCACGCCGCCCTCGATGTCGATGCGCACCGACCCCAGCCGCGGCGAGTTGCCGGGCCGCTCCAGCAGCACCAGCGGCACCCCGCCGGCGTGCCGCTCCAGCTCGTCGTCGGTGTTGCCGAGATAGCCGACGATCGCGTCGGCCTGGTGGGACAGCACCTCCAGCGCGGCCAGCTCCCGTTCCAGCGAGTACTGGGTGTCGCAGACGACCACGTGCCAGCCGCGGTGCTCGGCCGCCGCCAGCACGCCGGCCGCGACCTCGGGGAAGAACGGGTTGACCAGGTCGGAGATGATCAGGCCGATGGTCGTGGTGTCCTGCTTGACCAGTCCCCGGGCGAACCGGCTCGGCCGGTAGCCGAGCGTGCGCACGGCCTCCAGCACTCTTTGCTTGGTGGACGGCGTTATCTCGGCCATGTCGTTGACCGCCCGGGACACGGTCTGCCGCGACACCCCCGCCAGTCTGGCGACGTCCTCGATGGTCGCACGGCCACGGCGTCCAGGTCTGCTCATGCGCCCTTCCTCGGTCAAACTCCCCACAGTTACCTGATTGCATCCGGGCCCGGCGAAACACCGCCGTCAGGGTGAGACAATGCCGACCGCCACTGCGCGCCTACCCAGAAGGAGCCCGGATGTCGGTGGATCCCAGGGCCGGACAGCCCGCTGCGCCGTCCGATCTGGTCGACCTGGCCAAGCTCGTCACCGCCTACTACGCCGAGCATCCGGACCCCTCGGCGCCCGAGCAGCGGGTGGCCTTCGGCACCTCGGGGCACCGCGGCTCGGCGCTGGCCACGGCGTTCAACGAGGACCACATTCTCGCCACCAGCCAGGCGATCTGCGAGTACCGCGCCGGGCAGCGCATCACCGGCCCGCTGTACCTGGGCAAGGACACGCACGCGTTGTCGGAGCCGGCGTTCGTGAGCGCGCTGGAGGTGTTCGCGGCCAACGGGGTTCGGGTGCTGATCGACAGCCGCGGCGGCTACACGCCGACCCCGGCGCTGTCGCGGGCGATCCTGGCCCACAACACCGATGGCGGGCCCGATCGGGCCGACGGCGTGGTCATCACGCCGTCGCACAATCCCCCACGTGATGGCGGTTTCAAGTACAACCCGCCCAACGGCGGCCCGGCCGACACCGACGTGACGCGCTGGATCCAGGACCGCGCCAACGAGTTGTTGGCCGCCGGGCTGGCCGGCGTGAAGCGAGTGACCTACGCAAAAGCTCTCGCCGCGGAAACCACCGGGCGGTACGACTTCCTCGACGCGTACGTGAGCGCGCTGCCGTCGGCGGTCGACCTGGACGTGATCTCCTCGTCCGGGCTGCGCATCGGCGCGGACCCGCTCGGCGGCGCTTCCGTCGACTACTGGGGCGAGATCGCCGACCGCTACGGGCTCAACATGACCGTGGTGAATCCGTTGGTGGACGCCACCTTCCGGTTCATGACGCTGGACTGGGACGGCAAGATCCGGATGGACTGCTCCTCCCCCGACGCGATGGCCTCGCTGATCGGCCGCAGCGCCGAGTTCGACCTGGCCACCGGCAACGACACCGACGCCGACCGGCACGGCATCGTCACCCCGGACGCCGGCCTGCTCAACCCCAACCACTTCCTGGCCGTGGCCATCGACTACCTGTACCGACATCGCGACGGCTGGTCGGCCGACGCGGCGGTGGGCAAGACGCTGGTCAGCTCGTCCATGATCGACCGGGTGACCGCCGGCCTGGGCCGTCGGCTGGTCGAGGTGCCGGTGGGCTTCAAGTGGTTCGTGCCGGGCCTGCTGGACGGCTCGGTGGCGTTCGGCGGCGAGGAGAGCGCCGGGGCGTCGTTCCTGCGCCGCGACGGCTCGGTGTGGACCACGGACAAGGACGGGCTGCTGCTGTGCCTGCTGGCCGCGGAGATCACCGCCGGCACCGGCAAGACCCCCAGCCAGCGCTACGCCGAGCTGGTCGGCGAGTTCGGCGCGCCCAGCTATGCCCGGGTCGACGCGCCGGCCAGCCGCGAGGAGAAGGCCAAGCTGGCCAAGTTGTCCCCCGAGGCCGTGACCGCGACCCAGCTGGCCGGCGAGCCGATCGAGCAGCGGCTGACCGAGGCCCCGGGCAACGGGGCGGCGCTGGGCGGCCTCAAGGTCGTCACCCGGTCGGGCTGGTTCGCGGCCCGGCCGTCGGGCACCGAGGACGTGTACAAGATCTACGCGGAGAGCTTCCAGGGCGACGAGCACCTGGCCCTGATCCAGCAGGAGGCCCGCGAGGTGGTGTCGCAGGCGCTCGCCGGCTAGGGAATGTGTCCTGGACCACGGCGGTTGGAGCAGATATGGATCTCGACGCTGCCAGGGATGTAATCCGCAGCCAGCACCGCGCGGTGCTGGCCACCACCCGCGCCGACGGCACCACGCAGATGTCGCCGGTGACGGTCGACGTGGATGCCGAGGGCTACGTGGTGATCAGCACCAGGGAGACCGCGTACAAGCTCAAGCACATCCTGCGCGAGCCGAGGGTGGCCGTGTGCGTGCTGCCGGACGAGTTCTTCGGCCGCTGGATCCAGGTCGAGGGCACGGCCTCGGTCGTGCACCTGCCGGAGGCGATGGACGGCCTGGTCGAGTACTACCGGCGGGTCTCGGGCGAGCACCCGGACTGGGACGACTACCGGGCGGCGATGGTCCGGGACCAGCGCGTGCTGGTCCGGATCAGCCTGGACAAGGCCGGTCCGGACCGCAACGGCTGACTCGTTCCCGAGGTCACTGCCCCGAGAACTTCGGCGGGCGGCGCTCGAAGAACGCGACCGCCGCCTCGCCGAGGTCCTTGCTGGGCAGGAAGGCCGAGTTCCACGCGCCGACGTAGCGCAGCCCGGCGGCGACCTGCGGGGCCCGGGCGGTGTCGAGCACGTCCTTGACGCCCTGCACGACCAGCGGCGGGTTGGCGGCGATCTCCTCGGCCAGCGTGCGGGCGGCGGCCAGCACGTCGTCCTGCGTCTCGTACACGTCGTTGACCAGGTTGATCTTCTCGGCCCGGCGGGCGTCGATGTCCCGGCCGGAGAAGGCCAGCTCGCGCAGGTGCCCCTCGCCGATGATGCCGACCAGCCGCTGGAGGCTGCCCAGGTCGGCGACGATGGCCACCTTGACCTCGCGCACGCTGAACTTGGCGTCGGCGCTGGCCAGCCGGATGTCGGCGGCCGAGATGACGTCCACGCCGCCGCCGATGCACCAGCCGGACACGGCCGCGATCACCGGCTTGCGGCAGGCGGCGACGGCGGTCACGGCGTCCTGGAGGCGGCGCAGGTCGTGCAGGAAGCGGGTGCGCGGCTCGGCCAGCGCCGGGTCGGCGCCGAGCAGCTCGGCCCAGCTGGGCATCATGGCCGGCAGGTCGAGCCCGTAGGAGAAGTTGGCCCCGCTGCCGGTCAGCACGACCGCCCGGACCTGCGGGTCCGCGTCCAGGGCGGCGAAGACGACCGGCAGCTCGCGCCAGAAGTCGGGGCCCATGGCGTTGCCCTTGCCCGGACCGAGCAGGGTCACCTCGGCGACATGCCCGGCCACCTTGACGCTCAGCGACACCAACTGATCGAGATCGGCCATCATCAGCTCCCAGCGCCCGTCGAGTTACTCGACGGTAACATACGCCGGAGCCGTTTCAGGTCGGCCAGGTACTCCTGGAAGTCCACCTCGATCGTGTGACGCTTGGAGGCCACGTAGCGGCGCCGCATCCGCTCCCGGTAGCGGTGGATCTCCCGCCGCATCTCGGCCGCCGTCGGCAGCGTGGCCGTGCCCTCGATCAGGTCGGCGATCCAGTGGGCCTGGGCCTCGGCCAGCGGCATGATCGCGCCGAGCGGCTGGATCAGGCCGAGGAAGTACAGCCCGGGCCGGTCGACCGGCACGACCCGGTGGTACAGCGCCACTTCGTTGTCGGCGGTGGCCAGGACGTCGTCGGTCAGGAACGGAAAGGAGATGCGGTAACCGGTGCAGTAGATGACGGCGTCGACCTCTTCCCGGCTGTCATCGGTGAAAACCACCGACGAGCCGTCGAATCGAGCGATGTTCGGCTTCACCGCGATGTCGCCGTGGCCGATGCGGGTGAGAATGTCGTCGGAGACGGTCGGATGCGCGGCCAGCACCTGGTGATCCGGTTCGGGCAGGCCGTATCTGGTCACGCTGCCCTGGGTCAACGCGAGCATCGCCCGCATGGAAAGCCGTTGCAGCCACAGCGGTCCGCGGGCCAGCGGCGAAGTCGTCAGGTGATCGGTCGGAATGCCGAACAGGAACTTGGGCAGCACGTGGGCGCTGCGGCGCATGGCCAGGAAAGTGCGATCGGCGACGCGGGAGAGCTCCACCGCGATGTCGCACGCCGAGTTGCCGATGCCCAACACGACAACGCGCTTGCCAACGTACGGCTCGAATGTCTTGTAGTAGTGGGAATGCACGCGCTCACCGGTGAACTCCCCCGGGAATTCCGGCTCCCGCGGATCCCAGTGGTGCCCGTTGGCGACGATCACCGAGCGGTAGCGCGGAGTCCGCTCCTGCCCGTCGGGAAGCTCCCGAACGGTCACGTCGTGACCGCCGTCGCGCGGCACGACGGCCGTGACCTCGGTACGGAAGGCGATCTTGTCGCGGAGCCCGAAGTGCGCCACGAAATCGTCGAAGTAGCGGGCGATCTGGAAGTGGTCGGGGTAGGCCGGCAGGCCGGGCGGCATCGGGTAGCTGGCGTACCGCATCTGCCGGGTGGAGGTGTTGATGTGCAGCGACCGGTAGGCCGATGACATGCCGTTGTCGTTGAGGTACCGCCAGTTGCCGCCGACCTGCGACCCCGCCTCGTAACAGTCGAAGTCGATGCCGCGCGCCTGCAACACCTGGGCCGCCGCGATGCCGGACGAGCCGGCGCCGATCACGCACACCTCGGCCATGGCCACTCCCCTCGTTCGCGCCCACCATGGCATCGGGGGCGTGGCGGCACCAGATCCGATCAGGACATCAGCGGCACCAGATAGGAGCGGGCGAAGTCCCGCACGGCATCGTCGTCGTCCACGGCGACCGAGCCGTCCGGCGTGAGCGTGAAGGAGATGGCCAGCCGCACCAACATCTCGGCCAGCACGCGGGGATCACGGGCCATCGGGCCGCCGACCTCCGCGTACTGCGACACCAGGAACTCGCTGGCCGCGGCGATCACCCCCGCGCCCCGCAGGGTCAGGTACGGCACCAGCTCCTCGGGGTCGCTGACCAGCAGGCGGGTCAGCAGCGCGTCGGTGCGAACCTTGCGCAGCCCCACCACAAACCCCTCGACCAGACGTTCCTCGGCCGACGGCAACGGCCCGATGGCCGCGACGATCTCGCCGAAGAACCGCGCGCTCTCCCGCACCAGAGCCGCCTGGACCAGCACGTTCTTGCTCTCGAACCGTCGGTAGACGGTGGCCCGGGACAGCCCGGCGCGGCGGGCGACATTGTCGACACTGGTGCGCCGCAGGCCGTAGGCGCGGAGCTCCTCGACGGCCGCGTCGAGGATCAGGTCGTCGTCAACCGGCACCGGCGACCCGCTTCATCGCCGCTCGGGAGCGGGGCGAGTACCGCAGCCGGTACGGCACCAGCGGCCACAGGACGCGCACGAACCGGGCGAAGATCCGCAGCCGACGCTCGTCGCGGGCGGTCCAGGTGGCCCCGATCCGGTCCAGGACCGCCGGGTGCAGGGTGCCGCGGTTGACCCACCACAGGAACTTGCCGAACGGCCGCTTGACCAGGCGATACAGCGGGGCCGGCACGAGCGGGAAGCGCTCCGGCGGCCGCTCGACGAAGTCCAGCAGCCCCTGGGCCACCGGCGTCACTTCCAGCACCTCCCGGCACATCCGGTCCAGATAGCGCTGGTAGCCGGCCCAGTCGTCGGGGGCACAGCGGTCGCTGACCCCGTAGAGCCGGTAGCCGGCCATGGTTTCGGCGTACAGCTGCGCCTTCTCTCGGTCGCTCAGCCGGTGGTCGAACAACTCGATCGAGCGGATCATCGTGTCGAAAATGGTCAGGTGAGCCCAGAAATAGGTCTCCGGATCCAGCGCGTGATAGCGCCGTCCCCGCTCGTCGGCGCCCTTGATGTCCACGTGATAGGCGGTGATCCGCCTGGCCGTGGCGGCCGCGTCCGGCCAGTCGAAGGTGACGCCCTGGATCTGCGGCACCGAGCGGATGATCCGTTCCCACGGCTCGCCGAAGAAGTCGGAATGGTCGTGGACGCCGGCCCCGAGTCCGGGATGCATCAGCTGCAACAGGCCGACCCGCACGAGCAGGATCAGCACGCGGTTGTCACCGGCGTGGCGCCAGTGCAGCGAGCCCGGTCCGGCCAGGTCCATGGCCGCCTCCCGAAACGGTGAGACGATTCCCTCTCTTTGTATCACCGTGACCACTCGGCCACCACCCCCGCGGTGCCCGGACGCGTTGATTGGCACCCATCAGGCGAGCTGTTAGCGTCAACGCGATTGCCTGGGGAGGCGAAGGGATCGGGGGTCGAGGACCGACATGAGCACGCTGTGCGCCGTGTTCCAGGCGACGGCGGCCAAGCACCCCGACCTGGTGGCGCTGCGCACCCCGGCCGACGCGGTCACCGTCACCTGGCGCGAGTACGCCGACCGGGTGCGGCACATCGCCGCCGGGCTGGCCGCGCTGGGCGTGCGCCGCGGCGACACCGTCGCCCTGATGATGGTCAACCGCCCCGAGTTCCACCTGGTCGACACCGCCGTCTTCCACCTCGGCGCGACGCCGTTCTCGCTGTACAACACCTCGTCGCCGGAGCAGATCCAGTTCCTGGTCGGCAACGCCGGCAACCGGGTGGTGATCTGCGAGGAGCAGTTCCTGCCCGCCGTGCTGGCCGGCCGCGACGGCACGGCCGTGGAGCACGTGGTCTGCGTCGACGCCGCCCCCGAGGGCACCATCGGGTTGGCCGAGCTGGAGACGCGGGCGTCCGAGGGCTTCGACTTCGAGGCCACCTGGCGGGCCGTCGAGCCGGACGACGTGCTGACGCTGATCTACACCTCCGGCACGACCGGGCCGCCCAAAGGGGTGGAACTCAGCCACCGGAACATGATCGCCGCGGTCACCGCGGCCGAGTCGGTGCTGCCGGCCGACCACAACGACCGGATCATCTCCTTCCTGCCGCACGCGCACGTCGCCGACCGTTGGGGCACGCACTACACGCAGATCGTCACCGGTCTCCAGGTGACGTGCGTGGCCAACCGGCGGGCCGTGCTGGCCGCGTTGGTCGAGTGCCGGCCGACGATCTTCGGCGCGGTGCCGCAGGTCTGGTACAACATCCGCGCCGGCGTCGAGGCGATGATCGCCGGCGAGGTCAACCAGGCTCGCAAGGCCGCGTTGACCCAGGCCGTTCGGGTCGGTCTCGAGCACGTGCGGACCGAGCAGCCCGACGAGCAGCTGCGGACCCGCTACCAGCAGGCCGACGAGCGCACTCTGGCGCCGCTGCGGGCCATGATCGGCTTCGACCAGATCCGGTACGCCCTGTGCGGCGCCGCCCCGATCACCGCCGACGCCGTGGAGTTCATCAATGCGCTCGGCATTCCGTTGTCCGAGGGCTGGGGCATGTCCGAGGTGTGCGGCCTGGCGACGCTGAATCCCCCGCACGCCAACCGCTTCGGCACCTGCGGGCCGGCCATTCCCGGCGTCGAGCTCCGGCTCGGCGAGGAGAACGAGCTCCTCGTCCGCGGCGCT